>NZ_FNUK01000022.1 GCF_900108045.1 Caloramator fervidus | reverse complement strand
CCTTGGTGAGCCGTTACCTCACCAACTAGCTAATGGGCCGCGGGCCCATCCCAAGGCGGAGCTATCGCTCCTTTGGCTACCAAAGCATGCGCCCCAGTAGCTTTATGCGGTATTAGCAGGCCTTTCGACCTGTTATCCCCCTCCTTGGGGTAGGTTACCCACGTGTTACTCACCCGTCCGCCGCTAAGAGGCTCAGAGTAAACCCCCTCGCCTCTCCGCTCGACTTGCATGTGTTAGGCACGCCGCCAGCGTTCGTCCTGAGCCAGGATCAAACTCTTATGTTTAAATCCTAACTCCTATTTATATGCTGGTCGCTTCGCCACTGTTCAGTTTTCAAAGGTCATTCACCGTCGCCCTCGCGACGACATGTTATATATTAGCACGGTTTGTTTGTATATTCATATGCATAAAAATCGATTGTTAGAGTTTATGTTTAATTTTCTTTGTTTTTCTTAATTAATCTTTAAAATTCTACTAAAGATATACCAGGTTTAGTTGATATGTTAACCAGTATTTATGTTTTCCACATTTCAATATTTTATTCATAATTTTTAAGGCTTACTATTTTTCTTCCTCTTTTAAATTCAATATCTATTATATCCTTTTTGTATAAATCATCTATTAATAATTCAATAAACTTCTCGGGCTGATTTATTTTAACTTGTTTTCTGCTCCAAAACACCTTCCCTTTAACGTCTTTTATAATTTTTTGAAGCTCTATAACGTCAGCTTTTTTGTTTTTATTTAAATAATCAATTATTTTCCTCCTTGACTTTATATAAAGAACATTTAAAAGTTCTCTAGAAAGCTGAGCATCCTTTAGATAACCTATATATGTAAGAATCATAGTTATTATTGCAACTAAAAATACATATAATAAATACTTTACCACAATAATTCCCCTTTCTTAAAAATTAGGCGGCAAAATGCCGCCCTTTTATTCACTTAAAGTTTTATCTTTTAAAATAGTTGTTTTGCCTGCCTTATCCACATAAATCCATAAAGTCCATGCAACTAAAAGGAATAAAATTAAAGCTCCCCACTGTCCTATAGGCATATTCTTTAATGCTAAATCAATATTAGCATATGCAAACACTGCAAGAATTACTCCCATAAGGCCTTCCCCTGCTATAAGTCCTGATGAATATAAAACTCCAACCTCTACTTTTTCCTTTAAAACATCTTCTCTTTTTTCTTTTTTATCAACGATTCCCCTTATAATTCCACCAACCATAATTGGTGTTGAAAGATGAATTGGAAGATAAAGTCCTATTGCAACTGGAAGAGCTGGTATTCCAAGGAGTTCAAGCATTACTGATGTTGCAACTCCCATAAATACTAAATTCCATGGCAAGTTACCATTCATAATACCTTCTATAACAAGCTTCATTAAAGTAGCTTGAGGTGCACCAAGCTCTTTAGAGCCAAACGTATATGCCTTATTAAGCATAATCAATATAAATCCTATTACTATTGATGAAGCAAGAACACCTATTATTTCTCCTACCTGTTGCTTCCATGGAGTTGCTCCAACAAGATATCCTGTTTTTAAATCCTGTGAGGTATCCCCTGCAATTGCTGCCGCCGTACAAATCACCGCACCAATTATTAAAGCTGCTATCATTCCAGTTTTTCCTGAATAACCTGCAGATTTTAATATAACTGTTGTAATCAATAGTGTAGCAATTGTCATACCTGAAACTGGGTTAGATGAACTTCCAACAAGTCCAACTATTCTTGATGAAACTGTTACAAAGAAAAATCCAAATATAGCAATTAAAATTGCTCCTAAAACTCCCACAGGAATTTGTGGTAAAACTGCCATTAATACAATAAGAACAACAACGCCACCAATTATCCATTTAACATTAAGATCACTATCTACCCTTTCTATCTTTCCTTCAGCCTTTACTCCAAAACCTTTTATAGCATCTTTAAAGGAGTTAATTATTGTTGGTAAAGCTTTAATTAAGCTTATTATTCCACCAGTTGCAACTGCACCTGCACCAATGTATCTTATATATTTACTCCAAATCCCCCAATAACCAAGCTCTGAAATTGGAACTGTTGCTGGAAAAATCGGATCTTTAATGTAATGTCCAAAGAATGTTATAATTGGAATAAATGCAAGCCATGCAAGAATTGCTCCGCCAAGCATGTAAGCAGAAATTCTAGGACCTACTATAAATCCAACTCCAAGTAAAGCTGGATAAACATCTGCCCCAATTGCAGCACCTTCATATCCTTTAATCTCCCATTCTATTTCTGTAGGAAACAATTTTAAGCCATCTCCTAAAAATTTATAAACAAGTCCTACAAGTCCACCCATAAAAATGTATTTTGCTCCTGTTCCACCTTCTTCTCCTGCAACTAAAACTTCAGCACATGCTATTCCCTCTGGATATGGTAACTTTCCATGTTCCTTTACTATCAAATATCTTCTTATTGGAATCATAAAAAGAACTCCAAGAGCACCACCAACAAAGGTTATAATTCCCATCAAAAGGGCATCTGGATTTTCTCCCCACAAAAACAAAGCAGGAAGTGTAAAGATAGCACCTGCAGCTAAAGATTCACCTGCTGAAGCAATGGTTTGAACCATATTATTTTCAAGAATTGACTTTCTTTTTAAAACAACCCTTACTATAGCCATAGAAATTACTGCCGCAGGAATTGATGCTGAAATTGTCATACCAACTTTAAGTCCAAGATATGCATTGGCAGCTCCAAATATTATAGATAAAATAACACCAAGAAAAATAGATAACGCTGTAAACTCCGGCATAACCTTTTCTGATGGAACATAAGGAACATACTTTTGTCCTTCCTTAAGGCCATAGGCACCATCAGGAAGCCCCTTCTTTTTCATAAAACCCCTCCCATAATTTTATTTTCTAGTTAATTATATTTTTGTTTAAGCAATTTATTTCCTGCTTATTTTTCAAAAATTTAATAATTTTCTTGAATTTTAAAATAAAAAAGCTTCGGGCTTTCGCCCGAAGCTTATTACTTAACTCCTGCAAGATACAAAAGTCTTTCCCATCTTCTGTCTACTTCTTCTTGTATCTTTTGAACTATATGTTCATTTTCTGGTTTTAACAGATGTTTAAATCTTCCTTGTGCTTTTAGCCACTCTGTTATTGGTTTCTTTTCCTTTGGTATATAGTTTATCTTGTAAACTCCGTTTTCAACTTCATAAAGTGGCCAGAAGCAAGTTTCAACAGCAAGTTTTACAACTTCAAGTTCTGTTGCAGTATCTATTCTCCATCCTCTTGGACATGGAGTTAAAACATTCATAAACTTTGGTCCTTCTATGCTAAATGCTTTTTCTGCTTTATTATAAAGGTCAAACATATATGGAGTTCCAGGAATTACAGGAACAGTTTGAGCAACATATGGAAGGTGGTGTGCAACCATAATTTCAGTTAAATCTTTTCTAAATTGTTCTTTACCTGGCTTTACTTTTCCTGCTGGTGAAGTTGTAGTATCAGCTCCATATGGAGTTGCTGATGACCTTTGAATACCTGTATTCATGTATGCTCCATTGTCATAGCATACATAAAGCATGTCATGTCCTCTTTCCATAGCTCCAGAAAGAGATTGTAAACCTATATCGTATGTTCCACCGTCACCACCAAAAGCTATGAATTTATACTTTCCATCTATATGCCCTTTTCTTTTCATAGCTTTAAAAGCAGCTTCAGCACCGCTTATTGTAGCTGCAGCATTTTCAAAAGCTGTGTGTATCCAAGAATCCTTCCATGAAGTATATGGATAAAGACATGTTGAAACTTCAAGACATCCTGTAGCATTTGAAATAACCGCTCTTACATCATCATCTAAAGCCTTTAAAATCCAATTAACAACCATTGGCGCACCGCAACCTGCGCACATTCTATGTCCACCAGTAAGCCTTACCTTCTTCTTAGAAAGCTCCTTCAAATTTGGCATAAAGACACCTCCTATTCTCTTACCCCTAAGTAGTTGTAAACTTCATATTTTCCTGTTTCAATAGCATTGAATAGGTCAGCATAAACCTTTTCAATTTGAGCTGTTGTAACGTCTCTTCCGCCAAGACCATATATGTAATTTATAACTATCTTTCCATCTACTCTACCATACATAGCGCTTCTAACTTCAGCAAATAATGGACCTCCTGCTGCTGAGAAGCTATCAGCCTTATCCATTACAGCAACAGCCTTAACGTTTCTTAAAGCATCAGCAAGCTCTTCAGCTGGGAATGGTCTAAATACTCTAATCTTTATAAGACCTACCTTTTTGCCTTGTGCCCTTAAAGTATCAACAACGTGCTTTGCTGTTCCTGCTGTTGAGTTAATAACTACAATTGCAACTTCTGCATCTTCCATCTTATATTCTTCAAAGAATCCATACTTTCTTCCTGTTAACTTTTCATATTCTGCAGCAACTTCAAGTATTACCTTCTTTGCATTTTTCATAGCTTCTGCTTGAAGTCTTTTGTGTTCAAAATAGTGATTTGGAAGATCTAGTGGTCCCATTGACACTGGATCTTGGCCAAGTAATGCAAATGGAGCTATTCTCTTTTCTCCAACAAATTTTTTAACATCTTCATCATCAAGCATTTCAAGATTTTCTACAGCATGGCTTGTTATAAATCCATCGTAGCAAACCATAACAGGAAGTTGAACATCTTTGTGTTCTCCTATTTTAACAGCTTGAATTAGGTTATCATATGCTTCCTGTGCTGATTCACTGTAAAGCTGAATCCATCCTGAATCTCTTGCACCCATAGTATCTGAATGATCGTTATGTATATTAATTGGTCCTGATAATGCTCTGTTTGTTACTGCAAGAACCATTGGAAGTCTCATTGAAGCACCAACATAAAGCATTTCCCACATAAGTGCAAGTCCTGCTGATGCTGTTGCAGTCATAACTCTTCCACCTGCTGCAGCAGCACCAATGCATGCTGACATAGCACTATGTTCTGATTCAACAGCTACGAATTCTGTATCAACTTCACCATTTGCAACAAATTGTGAGAAGTATTGTGGAACTTCTGTTGATGGTGTTATAGGGAAAGCAGCAACAACATCTGGATTAATTTGTTTCATACCAAATGCCACTGCTTCATTACCGCTTAAACTAACTCTCTTTGCCATTTTCCTTCCTCCCCTCATTATTCTTCTGGAACAAAATCAAGAGCTCCAAACTTGCATTGCTTTGTACAAACTCCGCATCCCTTGCAATGATCATAGTCAAATCCCTTTATTTTTCCATCTTCTACAAGTATTGAATTATCAGGACATACTACCCAGCAAAGTAAGCAGTGTTTACATTTATCTTCATACCATACAGGTCTCATTGCTCTCCAGTCACCAGTTTTAAAATCTTCAGCATTACCAGCATCTAATATAACTCCACCTGGTGTAGTTTCTCTCCAAGTAGTTTCATTTGTTATATTCATCTTTCTATTATTCATTTCCCTTCACCTCCTCAAGAGCTCTCTTTACAGCTTCCATATTCTTTGGAACAACATGTGGCTTGTTTGCAAATTTATGCTTAAATGAATCTTCTATGCTGCTTAAGAACACATCAACTGGAACTACTCCAGTTATTTTTACAACAGCAGCAAGCATTGGAGTATTTGGGAAATATGCTCCTAAAGTTTCTTCTGATATTTTTCTTGCATCAATAGTGTAAACTCTTCCGTTGAAGTTTAATTCTTTTTTAATTTCTTCTGGTGATTTTGAAGTATTTACTATAACTGCTCCACCTTCTTTTAATCCAGCTGTAACAGGAACGGATTTAATAAGAGTTTCGTCAACAACTACAACGTAATCTGGTTCATAAATATTGCTGTGAATTGTTATTGGCTCATCGCTTATTCTGTTATATGCAGTTATTGGAGCACCCATTCTTTCTGGACCATATTCTGGGAATCCTTGAACATACTTTCCTGTATTAAAAGCAACCTCTGCAAGAAGTAATGAAGCTGTCTTAGCACCTTGTCCTCCGCGGCCATGCCAACGGATTTCAACAAGCTTACCCATTTTATTTCCTCCCTTCAATTTAAAAAATATAACAATAATAATTGTTAACAATAACAAGAAATTTTAAACTAGAAAAGCAAAACAATTTTAAATAAAACACCCTATTAAGTACGATTGTAACAGACCTAATTTTTAAAGTCAATGACAGAGAAATTATTAATTGTCTTTTTTTCCTTGTATAGGAATTTTTTTACCTATAAACAGTTTACCACAACTGCAAAAAAATAAAAATAGGGCTTAAAAATTTTTTGCCCTATAATGGGTAAATTACATACTTAATTAATAAGATTAATGCTAATCCCGGAAGGCCTAAAACTCCCATAAAAAAGGAGGTAATCAAGTTCAAGGGTATAGAAAAACCAAAAGAATTTAAAACTAGATTTAAAATAAATATAAATACTCCTCCAATAGCGGTTTTTAGTATCAACCTAAAAATTAAAAGATTTTTTAATTTCATAGAGATAATTAAAACAAATAAAAAAGCAATTACTATTAAGTAATAAAACATACTGCTATCAAAATTTAAACTCATAAATATCCCCCCTAAAACATTTATACTAAAAAAAAACAAACTTATTCCCTTAACTTTTTTAAAATATATGCTATTCTTTTTTGAAGAGCCTTTTCTGCATATATAGCATATTCTATAAGATCAGGATCATCTACGTAATTTATGTAATTTCTCACAAATTCAAGCTCTAAAACTGCTTCTTTAAATTGTTCTTTAAGTAAATCCTTTTCGTTGTTTTTATTCTTAAGCTCCCTTAAAGAACTTAACTTTTTGGTAAGATTTAGATTAAATTCCATTGTATGCACCTCCTTTTTTTAAATATTATTCCCAAAATTTCACATAAAAAAACCTTCTTTTGGTTAAACCAAAAGAAGGTTTTTAAAACACTTTTTAATTTTTAAACAAATTATTTACAAAATACTTTCCAAACCAAGATGCACTTTGAACTTGGAGGACAAATGCCAATGTAACAATAAGTGCAGCCTTAGCTCCAAAATTTGATGCCGCAATTCCAAGAGCTAAAGATAAATTACGCATAACTGTGCTATAAACTAATGCTATAGCATCCTCTTTATTTAAAAATATTTTTCCTAAAACTACACTTATTGTATAATTTATTAAATAAAATACAATAAGAACAAGTAATGCCCACAAAATTAAATTTGGCTTTGATATTATAACCTTTGCTTTCATTCCAATGCTTATAAACACTATACCAAGAAGAAACCATATGCTTATAGCTGGAAGTATAGGCTTTATTTTTTTATCATATTCCTCTTTTGAATATTTTTTAGTAATTATCCTATAGGTCAAATCCCCTAAAATTAATGGTATTATAACAACCTGAATGATTGTAATAAAAGTCTTTACGATATCAATAGGAATATACTGGCCAACCATTACAAATAAATACCAAGGTGCAACTAAAGAGCCAACAAATAAGCTAAGGGCAGTTATTTTTACAGCTGCTGATACATTTCCCTTGTTTATCATGGTCCAAGAGATTGTCATTCCACTTGTTGGAAGAAGCGATGCTATTGCAAGTCCAGCAAACATATCCATGTTATTTTTAAACAATGTAATTCCTATTATATATGCAACAACAGGTATAATTAAAAAATTAATGATTAAAGACAATAAAACTAATTTTAAATGAGATAAATCAAAGGCGCTTTTATAGTTAAATCCAATCATTGTAGGGTAAATCATAAATATAGTAAATATTAAAATATAGTTTTTCATAAAATTCAAATCAAATTTCAACCCAATTAAAAATCCTAGCAATAAGGCTAAAGGAATAACCTTAACAAGATTTTTAGATGGATAATAAAAAATCTTTTTGAACACGCAAATCCCTCCCTTCGACATATTCATTATATTTAATTCATAAAGCTAAACACAAATACCGATATAGGGTATATAAATCCGTTACTAGCAATTTTCTTTTTCTATCTCACTTATTTTCATTTAATCTTTAATTTTGGCATATGCTAATAAATATAACTTTACACTATGATATAGATTCTATCCAATCTAATAGGAATTATTAATGTTTATTATTCAAACAGATATGTTAACGTCTTAAAATTTATAGATTGACTTGATTATCCATGTCTTAATCTCATAAAATCCCTTAAAAATCATCAAAGGTGAACATATTAATATTTAAAAATGTTAAAGGGGTGTAGTTCATTCTACACCCCTTTAGTTTGCTGCATTACGTTATAAATTTAATAAAATGAAACAACAAAACAAACTCTTCCTTTTAACAAAAACCCTTCCCTCCCTCATAGGGACGATATAAACCTGGACCTATTTCTCCATCTTCGCTAACCTCGTGATGGTTTCCCTCCCTCATAGGGACGATATAAACACAATTGCTATGGGAGTTCAACAACTTCAAAAAGAAAGTTTCCCTCCCTCATAGGGACGATATAAACTTAGCGTTATGACATTGCTGCATGAATTTAGACATCATGTTTCCCTCCCTCATAGGGACGATATAAACAAAAAACTTATCAATTACGTTTGAAAATCAATATTAATTGTTTCCCTCCCTCATAGGGACGATATAAACAATACGAAGAATACAAACTTGCCAACAAAATAGCGGGTTTCCCTCCCTCATAGGGACGATATAAACTGAGGCAGGGCTAAAAAATAAAAAAGTAAAATTAAAAGTTTCCCTCCCTCATAGGGACGATATAAACAGGATATCAAACAGCTAAAGAAGTAGCAAAATTGTTGTTTCCCTCCCTCATAGGGACGATATAAACTTAGAAACTGATACAATACTCCTTGCAAGCTATGAAAAGTTTCCCTCCCTCATAGGGACGATATAAACTAAATGCTACATTAGTTGGTGGCACAAGTTATTCACGTTTCCCTCCCTCATAGGGACGATATAAACCAGTATTATTCAAGGCAGTTCGGCAATAATTTTGAAGTGTTTCCCTCCCTCATAGGGACGATATAAACCCTAAATTTTAAAAATTTAAAAATATAGATATTTGCTTATGTCTAAGCCCTTTAAGAATTTTTAAAATATAATAATTTTGCAGCGAAGTTGCAGTTGTGTATTTGGAAAATTATTCAAACACATTGTGATGTAAGTTATTTCAAGGATTAATCAGGGATTATTTTAAAATTAGGTTTGCTGCAAATATAACTCTTTAATATTATTTTAACATAAAAAATTTATTCTTTAAATAGGTTCTATAATAAACGTTGGCCATAACCCCAGCATATTTTTTTACAAAAAATATGCACCCGTTTTAGATGCCTGGTAAAATTAAATTAACCACCAAAATCTTACCTGAAAGGAGGCATTCAACAAGTGCACACTAATAATTTTATCAACTATAATTCTCCATCACTTAAATCCTAAAAACTCAATACCCTAACCCCCTATTCTCCTATTCTCCTAAAATTATACTAAAAGGAAGAGCTTTAAATTTACTCTTCCTTTCTGAACGACTTTATTTTCTTTTGAAGGAGTTTAATTGGAATTGAAAAAGTTTTTTGAGGAAGACACAAAGAACAGTATTTTATAATTCCCTTCTTCCTTCTAAAGCTTTGCTTAAAGTTACTTCGTCAGCATATTCTAAGTCTCCACCAACCGGAATTCCATGGGCTATTCTTGTAACCTTTATCCCTAAAGGTTTTAAAAGCCTTGCTATATACATAGCCGTTGCTTCACCTTCAACATTGGGGTTTGTTGCAAGAATTACCTCTTTAACCTCTGGCGTTATTCTTTGTAAAAGTTCCTTTATTCTAATATCATCAGGCCCAACCCCTCCAAGAGGAGATATGGCGCCATGAAGCACATGATATATTCCAAAAAACTCCCTTGTTTTTTCCATGGCAACTACATCTTTTGGTTCTTCAACAACGCAAATTATACTTTTATCCCTTTCTTGGTTTTTACATATTAAACAAGGATCCGTATCTGTTAAATTACCACAAACCGAACAATACTTTATATTCTTTTTTACATCAAGCAAAGCCTTTGAAAAAGCTTCAACTTCCTTCTCATCCATGTTTAAAACATAAAAAGCAAGCCTTTGAGCTGTTTTAGGTCCAATTCCAGGAAATTTAGAAAACTCCTCTATAAGTTTTAAGAGGGATTGAGGATAAAAAAGCAAAAAAATCACCTCACATTAAAAAAGCCCCGGCATCTGTAAACCACCTGTAAGGTTTGCCATTTCATTTGTTATTGTTTCTTCTGCCTTGTTTGCAGCCTCATTAACTGCAGCAATTATTAAATCTTGAAGCATTTCAATGTCCTCTGGATCTACAACTTCCTTTTTAATCTTTATTTCAAGAAGCTGTTTTTTTCCATTAACTACAGCAGTTACGGCGCCTCCACCCGCAGAAGCTTCAAAAGTTCTTTGGGTTAACTTTTCTTGATATTCTTCAATTTGCTTTTGTACCTTTTGAACTTGCTTTAATAAATTATTAAGTCCGCCCCCCATTGGTGGCATTCCACCTTTAAACATATTAAACCCTCCTTAATTTACTCTATTCTATTATATGCTAAAACCAGATGTAAAAAATTATAACATGAATTTTACAAGCTTTGCAACTTATTCATCAACTACTTCCACTAAGTCTTCACCGAATATTTTTTTTGCCTTATCTATAACTTCTTCTATATCATTTTTTTGATTTTCAACCTCTATTTTTATTTTTACTGGCTTTTTAAGAACCTTAGAAAAAGCTTCAACTACAAACTTTTTGTTATCTCCCTCTTCAATTTTCCTCTTTGAAAAAGCGTATTTTTCTTCAAAAACAATGGTTATTGTTCCATTTTTTACATCTGTTATATCCCCTAGATTAAGCAAAGAGGCAAGGGTCATTTTTTTATTAATCTTTAAATAATTTAAAACATCCTGCCATGCTATCCTAGCTTCATCTAGTGTAACATCAGTATTTATAATTTCTTCTTCCTCTTCAATTTTCTTTTCTTTTTCCAAATCCTTTTTCTCTTTAACAGCCTCTTTTATACTTATATTTCCCGACTTTATCATATCTTCAAGCCTGTTTAACCTATTTAAAATAACTTCAATGGAAGTATCATATTCTATCCTACAAAACTTAATAATAGCCATCTCAAGGGCAATTCTTGGCTGCATAAAGGTTTTTGCATCGTTTTCAGCCTCTATAAATATATTTATTCCCCTCATTATCTCTTCGCTTGAAATTTTTCCTGCCTGAACCTTTAGTTGATTTATATAATCGACCCCTGCATCTATTATTTCAAAGGGGTTCTTTGAAACCTTTATCATAAGAAGATTTCTAAGATGAGATATTATCTCTTCTATAAAATTATTCACATCTTTTCCTTCTAATAAAATATTTTCTACAAACTTAAGGGAATTTTGGACATCCTTTTCAATCATCATGTCCACAAGTTTAAATATACTATCCCTTGAGGTCAATCCTAGTATAGATATAACATCTTCATAATTAAGTTTCCCATCTATCATGGATATTAATTGATCAAGCAAAGACAAAGCATCTCTTAATGCCCCATCTGAGTAAAAAGAAATAAGATCCAAAACCTTTTCCTCTGCTTCAATGTTTAACTGGTTTAATATAAGCTTTAATCTCTCTTTAATATCGCTATTTTTTATTCTTTTAAAATTAAACCTTTGACATCTTGAAAGTATAGTTACAGGGACCTTTTGGGGATCTGTTGTAGCTAAAATAAATATGGCATATTCAGGAGGTTCCTCTAATGTCTTTAAAAGGGCATTAAAAGCATGAGTTGAAAGCATATGAACCTCATCTATTATATACACTTTATATTTAGCCTTTGAAGGCGGAATTGATACCGTATCAATTAAATCCCTTGCATTTTCTACCCTGTTATTAGAAGCTGCATCTATTTCAATAAAGTCAAGTAAAGTCCCTTTGTTTATCCCCTCACATATTTCACATCTATTACAGGGATTCCCATCAACAGGATCTAAACAATTTATTGCTTTTGCAAATATCCTAGCTGTTGAAGTTTTTCCTGTTCCCCTTGTTCCTGAAAACAAATAGGCATGGGCTATTCTTCCTGTTTTTATTTGATTTTTTAACGTTTTTACTATAGGTTCTTGGCCAACAACCTCATCAAAATTTTTAGGCCTCCATTCTCTATAAAGAGCAATTCTCATAAAATCAGCTCCTTTAAAAATTAAGCTGGTGACTTAGCACCAGCTTTTTGTCTGTATACAAAAAAAGACCTGGAAAACCAGATCTTTAAGGCCGTGCACCTTGCCTCGATATAAACCTACAGGCGTTACCCTGGCAGTTAGCTCCAATCAGGCTACCCTATGGCACACAGAAGGGCCTGCTTACCGTTGCTTCCTTCCGGACCTGGCGGGGTTCACAGGTTTCTGTTGCATAGGACCCGATTATCAACACCACTTACCAGGGGCAGTCCCTACAGGCAGGTACCTCAGCAAGGAATTCGACCCTGCTATAGCGGATTGCAGGTACAGGGCACCGCTACCTCCCCGTCTAGCACGGCCATGGCGGAGAGAGCGGGATTCGAACCCGCGGAACCCCTTTGGGGGGTTCACACGATTTCCAGTCGTGCTCCTTCGACCACTCGGACATCTCTCCACGTTGCAATTATAAATTATACTACATTTGTTCTAAACATTCAATAACAATTTATGTATAAATTAATCATTTTGTGTAATTTCTTTAGTAATCTTTTCTTTTGCTTTTTTACACAATTCTTCTGCACTTTTTGCTTCTTTTGGATATTCACTTATTCCTATATACCATCTTCCAAAAAGCTTATCCTTTATTTTTTCTAAAACAACCCTTGCTCCTTCTTCTTTTGTAAAGGGAAGAACAATACAAAACGCTGAAGGCCCAAGCTCTAAAAGTGTATCAATTTTTCTTAAAATTTTTGATATATCTTCTACTATGTTTTTTATCTTTAAGTTATCTTGACTTTCTTTGCTTAAAATAATAAGGCTTAAACTGTAGTTTCCTCTGTTTGCCCTTTCAATTTCCTCCTGTAAGATCTCAATTAATCTATCATAATTTCCTTCTTTATTTTCATTAAGCAACTTCTTTATCCTTTTTAAAAGCTCATAAGTACTAAAAGGCTTATTTAAATAATCATTTGCTCCTTTTTCTATTGCTTTTTTTACCGTAGCTACTGTTGAATCTGATGACAAAATCATAATAGGAATATTTTTATAGGCTTTTAATTCATCTGAATTTCTCAAAAGGTCAATAAAACAAAGTCCATTATTATCCGGAAGATGAATATCTAAAATAATAAGATTAAATAATTTCCCTTTATTCTTTATAATGTTTATTCCTTCATCAAAAGTAGAAGCTGTATCAACTGAATATCCTTCCATTTCTAGTATTTCCTTTATTGTAACCTGTATCAAATTAGAATCATCCACAAGCAAAATATTTTTTTTAACAATATCAACAGCCATATCCATCCCCAACCTCAATTAATAAATAATCCGGCTTTTGCCGGATTTGGCGGAGAGAGTGGGATTCGAACCCACGGTGGGGTTACCCCCACGCTTGATTTCGAGTCAAGTGCCTTAGACCACTCGGCCATCTCTCCACGCTAAATATATATTACAATTTTTAACACCAAATATCAATCTCTTTTTCTTTTATTTTTAAAAAAATTCTTTAAAATATCGCCACACTCTTGCCTTAAAACCCCACCTATAACTTCAACTCTATGGTTTAATCTCTCATCGTTTACTATATTATATATGCTTCCACAGGCACCAGACTTAGGATCACTAGCTCCAAAGACTAAAGTTTTTATTCTAGAATTAACAATGGCTCCTGCACACATAGGACAAGGCTCTAGGGTAACATACATAATGCAATCTATAAGCCTCCAGCCTCCAAGAACTCTGCAGGCTTCATTTATAGCTAATATTTCTGCATGGGCTGTTGCATCCTTTAATGTTTCCCTTAAATTATGCGCCCTTGCGATTATTTTCCCATCTTTAACTATTATAGCTCCAACAGGAACTTCATCAACAAGCAAGGATTTTTCAGCCTCTTTTAGTGCAATCCTCATATAATATTCGTGCATCATAAAATCACCACAAATAAAATAATAAAAGGTGCCGGAAATTTCCGCCACCTTTTGGTGCACCCGAGAGGATTCGAACCTCCGACACACGGTTTAGGAAACCGTTGCTCTATCCTGCTGAGCTACGGGTGCATACCCTACAATTTTATTATAATTAATTATTTAAAAATGTCAATTAAATTGACATGGAAAAAATAGGGACTATCCCCTATTTATCTTCCCTAATAATCTTTCATATTTTACTATAAGCTTGTCTAGATCTTGACTAATTTTTACAACCTCCTCGTCTGTCATCGAATTTTTTTCCTCAATTTTTTTAATCATTTTTTTCTTAAAAATTCAATTTTACCGCGCAAGACATTCACGGCATTTCACCTCTTTTTTTTATAACCTGCAATGCAGGTTATAAGAGGAATGCCTATAATATATTCTGTATTTATTAAGATTATACCAAATTCAACCATATATTCAAATAGTTTTTGTCTATAATATAAATAGGAATTATTTTACAAAGTTGTAAAGCATCCTTAATGCAACTAAAATTGACATAGTAACAAAGATAGGCTTTATAAACTTAACCCCTTTATAAAGGGCTGCTTTAGTTCCTAACCTTGCTCCTATTATCATAAAAAGTGCAACTAAAATGGCAATTTTATAATTTATCATTCCCTTCAAAGCAAACATAAAAAGTGATGCTAAATTGCTTAAAAAATTTAAAACCCTTCCATTACCAGCGGCATTTAGAAAATTAAAACCATATATCTTTATAAGCCCAAAAATCAAAAAAGATCCTGTTCCTGGACCAAAAAATCCATCATATAATCCTATTAAAAAAGCAAAAATCATTCCAAGGGCTATATTTTTATTATTAAGACCTTTAAAATTATCTTCCTCTCCTATTCTTTTTGAAAATAAAGTATAAAGCCCAACAAATAATATAAGAATTAAAACTAAAGCATATAAATACTTTTGGTTTATTTTTAAAACTAAGTTTACCCCTACTATTGCTCCTAAAAAGGACATAGGCCCTAGATATTTTAAAAGTTCCTTATTAGTTGTTCCTGATTTTATATATTTTATTGAGCTTGTAAAGGATGCTGTAGTTGCTGAAAATTTATTAGTTCCAAGCACCATATGGGGTGAAAGCCCAAAAAGCATGAAGGCAGGAACCGATATAAGACCTCCTCCCCCTGCTATTGAATCCACAAAAGCCGAAATAAAACCTGCCAAACAAAGTAAAAAAAGTTTCATATTATCCCCTTACCTTTCTTTTAAAAATTCTAATATTATTATAATATAACTTTAGGAGGTGATAAAATGTATTTTGAAAATCCTGGAAAACAAAATACCGCAAAAACCATAGAACTTGCCTTAAAGGCTGCAGAAGAACACGGAATAGAATATATAGTCGTTGCGTCCTGCTCTGGATATACTGCAAAATTTCTAGCCGGATGTGGAAAAAACGTGATAGTTGTAACCCACGTCAATGGATTTGAAAAACCAGGAGTTATGGAAATTGATAAAAATACAATAGATGAACTTACAAAACTAGGTTTTAAAGTATATACAGGAACCCATGTTTTATCTGGAGCTGAAAGAGGAATTTCAAGAAAATTCTCGGGAATATATCCAGTTGAAATAATGGCCCATACTTTAAGAATGCTTGGACAAGGAGTTAAGGTTGCAGTAGAAATATCTGTTATGGCCCTTGATGCAGGACTTATCCCCTATGGAGAAGACGTAATTGCAATAGGTGGAACAGAAGAAGGGGCAGATACGGCAATTATAATAAGACCTTCCCATGCCGCTTCTATATTTGATACAAAAATTAAACAAATAATTTGTAAACCCTTCGAATTTTGAAAGCTCCAAGCCTATGCTTGGAGCTTAAACTTTATAATATAAATTAACCCTACTAAAAGTATTAAAATTAAAGTTGTTTTTAAAGGATTAAAAAAGTATTTTACAGCAACATAGGAAAAAGGCATCTTTAGCCAATCTAATATTGTAAATTTCTCCTTATCTCCTATTGCAAGGGTATATTTTCCTTTTTCTCCATTTGAAAATATAGCAACATAATATTCTCCATCTTCAGGTATTTCACTTCTTATGCTCTGTCTTATATAATACTTTGTTTGAGTAAATTTTTCATAAAAATATTCCTTAGGGGTAGGTTTTAAAACGATAGCCCCATAGTCCTTTGGAATGTCAAAGGGAAGTTTATCCTTTCTATTTATGCCTTTTCCTATTATAGCAAACAAAGGACTAAAATCTTCATTTCCCTTAAATATTGGAATTGTCATTTGAATAAACAAAGGTTCTCCTTTTTTTGCATAAAATTTTATATAATCAACATCATCCATCCTGTCTAGTTTCCCATAAACTGCATAACTTATCTTATGGTCCTTTATAACTATTGGATTTTCAAAAGTTGTATCCTTTGTTTCAAATATAGGCTTATGGGCATAAACCTTTGGAACAAATATAAAAAACATAAAAATTATTATTAAAAACCTTCTCATATTTACCTCCTTAAATAAACGCACTTCCCATCTATATAAACCATCTCAGCCTTAGCCCTTAAATCAAAGGGATGGTGGCTCCATATTACAATATCTGCATCTTTTCCTTCTTCTATGCTTCCAACCCTCCTGTCAATTCCAAGTATTTTTGCAGCATTTATGGTAAGCATTTTAATCAAATCTTCTTCCTTCGCTCCATATCTTAAAGCTACTCCAGCATGAATATTAGCGTTTTCAATATGAACAACCGGATGATCACACATTATACAAGTCAATATACCTTTTTGGTTTAAAATATTAATTGATTCATATGTTCTATCTTTAAGCTCTAATTTTGTATTAAATCCAAATAAAGGACCTAAAACCACAGGGATATTCTTTTCTTTTATATAATCAGCTACTTTATATCCTTCAGTTGCATGCTCCAAAATTATTTTAAAATTAAACTCCTCCGATATCCTTATAGCTGTTAAAATATCATCTTTTCTATGGCAGTGGGCCCTTACAGGAAGCTCTCCCTTTAAAACTTTTTCCCCTATCTCAAGCTTTATATCCCTATCTAAAAATTCCTTTCCCTCATTTTTTGAATTTTCTTTTTTCTTTATATAATCTTGAACCTTCATAAAATAACTCCTTATAACAGCAGCTGTTCCAAGTCTTGTAGAAGGAGTTTGATTTTTTCCACCATAAACCCTTTTGGGATTTTCACCAAATGCTATTTTTAATCCTGCAGGTTCTTTTATTATCATCTCATCAACTATCTTGCTTTTTAATTTTAAAATTGCTCCCTGCCCACCGATTGGATTTGCACTTCCGGGTAAAACCATAACAGTAGTAACTCCCCCGCTTAAGGCCCTTTCAACAGCTTTATCATCAGGATTAAATGCATCTATTACCCTAACATGAGGCGTTATAGGATCTGTAGATTCGTTCCCATCTTGATATATAGAGCCTACTCCTTCTTCAAAAAGCCCAAGGTGACTGTGGGCATCTATAAAACCCGGAAATATAAACTTTTCTTTTGCATCTATAATCTCACAATCTTCTTTGATATCCTTGCCAACCTTTTTTATCTTCCCATCTTCAATTAAAATATCCCCTACAAAGCAAGGACTTGTAACAGGATAAATAAATCCTCCTTTAATTAATATCTTCATAAAAATCCCCCTAAATTATAATATTCCATAATTTAAATAATTATAAATCCTTTCTGCTTGTCTTTCTTGAACTGTCCAATTACCAAAAACAACATTTTTATCAGCTTTAAGCATATTTCTTAGTGTCTCTTTTATTTTATAATCTATTTTTCCCGGCCTTTCCTTTGCGTAGGGAGTTTGAGGAAGGGGCATAAAGGTATGGGCGTGAATTCGTGCACCAAGTTTTACAAGCTCCTTCATAAAATTTATGGTATCTAAAACATCTTCCTTAGTCTCATGGGGAAGCCCAAATATAAAATCAACATCAGGAACATATCCATATTTTACAGAAAGCTTAACAGCCCTATAAACATCCTCAACAGAATGGGCTCTTTTACACTCCTTTAAAATTTTACAGCTTCCGCTTTGAGCCCCAATTATTATGTTTTTATTATCCGCATAAGTTTTTAAAAGTTCTAAAGTTTCTTCTGTTACATGCTCTGGCCTTACCTCTGATGGAAAAGACCCAATATAAATTTTCCCCTTTGGCTTATAAAGTTTATAAATTTCTTTTAAAAATTCTTCTAAACCTTTTAAATTAATGCCCTTTCCATCTAAAGAAAGATAAGAAAAAGCGTTTGGAGTTATTACTCTAAAATCTGTAAGATTTCTTTCAAGCATCTTTTGTGCATACTCTAAAACCTTATTTATACTTCTATGCCTTACTTTCCCTCCAAATATATAAGAAGTTTGGCAAAATTTACAAGCAAATGGACATCCCCTTGTTATTTCAATATGTCCAAATTTCCCTAACATATAAGGAAATGGAGGATGCTTATCAAGGTCAACGTAATCTCTTTTTCCTGTGTAATAAACCTTATCATCTTTTAAATATGCTATCCCTTTTATTTTATGATAATCCTCATTTAATTTAATACACCTAAAAAACTCAACAATGGAATCCTCCGCCTCACCTACAAACACTATATCAAAACCCAACTTTAATGTTCCTTCAACATCCCCTGTAGGATGAGGTCCCCCTGCAATTGTTAAAACATCTTTATGTTCCTTTTTAATCTTCTCCATTAAATCTTTTACATCCCAAATTTGAGTTGTAAAAAAAGATATTCCGACAACTGTAATATCATAATTTTGCTTTACCTCGTAAAGATTTTTAAAATCCTCTTCTTTTTTAAAAAAGTATATTGGAATATCCCTTGTAATTTCATCTGAACAAAGAGCTGCAGATAAAGCATTTAAACTATTTCTGTTAAGTTTATTGTAATAAACTACAAAAGCTGTTTTCATGTCCACCACCCTTTAAAAAATAAACCAGGATTAACCTGGTTACCTTACATTTATTATTTTATGCATCTGAAGACCTACCCTAAGGTAGGGTTCTTTCATTGCCATTTCAAAGGCTTGCTTTGCCCTTTCATAGAATCTACTGCTTTCAGGCTGAAGCCATATTTTATCTTTATACTTTTGTTTAATATCTTCTTTAATATGAAGCTTTGGATTAAACTGTCCATCTACAACATATTTTAACTCATCAAATAAACACCTTTCATTTATCTCCCAGTTAACCTCTGGCTTTGGAGAACATACTATCCAATCAATTAAATGCCTTATTTTATCTGTTGGATTTGTTCCATTAGTCTCAAGCATTACAATCTTTCCTAATTCCTTTAACTTAACCAAAAGGGGCTCTAAATCATAGAGGGTTGGCTCTCCTCCTGTTATTATAACCTTTTGATATTCAACAAAGCTTACTATTTCATCAACTGTCATGTATTTTTTAAAACTAAAATCCGTATCACACCATGGACAATTTAAATTACATCCAGAAAACCTTATAAAAGTTGCAGGACATCCTAAAAAAGAACCTTCCCCTTGAATAGAGCTAAATATTTCAGAAATAGGATACATCTTCATACACCTCTGCAAAGGAAGTTGGCGTTTCATAAAGCTTTACTTTAACAACCCTTAAATTCTTATCTTTAAGATGTTCATTTAAAACTTTAAATATATAAAGAGCCATGTTTTCTGCTGTAGGTCTATCTTTAAATTTAACTATTTTAAGATTGTTCTTTTGAACAATATCTGCTATCTTCCTTTCAGCCTCGCTTCCGCCTTCCCAAAATATAAAAGAATGATCGAACTTATCCACAATAAGCTCCTTAACTATCCTTTTTAAATCCCCAAAATCCACAACCATACCTTGGGATGAACCTTCTTTTTTTAATTCATCACGGGTTACCGTAACTTGAAGTTTATAAGTATGGCCATGTAAATTGGCACACATTCCCTCATGATTTGAAAGCATATGGGCACAATCAAAGGTAAACTCTTTTGTTGCCATTACTTTCAAATTTATTACCTCCTAACAAGGGGATCTATAGTATTGTTTAACTCAAAGGCCCTCTCCCTATCTATACAAGTTGCGCATTTTCTACACGGAGCTTCTTTTCCTTCGTAGCAGCTCCAAGTATGGGAAAAATCAACATCTAAATCTAAGCCTATTTTAACTATGTCCTTCTTTGTTAAATTCCAAAATGGAGCCTCAAGGTTTACCTTATTTCCTGTTCCTTCAAAAATAGCCTTTGCCATGCTTTCTATAAATTTTTCACTGCAGTCTGGATAAGCACTTCCTGCAGCATCATCAGCATGGGCACCATAAAATATTTTTTGTGCTCCTATTTGAAGGGCTACTGCTGCTGCATAAGACAAAAAAAGACCATTTCTAAAAGGAACATAAGTTGAAACAACTCCATGTCCTCCCATTTCTTTAAGCTGCTCTGCATAAGATTTTTTAGGTATCTCTTTATCGCTTCCCTTTAAAAGCGGACAATCCTTGCTAAATTTAAAAACCTCTGAAAGGTCAGCAGTTATATAATTTACGCCATATTTTTCAGCTTGGTATTTTGCAAATTCCGCTTCTTTAGAGTGTTTTTGCCCATAATATATATTAAGAGCCGTTACATTTTGACTTCCGTATTCTTTTACTATCTTTGCAAGCAAGACAGTGCTGTCAAGTCCCCCGCTTGTTAAAACTAAAGCCTTCATTTTAATCCTCCTTTGCTTTTAATTGCATAAAAACAACAACCAAACGCTCCGTTATATTCAGGATTATCTAAAACTTTTACTTCATCATAATCCCTTTTTAAATACTCCAAAAGGGCTTTATTTTTAGCAACTCCTCCAGATAGTAAAAGAGTCCTTCCTTTAAATTTAGTAAGAAGAGGCCTAAGCCTGTTATACAAAGAAAAATTAACCCCCGCACAAAGCCTTTCAAATGGAACACCCTCTGCTATTTTGCCTATAAGCTCTGATTCTGAAAAAACAGCACAGGTAGAATTCAATTCAACTGGATTTTCATAAAAAGAGGATAATTCATCAAGGGAAACCTCAAGTATCTTTGCCATGTTCTCAAGAAATCTTCCACAGGAAGCTGCACACTTATCGTTAAGCTCAAGATCTGTTAAAATACCCTTTTCTACCCTTATAACCTTAACGTCTTGTCCTCCTACATCTAAAAGTATGAAGTTTTTAAGGCCTGTTTGATAAATAGCTCCATAAGCATGGGCCTTTAGTTCGTTTATTATTTTAAAATTTTCTATGTCAACGTTGTTCCTTCCATAACCTGTTGAGACTCCAACATCAAACTTATCAATGCCAAGCCTTTTAAAATCTACAAGCAACTTTTTTTCATACCTACAATATTCCTTGTAAAATTTTACTGTACTTACTTTAAATTTTTCCACTATCTTTCCGTTTTCCATCAAAGCTACTTTTACAAATCTTGAACCTAAATCAATACCTAGTATCCTCAATTTAATCACCCTTTAAATCCTTTAACATATCTAAAAATGCCTCTATTCTTATTTTCGTCCTTGCATCAAGGCAATTTAATTTATCTCCTTCTATGTTTAAAACAGGAACCTCTAATTGACTTTTAATTATGATATCGTCTATTGCTCTATAACAAAAAGCCTGAGTATAGTGGATAACCCCATCTATATCCCTTTCCTTTAACTGCTTCTTTATCTCCTCAAGCCTGTATTGTAAGCTGTAAGGATAAGTATAGTAATAATACTGTTCATAAATATCCTTAACCATATCAAACCTTGGAAAAGCAAATTCCCTTTGAACTTCATTGTAAATTATTTGGGCATCAAAACCTTCAACAAAATCATATAAATCTCCTGTCATAGGAGGAACTCCTATATACGCAAGCTTTAATTTTTTAACTTTAGGTTTTCTATTTTTTATTTCTTCAACCTTTTGTTTTAAAATATTTATAAAGCCATCAACATCACCATTAAAATCGCTTAATGATATTTGATACAAATGATTTTCAAAGCCTGTCGCTTTAAATTCAACAGTTAATCTATCAATTTCCTTTGCAAGTTTCCTTCCTATGTTTAATTTATTTCTTACCCTTTCTACTTCCTGTTTTGAAACATTAAACTGATTTATAAAATCATCAATAGATTTTTTAACCTCATCTAAAGTATGCTTTGTTGGGTAAGAAAAAGGATAAATCTTAATACCCTTAGATTTTAAAACCTCCACAAGAGCCTTTGTATTAGAACAATCTCCTTCAATAACTCCAACTACTTCCTTTATATTATTTTCAATACACGCCCCATATATTCCCTTTATCCAAGCACAAAGGCTTTTAGGAAATCCATCCCTTTCAGCTATTTCTATATATCTTAAATAATCCTTTGATGAAATAAATATATTATTAAGGTCAACAACTTGATAGCCTGCAGCATATAAAACCTCAATTGGAACGGTTGTAGTAATACCTATTTTCATTCTATCCCTCCGTTAATATGCCGCAATTAAAAACATAATCTTTTGCCCAAGGGATGCAAACTTCATTTCATACTCCGTCATTATATTTTCCTTAAAGTCACTTCCATGAAGGTCGTATGTTATATACTTTAATGTAAATCCGCATTCTTGAAAATAATTTATAGAATCTTTAAAAAAATCCTCATGATCTGTTTTAAACCAAATTTCGGAACCTTTTTTTAAAAAGGTTTTATACTTTTCTAAAAATCTAGGATAAGTTAATCTTCTTTTGTTATGTCTTTTCTTAGGCCACGGGGTGCTAAAATTAAGATAAATCCTTGAGATTTCATCCTTATCAAACATCTCATCAACATAAGTTATATCTCCTATTATTAACCTTACATTATCAACTTCTTTTCCCATTTCTTTAAATTTTTCTTCAACCTTTCTTTTTGCATAAACTAAAACCTCGTTTTTTAAATCTATCCCAATAAAATTTTTATCAGGGTTTTGTGCTGAAATTTCTGATATAAATTTGCCTTTTCCACAACCAAGTTCTAAATATATCTCATTATCATTTTTAAAAACTTCCTTCCACTTTCCCTTAAAATCCTTTGGATTTGTTATAACAAAACTGCAAGCCTCAAGCTCTGGTCTTGCCCATGGTTTATGCCTAAGCCTCATACTCTGCCTCCTTTTACTAAATAGGCTAATCCTTCAGGTAATTATATCACATTTATAATTTATCTTCTAGTAAAAAAGGACAGGCATTAAGACGCCTGTCCTGAGCTCTTTTTTAATTTTAAAATCATAGGAGGGCTTACACTAAGCTCATCTATTCCAAACTCCAACAAAGTATTTAACATATTTACATCTGCAGCCATCTCTCCGCACATTCCAACCCAAATACCCTCTTTGTGAGCATTATCTATTACGGTTTTTATAAGTCTTAATATAGCTGGATGATTAGGGTTATATAAATAAGATACGTTTTGATTCATTCTATCGACAGCAAGAGTATACTGTATTAAATCATTTGTTCCTATGCTAAAAAAGTCAACTTCCTTTGCTAATATATCTGAAATTATTGCAGATGAAGGCGTTTCTATCATTATGCCTACTTTATAATCTTTAGAATACTCAACTCCTTCTGCTTCTAATTCCCTTTCAACCTCTTTAAGTATATTTTTAGCTTCCTTTAATTCTTCTAGGCTAGATATCATAGGGAACATTATCCCAAGGTTTCCATATAAGCCAGCCCTTAAAAGTGCTCTAAGCTGTGTTTTAAATATATCTCTTTTATTTAAACAAAGTCTTATTGCCCTAAGGCCTAAAAATGGATTCATCTCCTTTTCTAAATTAAGATAAGGAAGGTTCTTATCTCCACCTATATCAAGGGTTCTTATTATAACAAGCCTGTCCTTCATCTTTTCAAGAACATACTTATATGCTTCAAACTGCTCATTCTCTGTTGGCATTGATGTTTTGTCCATATATAAAAACTCTGTTCTAAAAAGTCCTATACCTTCTGCTCCATATTTTAAAGCTATATCAACTTCAAAAGGATTTCCTATATTAGCAGCTATTTCTACTTTCCTTCCAAGTTTATTTTTTATCTCTACATCTTTGTATTTTAAAAGCTCCCTTTTTTCTAAAAGTATTTTTTCCTGCTTTTCTTTATAAACGCTTATAGTTTCTTGGCTTGGATTTATTAAAACCAACCCGTTATCCCCATCTAAAATTAATAAGTCTCCATCCTTAACAACTTCAGTTATATTTCCTAAGCCCAAAACCGCAGGAATTTCTAAAGTCCTTGCTAAAATAGCTACATGGGAAGTTTTTCCTCCTAAGTTTGCCGCCATTCCTAATACTAAATCTTTATTCATTTGTGCAGTCTCTGAAGGGGTTATATCATGGGCCACGATAATACAGCTTTCTTTTATACTTGATATAGAATTATTGTTTTTCCCAAGGAGTATATTTATTATTCTATTTCCTATATCCTTAATATCTGCTGCCCTTTCTTTAAAATAATCATTATCCATATTTATAAATATTTGAGCAAACTCATCACTTGTAAGTTTTACCGCATATTCAGCATTTATAAATTCTGTATTTATTTTTTCTTTTATAGCACCAATAAATTCAACGTCTTCCAAAATCATAAGATGCGCTTCAAAAATTTCTGCACCCTTTTCACCTATATTTTCCTTTGAGGATACTTTCAAATCCTCTATCTCCTTCTTTGCTAGTTCAATAGCCTTTTCTAATCTTTCTATTTCTTTTTGAGTATCCTTTATTAAAACTTTTTCTACTTCACTTGTTTTTTTGATAACCCTTGCAATTCCTATGGCTACTCCAGATGATGCTCCAATTCCCCTTAACATTTTTTCCACCTCAATCTTTTAAAGCCTCTATTATAGATTTAAGTGAGTTTAAAGCCTCATTTTCATCTTCCCCAGAAGCCCTAATTATAATCTCATCTCCAAAAGTTGCTCCCATTGACATTACGCTCATTATGCTCTTTGCATTATATTCTTTATCATGTTTAACTAAGCAAATATTTGATTTAAACTTATTAGCTTCCTTTACTAATAAACTTGCTGGTCTTGCATGAAGTCCCGTTTGGCTATTTATTTTTATCTTTGCTTCAACCATAAATATACCCCCTACTTTAATTTTACATAAGCAACTTCATCACCTACATTTGAATCTTTAAAATCCACTTTAAGCTCTGAAACAACCTCCATGTTAGTAATAACAACAGGAACAACATCTGATTTTGCCTTTTGTCTTACAAGTTCAAGGTCAAAGGAAATTAGCTTATCCCCAACATTAACTTTATCATCAACCTTTACATAAGGAGTAAAACCTTCCCCCTTCATAGATACGGTATCTATCCCTATGTGAATTAAAATTTCTAAACCTTCCTTTGTTTTTATACCAATAGCATGTCCTGTTGGAAAAAGCTGAACTACCTTCCCTTCAACTGGCGAATAAACAACACCTTCAACTGGCTTTATAGCAAATCCATCTCCTATTATCTTGCTTGAAAAAACCTCATCTTCCACTTCGCAAAGATTTATTATCTTACCCTTTATAGGAGACTTTATTTTAACTTCTTTGCTTTTTTTAAAAAATCCAAACACACCTATTCCTCCTTTTTATAATATAAAAGAGCCAAAAGGGTAAAAAATACCCTTTTGGCTCTTGCCTGACACAGTCAGCTACACGCCAATCTAATTAATAGTTTATATGTAATGTTGAAAATTGTCAATATAATCTGTCAAAATAATGCCCTATTCTTTAATTTTTCAATATGCATAGCTATATATGCTACCTCATCATCGGATATCTTTTGATCTAATTCTTTTTCTAAAAATTCCACCACAAGCTTTGCAATTCTATAGGATTCTTTATATTTTCTTTTAATAGATGCCTTCAACTCATTTTTTATCGGAATATTATTAATCACCCTATGAATAGTAAACTTTATATGGGTAACAAATCTTGCATAATCTATTGATTTTCTATCAATTTCTATTTTAAGTTCATCTTCTATAATTTCTGCTATACTATTACAAATATATGCGCTTTTTATAGTATTTGACAAACTTTCCTTACTCTTTGCCGCATTTATATGAAGAGCAATAAACCCTATCTCTCCCTCGGGTATTTTAATATTAAGCCTTTCTTCTATAAGAGATGCCGCTCTTTTAGCTATTTCATATTCCTTTGTATATAAAGTTTCTATTTCTGTCAAAAAAGGATTTTCAATTTCATCCTTCTCTTTTATTCTCTTTACAGCAAAGGCAATATGATCCACTAATTTTATGTGTATATCTTTGTTTAAATCATCATATTCTTTTGAAATCATGTTTATAACTTCTTCACATACCCCAACTATTTCTTTATCAGTCCTTGAAATAAGTTGTGTAAATTTATCTTTAATATCGCTTTCTAAAATAAAGACCTTTTCAAAAGCATCCTTTAAAATTTTTTCTCCCTTTTTTGTATTAAAACCTATTCCTCTATCTATTAATATATATTCAATATCTTCTTTTTTTGCCAAAACTACATTATTATTAAAAACCTTTACAACTTCATATCCTTCCACCCAATCACCCCCTTTGTATTAATTATAATACAATTTTCTCAATTATAATACAATTTTCTATCTTATAATACAATTTCCCTATTGAAGGAATGAAATTTACATGCTATAATGAAAATTAGAAAAATTTAAATTAAACTAAAACCTCGTGTTACTGATTCGATCAGGCATGAGTAGAGGTTATCTCTACTTATGCCTTTTTTAATTTATTCTAAAGGGGGAGTGAAAATGTCAAAAAAAGCCTTTTCAACACTTCAAAAAGTTGGTAAAGCTCTTATGCTTCCAGTTGCACTACTTCCTGCTGCAGGAATACTGCTTGCCCTTGGAAACATGTTTCAACAACAAGCCTTTTTAGAAAAAGCTCCTATATTCAACTCACCATCAATACAAGCTATTGCAAAGGTTATGGAGCAATCAGGAGGAATAATTTTTAGCAATCTTCCTTTACTATTTGCAGTAGGTGTTGCTGTAGGACTTTCTGGGGGGGAAGGTGTTGCAGGCCTTTCTGCCATAGTTGGATTTTTAATAATGAATGTTACAATGGGAATAGTAGGTGGAGTTACTCCAGCCCACGTTGGAAAAAGCCCTGCTTATGCTAACGTTCTTGGAATTCCAACTTTACAAACAGGAGTTTTTGGTGGAATTATAGTAGGACTTATTGCTTATGCTTTATATGAAAAATACTATACAATAGAACTTCCTCCATTTTTAGGATTCTTTGCAGGAAAAAGATTTGTTCCAATTATAACAGCAGCAACTTCAATAGTTTTAGGTCTTATAATGGTTGTTATATGGCCTCCTATTCAAAACGGATTAAATGCTTTTTCAAGCTCCATGATAGATACAAACAAAACACTTGCTGCTTTTATATTTGGCGTTATAGAAAGGGCTCTTATACCCTTTGGTCTTCACCATATTTTCTATAACCCCTTCTGGTATCAATTTGGAGAATATGTAAGTAAATCAGGAGAAATAATAAGGGGAGACCAAGCTATATTCTTTGCTCAACTTAAAGATGGTGTAAAATTTACAGCAGGAACATTTATGACTGGAAAATTCCCATTTATGATGTTCGGCCTTCCTGCAGCAGCCCTTGCTATGTACCATGAAGCAAAGCCTGAAAAAAGAAAGATAGTTGCTGGAATTTTTGCTTCAGCAGCACTAACTTCCTTCTTAACAGGTATTACAGAACCTATTGAATTTACCTTCCTGTTTGTAGCACCCTTCCTTTATGCAATACACTGTATATTTGCAGGACTTTCCTTCATGATAATGCATATATTAAACGTTAAAATAGGAATGACCTTCTCAGGAGGAGTAATAGATTTTATACTATTTGGAGTTATTCCAAACAGAACTGCTTGGTGGCTTGTTATACCAGTTGGATTAGTCTTTGCGGTTATATACTACTTTGGTTTTAGATTTGCTATAAGAACCTTTGACATAAAAACTCCTGGAAGAGAAGATGACGAAACAGAAGCAGTTTCTGAAGCTGCTGCAACTTCAACTTCATCTCTTGCCCAAGACGTTCTTGAAGCCTTAGGAGGAAAAGAAAACATAAAGTATATAGATGCTTGCATAACAAGGCTTAGGGTAAATGTAGTTGATACAAGTAAAGTAAACAAAGAAAGATTAAAACAACTTGGTGCAGCAGGAGTTGTTGAAGTTGGAGACGGTATTCAAGCAATATTTGGAACAAAGTCTGATATAATAAAAAGCGAAATTAAAAAGATTGCAGGAATATAAAAGAGTAGGCAAAAGCCTACTCTCAGATTGTTGACAAAGTATAATTTTAAAAAGAGAATCCATCACAAAAAAAGGATTCTCTTTTTTTATGTCGAAATATAATAATATACGAAGTAATAAAGGAGGATAAGTATGCTAACAATCAACAAAGATAAAATTCGTAGAGAACAAGTTGAATTTATCTCTGTTGACCAATTGGTTCCAGAAGATCATTTAGTTAGAAAAATAGAAAAAGCTATCAATTTTGATTTCATATATGATCTTGTAAAGGACATGTATTGCTTAAATAATGGGAGACCAAGCATAGATCCTGTTGTATTAA
>NZ_FNUK01000020.1 GCF_900108045.1 Caloramator fervidus | reverse complement strand
AAAGGTTTAGAAATCGAATTCTTCATTGTTGTGTATAAACTTGTTAAACTATTAAATCTACAACAATTTTTAACGGCCTCGCGCAAAAAATTTAAGAAGAAAACCTTAGTCGACCTAAGTCAGTCTTTAAAGGTTTTCTTCTTAAACCTATACCAAACTACGTGCAAAAATAAACAATACGCTGAGCTTTTATAAAAGCCAACCTTTGATTGGCCTTTTTGTCATGCCCATTTTTAAAGCTTTTGCTTAAATTAATCTCAATTACATAAAAACTCCTTGGAAATTAGCAAGGGCGGGCATCTGAATAATTTGCCCACCCCAACTATTGACATAGAACCTTATTTTTTTACTATTTTTTTATATCCTAATAAACCAAGTATGAAGATAAACCCTAATAACAACCACTTTTTAGAAATTTCTCTTTTATATTTTCCTTCTTGATATTTTAAATCATATAAATGGTTGTTATAATTTACGTTTGAAATCAAAGGAACAGATTTTAAAAGGATATTATTTTTATAAATATCTATGCTTCCTAAAATATCTCCTTTTTTTATGCTTTTTATTTGTGGTATTAAATTTATTCTTTTTTCTAGTTCATTAAATGATTCGTTTTTCTTTAAAGTTACATATACATCTTCTTTAGGATATAGGGGAATTGATGTATTTCCAAATGTTATGTTATAAACAGCTGTATTTTTATCTAAAATAAGCTTAGTTTCAAATTCATTAAATCCATATTCAAAAAGTTTTATGACGTCATTATAATAATTTGAATCGCTTTTTAAAATAACAACTATTAAAGTCCTATCATCTTTAGTAGCTGAACCAACAAAGGTATGTTTAGCTTTGATTGTATATCCAGTTTTAACTCCATTTGCCCATTTGTAGTTATATTTTTTGTTTCCATTTAATAATTTATTGTGGTTATATAAATATCTTTTTTGGGGTTGTTTATTAGTAGGAGGTATTATGTAATTTTTTTTGGATATTATTTCTCTAAATATTGGATATTCAAAGGCTTTTTTAGTAATAAGATATAGATCATAGGCGCTTGTATAGTGGTTATCATCGTAAAGACCAGATGCATTTAAAAAATTTGTATTTTTGCATCCTAATTCTTGGGCTCTTTTATTCATTAGCTTAGAAAATTGTTCTTCACTACCTGAAATGTATTCTGCTAAAGCTTGAGCAGCGTCATTAGCGGATTCTAAAAGAAGTGCATTTAGAAGTTGTTCTACAGTTAACTCTTCTCCCTCTAATAAATAAATTTTACTTCCATCAGCAAAGGGTGGTTTTTTGCCTATGATTACTTTATCATTTAAGTTAGTATTTTCAATTGTTAAAAGAGCAGTCATTATTTTTGTTGTGCTGGCAGGCGCTAATTTTAAGTCTTTGTTTTTTTCATATAATATTTCTCCAGAGTTTAAATCTACTAATATTGCGCCTTCTGCGTTGACGTTTATATTTGAAGCTGCATGAATAATAGGATTGAAAAATAAAAATATACATATTATGAATGAAAGTATTTTTTTCATAGGCATCTCCTTTCATTTTTTATAAACAACAGATATTTTAACAGAAAATATAATAATTGTTCAACGTTTAAAATGATTTATTTTGGTTAATATTTTAAACTGGGGTGATAAAAATGGATTTAACAAAAAGGGAAAAAATAGGATTAATTTTGTTTTTGTCGATTTTAGTTTTTATAAATGCTTTTTATTATTATAGGGATAAAAAAAGCAGTGAAATTACTGTAATTAAATCAAGTATTGAGCAAAAGGATTCTGAGATAAAAGTTTATATTTGTGGGGAAGTAAAAAAACCAGGGGTATATACTTTAAGAGAAGGAGATAGATTGTATAAACTTTTAGAGATGTGTGGAGGATTTACAGATAATGCTTTAAAAGAAAAATTAAATTTAGCTATGAAGTTAAAGGATGAGGATTATATATATGTTCCATCAAAGGCTGATATACAAGTCGATCAGTCTTTAAATGATTCTTCACAAACGAAAATAAACATAAACACTGCAGGTTTAGAAGAATTAAAGAGTCTTCCACGAATAGGGGATGCTCTTGCACAAAGGATTATTGAATATAGACAAAAAAATGGGCCCTTTAGAAGAATAGAAGATATAAAGAATGTAAGTGGTATAGGGGATAAGATGTTTGAAAACATTAAGGATAAAATAACTGTAAGATAATGTTGAATATTAAAATTATTTTGGATAAAATTATCATGTAACTTAAAAGTTAATAAAATGAAGGGAAGTGATATATTGGATATAAAATTAACTCAAATGACTAAATCATCTGGATGAGCGGCGAAAATAGGGCCGGAGGCCCTATCGGATATATTATCTAAACTTCCAAGGTTTTATGATAGAAATTTAATAGTTGGGTATGATACTTCAGATGATGCTGCTGTTTATAAGTTAACTGAAGATATAGCAATAATACAGACTTTAGATTTTTTTACACCTGTAGTTGATGATCCTTACTTATTTGGGCAAATTGCTGCTACAAATTCCTTAAGTGATGTTTATGCTATGGGTGGAAGGCCTGTTTTGGCATTAAATATTGTCACCTTTCCTCAGTGCAAGGATATGGAAATATTGGCTGAGATATTAAAGGGTGGAGCGGATAAAGTAAAAGAAGCTGGGGCAATAATAGTTGGTGGTCATACTGTAGATGATGATGAACCTAAATATGGTCTATCGGTTATGGGAATAATTCATCCTAGTAGGATTTTGTCAAATTCAAATGCGAAGGAAGGAGATGTATTGATATTAACAAAGCCAATAGGCACAGGAATAATAAATACCGCTATAAAAGGAGAAATTGCTGGTAAAGATGAAATAGCTGAGGCGGTCAAATATATGTCTATGCTTAATAAATATGCAGCAGAAATAGCAGAGAAATATCCTATAAATTCCTGCACTGATATAACCGGTTTTGGACTTGCTGGACATGCTTATGAAATGGCAAAAGGAAGTAATGTTACTATAAGGATTTTAAGTAGCAACATAAAATATATAAATGGTGCGGTGGAATATGCTAAAATGGGACTTATTCCTGCAGGGACATATAGGAATAGGAATTATTTAAAAGATAAATACAAGTTTAATGCTAAAGAGGAATATATTCTTGATTTAGTTTTTGATCCTCAAACTTCTGGTGGGTTGTTATTTTCTTTACCTGAAAAAGAGGCTAACAAGCTTTTAAATGAGTTAAATGATAATGGGATTGATGCCTTTATAGTAGGATATGTTGAAAGGCTTTGTGAATATTACATAATAATTGATTAACAGGAGGCAATATGATGGAAAGTAAAAAACTGTTGCTTTCAAGCTTACCTAAGGTGGACAAGATATTATCAGATGAAAGGATTAAAGGTTTAAATTTTTCAAGGAGCATAGTATTAGATTCAATAAGGACAGTTCTTGATGATTATAGGGAAGGTATAATTAATGATAATATAGTTAAAGTTGAATATGAAAACATAATTGAAAAGATAATAAAAACGGTTTATCTAAAGCAGAGAAATCATTTAAGAAGGGTTATAAATGCAACAGGAACAATACTTCATACCAATCTTGGAAGAGCTGTGTTATCTAAAGATGCAATAAATGCTGTTTTAGAAGTTTCATCAAGATATAATAATCTTGAGTATGATTTAGACAAAGGGGAGAGAGGTTCAAGGTATAGTCATGTAGAGGATATAATATGTAAAGTAACAGGAGCAGAAGCTGCTATGGTAGTAAACAACAATGCTGCTGCTGTTATGCTTGTTCTTTCAACTCTTGCAAAAAATAAAGAAGTTATAGTATCAAGAGGTCAGCTTGTTGAAATTGGAGGTTCCTTTAGGATTCCTGCTGTTATGGAACAAAGTGGTGCTAAACTTGTAGAAGTTGGTACTACAAACAAGACACATTTATATGATTATGAAAATGCTATTAATGAAAATACTGCATTGCTTCTTAAAGTTCATCAAAGCAATTTTAAAATTTTAGGTTTTACAAAAGAGGTTTCCCTTGAGGAATTAGTAGAACTAGGAAGAAGATATCAAATACCTGTATTTGAGGATATAGGAAGTGGGGTTTTAATAGACTTATCAAAATATGGATTAAGCTATGAACCTACTGTTCAAGATAGTATAAAGAAGGGAGCAGATATAGTTACGTTTAGTGGAGATAAACTTTTAGGAGGACCTCAAGCAGGTATAATTGTTGGAAGAAGGGATTTAATTGAAAAGATGAAGAAAAATCAACTAACAAGGGCTTTAAGAATAGATAAAATGACTCTTGCTGCTTTAGAGGCTACTTTTAGGTTATACTTAGATGAAGAAAAAGCAATAAAGGAAATCCCTGCTCTTAATATGATGACTATGGATATTAATACAATTCAAAAAAAGGCCAAAAAACTTTTTAACTTATTAAAACAAAGGTTAAAGGATAAGGTTGAAATTTCTATAAAACAGGATGTATCTCAATTTGGTGGAGGGTCTATGCCCCTTGAGACTATTCCAACCTTTGTTGTTTTATTAAAACCTAAACATAGGAAGGTAAAGGATGTTGAATATATATTAAGGCAGCAAGATATTCCTATAATAGTTAGAATTTACAAAGAGCAGATAATAATGGATGTAAGAACTATATTTGATGATGAGTTTAAAATAATAGCAGAAACTTTTGAAAGAATACTCTAAGGGGTGTATTTTTATGCAGCATGTAATAATAGGAACAGCAGGACACATAGATCATGGAAAAACAACGCTTATAAAGGCATTAACTGGTAGAGATACTGATACTTTAAAGGAGGAAAAAGAAAGAGGAATATCAATAAATTTAGGTTTTACTTATTTTGATTTACCATCTGGGAAGAGAGCTGGAATAGTTGATGTTCCTGGTCATGAAAGGTTTATTAAAAATATGCTTGCAGGAGTTACAGGAATAGACATTGTTTTGCTTGTTATTGCAGCGGATGAAGGGGTAATGCCTCAAACCAAGGAACATTTAAATATTTTAAATCTTTTAGATATAAAAAAAGGTATTGTGGTTATAACTAAAAAAGATTTAGTAGATCAAGAGTGGCTTAACATGGTTATAGAAGATATTAAAAAAGAAATTGAAAATACCTTTTTAAAAGATGCTCCGATTATTCCTGTATCCTCCTACACGAAGGAAGGCCTTAAAGAGCTTGTTTATATGATAGACAAGCTTACCATGGAAATGGAGGATAGGGATATTCTTACAGATTTTAGACTTCCAATAGATAGGGTATTTACGGTCAGTGGTTTTGGAACGGTTGTCACAGGGACATTAATTTCTGGAACTATAAATGAAGGAGATATATGTAAAATATACCCAAAGGATATAGTAACAAAGGTTAGGGGAATACAAGTTCATGAAAGGCCTGTAAAAACTGCATATGCTGGGCAAAGAGTTGCAGTTAATCTTGCAAATGTAAAAAAAGAAGATATAGAAAGAGGAGATGTTTTAGCAAAACCAGATTCTATGCAAGTTTCAATGATGATAGATTGTAGGTTAAATTATTTAAGCGATGCACCACATCCTTTAGAAAATAGAGATAGAGTTAGGATATATCATGGAACTTCGGAGATATTAGGGAGGGTATATATTTTAGATAAAGAGATTGTAAATCCTGGAGAAAAGGCCTTAGTTCAAATAAGACTGGAATCGCCAATTGCAGCTAAAAGAGGAGATAAATATATAATAAGGACATATTCTCCTATGATAACTGTTGGAGGGGGAACAATACTCGATCCCAATCCTTTAAAACATAAGGCCTTTGATGAAAAAGTTATTGAAGATTTGCTTTTAAAGGAAAAGGGAGACCCAAAGGAGATTATAGAACATACTATAAAAGTTAACAGCAAAGATTTTGTTGGAGTAAAGGATATAACAAGAATATTAGGGAAAAATTATAGCAATTTAAATGAGATATTAGAAGAACTTGTAAAGGATAAAAAAGTTATTAAATTAGATTTAGGGGATGATTTTGTCTTTATTCATTATACATACTTAATGGAAATTAAAAACAAAGTGAAGCATTTTTTAGTTGAATATCATAAAAACAATCCATTAAAATTCGGTATAACTAAGGAAGAACTAAAAATTAAAGTTTTTGGTAAAGATATAAAGCAGAGGATTTATGATAGGATGCTTGAATTATTAAGTTATGATACTATAAAAATAAATGGAATATACATAGCATTGATTGATTTTGAATTAAAATTTAATTCAAAACAGGAGAAGATAAAGGAAGATATTTTAAAGATTTTTAAAGATGCTAAGTTCCAGCCTCCAAAACCTCAAGAGGTTATAAAAGGGTTTGCAAAGGATGAGATTGAAGCTCAAAGGGTTTTTGAAGCATTAGTTGATTTAGGATTATTAGTTAAAATAAATGAAGAAATTTATTTGACGGCCGAAAATTTTGAAGCTGCAAAGAAAATGCTTATTGAATTTATTAATAAAGAAGGATATATAACAGCTGCCCAATATAGAGATATGATAGAAAGCAGTCGAAAATATGCTGTTGCCATCCTTGAATATTTTGATTCGATTAAACTTACAAAAAGAATAGAAGATAGAAGATATTTAATATAAAAAGCCTGTGTTCAAAGAACACAGGCTTTTTTGGCGGGAGTGTGTGGGAATCGAACCCACCTAACGGGGGTTAACCCGTCAACACGGTTTTGAAGACCGGTAGGCACACCAGCACCTATCCACTCCCATATACTAACAAGTTCATTTTATATAAAAAAATTATATTTGTCAATCCAGTAATTAGATTTTTCTATTGTTTTGTGTTATAATTTTAACCAAATGGGTTTGAGGTGATTTATATGGAAAGGTTTTTACAAGAATTTATAAATATGGTTAATAGTTTTGGAATTTTAGGATTGATTGTTATATCCTTTGTTGAGTCTTCTTTTTTTCCTATTCCTCCAGATGTTATTCTACTTCCCATGATGTATTTAAATAAAAAAATGGCTTTCTTTTATGCTTTTATAACAGCTTTATTTTCTGTTTTAGGAGGAGTCTTTGGATACTTTTTAGGAAGTAAATTTGGAGATATTTTTAGTAAATTTTTTGATAATTCAAAAATAAAAAGGGTAGAGGTTTATTTTAAAAAGTATGGTGGATGGGCAGTTTTAATAGCAGGATTTACTCCTATTCCTTATAAGATATTTACTATTTCCGCGGGAATTTTTAAAATACCTAAAAGAATATTTATAATTGCATCCTTTATAGGAAGATTTTCAAGATTTATTCTTGAAGCCTTTTTAGTTATTTTTTTAAAGGATGCTGATAAGTTTATAAGAAATAATTTTGAATATCTAACGATAGGAGTAACTTTAATATTTATTATGTTTTTTTATGCATATAAAACAGTTATTAGATATAGGCACTTTGAGAAATTTATAATAAAAATTAAAAACTTAAACATATGGCTAAAACTTAAAGTAATTGACAGGGTAGGCTTTTATACCTTGACAATGTTTATTTTATCAATATTTATTTTAATGTTGATGTTTGAGTTTATAGAGGATCATGGTTTTAATTTGTTTTTATATTATGATTTGAAAATTTATGAGTATTTCATATTCTTTAGAAATCCTGCTTTAAACTTTGTTTTTAAAGTAATTACTTCTATTGGAAATTTTGAATCAATGTTAATTTTAACTTTAGTTATTTCGATAATATTAATGAAACAGAATAAGAAGGATATTTCTATTTATTTCGTTATTAATATTTTTTTAGTATGGATATTTAACGAATTTTTAAAATATCTATTTAAAAGACCAAGACCTATCATGTATAGGCTTATAGAAGCTAAGGGTTATAGTTTTCCTAGTGGACATGCAATGGTATGTTTAACTTTTATGCTTTTTATATGTTTTATTTTAGAGAATGAATTTAATGTAAAGAGTAGGTTAATAAAATCAACATTAGTAATTTTAGCTCTGCTAATTGGTTTTAGCAGAGTTTATTTAGGTGTTCACTATTTTAGTGATGTAATTGCAGGGTGGATAGTTGCTATAATTTATTTTATTTCAGCAGTTATAGTGTGGAAAAACTTAAAGGGGGGTGTCCTTTAATGCAGGAGGCAAAAATAGGAATACAATCAGGACAATTTATTTATATAGATGGAGAAAAAAAGCCTCTTTTGAAGGTTGGGGAAGGGGTAGAGGTTTATGTAAATGGGGTTAAGGTTGAGTCGCAAATATTTATAAATAAGGATGATATTGTCAAGATAATTCCTAAAATAATAGAAGGTAAAAGGAATTTAAATATAAATGTAAGTCAAGATGCCATGGAAGTTTATTTAGAGGTAAGTTATGAACCCTATATAGAATACGAAATTGAAGATAAGGAGCCTAGAAATGAGCTTTTAGTTGAAGGAAAAATAAAGCATAAAAGCATAAAAAAATTTACAGCTGATGAAATAGAAAGGTTTCTTAGAGAAAAGAAAATAATTTATGGTATAAAAAAAGAAGAAATATTAAAAGCGGTTGAAGGTGGAAAATATTTAGTTGCAGAGGGTAGAAGGGCTAGAGACCCTGAGGATGATAAAATAATTTATTATTTTGGAGAAAAACACAATGAAGAGGATGAAAATGCTTTTAGAATAGATTATTTTAATAGAAATACCTATGAGTATGTTGAAAAAGGTTCTGTCCTAGCAGAGAAGTTAGAGGGAAAAGATGGAATGATAGGATTTGATGTATATGGAAGACCTGTAAAACCAAGAAAAAGAAGCATATTGAAGCTTTTAGCAGGGACAGGGTGTAACATATTAGATAACAAAGCTTTTGCGGCTATATCTGGTATGCCTGAGGTTAAAGCAGATAGAATATGTGTATATGAGGTTTTAAGATTAAATAGTGATGTTGATATTAAAACAGGAAATATAAGTTTTGATGGAAATATTGAGATTTTTGGTTCTGTAAAGGAAGGGTTTAAAGTAAAATCAGGTAATAAAGTTATAGTTCATGGTGATGTTTTAGAGGCGGAAGTTATTGCAAATGGAGATGTTATAATTAAAAAGAATTTAATATCCTCTAATGTTATGGCTGGACTAAATCAGCTAAATAATGAAAGGGCCTTTGAAAAAATTAAAGAGGCCTATGAAATATTAAAAAATGTTCTGTCTATGTATTCTCAGCTTTTAAGTCTTGGAAAAATTAAAATGGACAAAAATATAGGACAAGTGCTTTATTTGATTTTGGAATCGAAATATCCTAATAAGATGAAGGATTTTGATAAAACAAATGAGTTTATAACTTCTAATTTTAAAAATGAAATTTTAAATTGTTGGAAGAGCATTTATTCTTTGTTGTTGGAGTTTAAAGATAATATGTTAAAGGATTTAGATAAAATGAAAAATATATTAAAGGAGATAGAGGGTTTTATTGAAGGTTTTGAGGTTTTAAACTGTCCTTCAAATGTGTATATATCCTACTGTCAAAATTCTAAAATTTTTTCAAGTAACGATGTAGAAATATTAGGGAAGGGTTGCTATAATACAGATATAGTAGCGAAAAATGTTGTAAAGTTTTTAAACGAAAAAGCTGTATTAAGGGGAGGAAGGATATTTGCTCAAAATGGTGTCTTTGCTTCTGAGGTAGGTTCTAATGCAGGAGCTGTGACGGTTTTAAAAACTACAAAGCAAGGAATTATAGAGGCTAAAGTTGCATATCAAAATACTATTTTACAATTTGATGATATTTCATATAAAATTGAAAATCCAGTAAAAAATCTTAAGGCATATTTTAAAAATGGAGAGGTTATAGTAGAAAAAATGAAATTATAGGAGTGATGCCAAAATGGATAGAAAGGTTATAATTTTTAAGCTTGGAAATGAAGAATTTGCCTGTGATATCCAGCAGGTAGAAAGAATTCTTGGATATATAGAACCTACAAAGGTTCCAGAGGCACCCTATTTTGTTGAAGGTGTTATAAACTATCAAAATACAATTTTGCCAATAATTAACTTAAGGAAAAAGTTTAATATGAATTATGAAGATTCAAGGGATAAAAAAATAATAGTTGTGAAAAACAACAATAAAAATGTTGGGCTTTTGGTAGATACTGTTTTAGAGGTTACAGATATAAAGGAGGAAAATATAGAGGCTTCTCCTGATATTGTTACGGTTGCAAAAAATAAGTATATTCAAAATATAATAAGACTTGATAATAGAATAATTTTAAACATTGATACTGAGAAGATTTTAACAAAAGATGAATTAGAAAAAATAACAAACTAAAATGGAGTAGATATTATGGAAGGAAAGGAAATAAAAGTAGGAATAGGAGATTTAAACATAGCTTTTCCGCCTGATAGGTTAATTACTATAGGTTTGGGTTCATGTGTTGGAATAGCTTTATATGATGATTATAAAAAGATAGCAGGGCTTGCACATATTATGCTTCCTGAAAGCTCAAAGTTTACTAATAATTCAAATCCTATGAAATATGCAGATTTGGCAATACCAATGCTTGTTGAAAAAATGATACAAAATGGAGCAAGGTTGAACAATTTAAAGGCTAAAATTGCAGGAGGGGCAAGTATGTTTCAAACAAGCGATAAAACGCCCCTTATGGATATAGGAAGCAGAAATGCAAAGGCAGTTAAAGAAATACTTCAAAAATTAAGAATACCTATTCTTGCTGAGGATCTTGGAGGGAACTATGGAAGAACAATGATAATAGAAGCAGATACAGGAAAAGTATACATAAGAACAGTTGGTAAAGGTATAAAGGAGTTGTAGATATGTTTGAAAAAATAAAGGTTTTGGTTGTTGATGATTCTGCTTTTATGAGGAAAATGATTTCTGATATGATAAACAGTCAACCAGACATGGAAGTAATAGATACAGCAAGAGATGGACTAGATGCACTTGAAAAGATAAAACGTTTAAATCCAGATGTAGTGACCCTTGATGTAGAGATGCCTTATAAAAATGGTCTTGAAGTTTTAAAGGAAATAGATAAAGAAAAAACACAAGTTATAATGTTAAGCAGTCTTACAGCTGAGGGATCAGCGATAACCATAGAAGCGTTACGGTTAGGTGCCTTTGATTTTATACAAAAACCGTCAGGTTCAATATCATTGGATATTGAAAAAGTGAAGGATGATTTAGTAGAGAAAATAAGATATGCTAATGCTCATATTAAAAGAAGGAGGATAAAACCTCTTGTTAGGTATGAAGCTTTAACTAGTTTAGAGAATAATCAAAAACCTATAGAAGCTATTTTAATTGGAGCATCAACTGGGGGGCCTAAGGTTTTATTTGAACTTGTAACTCAACTTCCAAAGGATTTAGACCTTCCAGTTCTTATAGTTCAGCATATGCCAGCGGGTTTTACAAAGGCTTTTGCTGAAAGACTTGATAGATATAGTAGTTTAAAGGTTTTAGAAGCTCAAGATAATGTTATTATAAATAAAAATCATGTATATATAGCTCCAGGTGGATTCCACATGCTTGTAAATAGGAACAGGATAAAACTTGATTTATCTCCTCAAGTTCATGGGGTAAGACCTGCTGTTGATAAGCTCTTTTTGTCAGCAGCCCATGAATTTGATGGAAGGCTTTTGGCTGTAATATTAACGGGAATGGGAAAAGATGGTGCAGAAGGAATTAAAGCTATAAAACAAAGAGGAGGCATAACTATAGCCCAAGATGAGGTAACTTCTACGGTATTTGGAATGCCAAAGGCAGCAATAGAAACAGGATGTATAGATTATGTATTGCCTGACAAGGAAATAGCAAATCAAATAGTTAAAATAGTTCGGGGGAGAAGCTGATGGACTTTAAGAAAATAGAGGCCTTTGTTTTAAAACAATATGGCATAGATCTTTCAGCCTATAAGTCAAAACAATTGACAAGAAGAATAGAAAGTTTTATGAGTAGAATTGGAGTTAAAAACGAAGATGAGTTTATTTTAAAACTTAAGCTTGATAAAAACTTAAGCCAGAGATTTTTAGATCATTTAACTATAAATGTATCGGAATTTTTTAGAAATAAGGATCTTTTTTTAGAACTTGAAAGAAAAATAAAGGAACTTTTAAATCCAGAAAAAAAGACCTTAAAGATTTGGAGTGCTGCTTGTTCAAATGGTGCAGAGCCCTATACTTTAGCTATAATAATGGACAGGCTAACACCCAACAAAAGACATACTATAATAGCTACGGACATAGATAAAAACATACTTGAAGTTGCCAAAAAAGGAGTATATAAGATGCAGGATGTAAGAAATGTTGATAAGGATTTATTAGACAAATATTTTATAAAGGATGGGGATAGCTATATAATTAAAGATTTTATAAAAAACAGGGTTATTTTTAAACATCATGATTTAATATTAGATAGATATGATACAGGTTTTGATTTAATAGTTTGTAGAAATGTTGTTATATATTTTACTCAAGAGGTTAAAAATCAAATTTACAAAAAGTTTTATGATGCTATGAATCCAGGAGCTTTACTTTTTGTTGGAGCGACGGAAAGCATTTATAATTATAGGGAATTGGGTTTTGAAAAAGCATCTACATTTATATATAGAAAACCGGGAGGCGTATAATTATGGATATGTCACAATATTTGGATATTTTTCTTGAAGAATCAGAGGAAAATATACAAAGGCTTAATGAAGATCTTTTAGAGTTAGAGAAGGATCCTGAAAATCATGATATTGTAAATTCAATCTTTAGGGCGGCTCATACCTTAAAGGGTATGGCAGGAAGTATGGGATTTGAGAGAATAGCTGATTTGACGCATAAAATGGAAAATATTCTTGATAAAATAAGAAATGGTGAACTTAGGGTTAATTCTAATATAGTAACTACTTTATTTAAATGTGTAGATAAGCTAGAAGAGATGATAGATAACATAAGAAATGAGGGTATTGAGGATGCCGATGTTGATGATATAATAGAAGAGTTGAAGAAAATAGAAAATAGTGACTCCTATGAAGATAATAAAAAGAGTCAATTAGTATTTGAACTTAATGAATATGATAAAGATCTTATTATAAAAGCAAAGGAAAAAAATTACAATGTTTATAAGGTAAAGGTTACAATATATAAAGATTCAGTTTTAAAATCTGCAAGGGCGTTTTTGGTTTATAAGACTTTAGAAGAAATGGGAGAGATAATAAAAACTGTTCCATCAACAGAGGATTTAGAGCAGGAGAATTTTGATAATCAATTTTATGTAATTGTTATAACTCAAAAGAACAAAGAGGAAATAAAAGGCAAAGTAGAAGGCATTTCAGAAATTGAAGGGGTTGAAGTTGAAGCTTTACAAGAAAATGTCCATGAAGAAAGCAATCAAATTAAAGAAGAAAAGGAAGAAATAAAATTAGAAAAGCAAATCGAAAAAGAAGAGGATAAAAGTACTAAGAAAGTTCATCAATCTGTGAGGGTTGATCTTGAAAGATTAGACAAGTTTATGAATTTAGTAGGGGAGCTTGTAATCCATAGAACTAGGTTAGAGCAGATAAGCAAAGATTTTAAATCACAGGAACTTCATGAAACTTTGGAGCAGGTTGGAAGGATAACAACAGATCTTCAAGATCTTGTAATGAAGGTTAGAATGCTTCCAATAGAAAAGGTATTTAATAGATTTCCAAGAATGGTAAGGGATCTTGCAAAGGAATTAGGAAAGGAAGTAGAATTAATTATAAAGGGTGAGGATACTGAACTTGATAGAACAGTAATTGATGAAATTGGAGAACCTCTTGTTCATCTTTTAAGAAATGCTATAGATCATGGAATTGAAACTCCAGAGGAGAGAATAAAACAAGGAAAGAGTGCAAAGGGGACAGTAAAACTTATAGCTTATCAGGAAGGAAATAAGGCTGTTATAAAGGTTGAAGATGATGGAAAGGGTATTGATATAAACAAAATAAAGAAAAAGGCTGAACAACTTGGAATAAATACTGAAGGAATGACAGAACACGACATTAAAAACCTTATATTCCTTCAAGGTTTTAGCACAAGCGAAAAGGTTACAGACATATCTGGAAGAGGAGTTGGAATGGATGTTGTAAAAACAAAAATAACCTCCCTTGGAGGAAGTATTGAAGTTATAAGCGAGTTAGGGAAAGGGACAGCCTTTATAATAAGACTACCATTGACCCTATCTATAATACAGGCCCTTTTAGTTAAAGTTGCAGAGGAAACCTTTGCAATATCCCTTGGATTTATTGATAGAGTTATAAAAATAAAATTAAATGAGGTAAAGGTTTCTAACAATAAAGAAGTTATAATATACAGGGATAGTGTAATACCTATTGTAAGGCTTGCTCAAAGATTGAATTTACCAGAAATTGATTCAGATGAAAAATTTGTAGTTATTGTAAAGGTTGGAGAGAAGACGGTAGGTCTTTTAGTAGATTCTCTATTAGGACAGCAAGAAATTGTTATAAAACCTATAGGAAAGCTTTTACAAAATCAAAAGGAATATGTAGGTGCAACTATATTAGGAGATGGTTTAGTGACATTAATATTGGATGTTGCAGCTTTAATATGAGTAGGTGATAGATATGGAATTTAATCTTAATGAAATTCAATTGGATGCTTTAAGGGAAATAGGTAATATAGGTGCTGGCAATGCTGCGACAGCATTGTCGCAGCTTATAAATAAAAAAGTTGATATGTCTGTTCCACAAGTGGACATACTTTTATTTAATGATATGTTAACAAGAATAGGAAATGAAGAGGATTTAGTTATAGCTGTTCTTTTGAAGGTTTTTGGTGATGCACCAGGGAATATATTATTTGTAATGAAGCCTGATAGTGCAAGAATTATTGCAGATGAAATGTTAGAGGGTTTTTCAGAAATAAATGAAGATCTTTATTATTCTGTTTATCAAGAACTTGGAAATATTTTAGGAAATTCCTATTTAAATGCTTTGTCAAAATTTACAGGTTTAAATTTAATAGGTTCTGTTCCTTATGTTGTTGAGGACATGTTAGCAGCTATTTTAAGCACGAGTTTTATTGATGCAGAGCAATATAGTGATTATGTTTTAGCCATTGATACAAAATTTACTCAGGATGACAAAGAATCTGGCGGATACTTTTTCTTTATTCCAAAGCCAGGTTCTTTAGAAGCTATATTATCAAAATTAGGATTATAAAAAGGGAGGATTTATCATGGCAAGAGTGTTAATTGTGGATGATGCTGCTTTTATGAGAATGATGTTAAAGGATATACTTGTAAAGAATGGTTATGAAGTTGTAGGGGAAGCTCCAAATGGTCTTAAAGCTGTTGAGTTATATAAGCAGGAAAGACCAGATGTTGTTACAATGGACATAACTATGCCTGAGATGGATGGTATACAAGCTGTTAAAGAAATCAGAGCCTTTGACCCAAACGCAAAAATAATAATGTGTTCAGCTATGGGACAACAGGCTATGGTTATGGAGGCAATAAAATCAGGAGCTAAGGATTTTATAGTGAAGCCTTTCCAACCAGAAAGAGTTTTAGAGGCTCTAAAGAAGGTTTTAGGATAGGAGTGAATATATATGCAAATAGTAATATTCACCCTTGGCAATGAAAAGTTTGCCTTGGATACATCTATTGTCCACGGGATTGAAAAGATGATGAGTATAACAAAAGTTCCTAATGCTCCTTATTATGTTAGGGGACTTATAAATCTAAGAGGTAATATTATAACAGTTGTTGATTTAAAATCATTGTTAAACAAGTATGCTAAGGATGAAGAAGAAAACATCATAGTTGTTGAAGTAAACGAAGAAAAAATAGGGTTAATAGTAGATAAAGTTGATGAGGTTATAGAAATAGAGAATGAAATGATAGAAAAATCTGTTGAAAATGTGTCATATATAAAGGGAATAATAAACTTAGAGGGACAGATAATAACTCTTTTGGAGGGAGAGGCCCTTTTAACAAGATAGGAGGGATTTTATGGGAGAAATTTTAACTCAAAGCGAGATAGATGCCCTCCTTTCAGCCTTAACAGCTGGAGAGATACAACTTGAGGAAAATACCTCTGTTGAAAAACAAAAAGTAAAAAAATATGATTTTAAAAGGCCAAATAAGTTTTCAAAGGAGCACTTAAGGACTTTAGAGATGATATACGATAATTTTGGCCGTATTGCTGCAAATTATCTTACGGCAAGTTTAAGAACATCTGTTCAATTTAAAGTTATTTCGATTGAACAGATTACCTTTGAAGAGTTTATATATTCTGTTCCAAACCCAACTATTCTTATGACTTTTTATTTAGAGCCCTTTACAGGTCCTTTTATGTTTGAAACAGGACCATCTTATGTTTTTGAAATTATAGATTTAATGTTTGGCGGTTCAGGGAAGGGGCAGTATAAGACAAGGGATTTTACTGATATTGAAAAAAATATAATCAAAAAATTAAACTTAAAACTTTTAGAAAACTTAAAAATGGCTTGGGAGGATATTTTAGATGTTAATGTAGTATTTGAAAGTTTAGAAACAAACCCTGTATTAAATCAAGTTATTGCACCAAATGAACCAGTTTGTTTAATTACCTTTTCAGTAACGATAGGCAGCAATCAGTGTTATGTAAATATGTGTATTCCGTATATATCTATAGAAAAATATACAGATAAGCTTGTTATTCAATATAAGGGATCTACCTTTGATAAGGAAAACACGGGATTTAAAGAAAAATTAAAAAAGAACTTAATGCCTGTAAAGCTTAATTGTTTTGTTGAGCTTGGGAAAACTATGATATCTGTTGAAGATTTTTTAAATCTTTCAGTTGGCGATGTTTTAATGCTTGATAAAAAAGTTAATGAACCTATTGATATGTATATAGAAGATAAACTTCATTATAAAGTTTATCCTGGAAAAATTGGCAAAAAATTAGGAGTTCAAATTTTTGAAATACTAGATAAGGATGTGAAAGAAGATGAATGATGGAATACTTTCACAAGCAGAAATAGATGCTTTACTAAATGGGATTAATACAACTAAAATTGAAGAGTTAACAGAAGAAGAAAAGGACCTTTTAGGTGAAATAGGAAATATATCAATGGGTTCTGCTTCAACGGCGCTATCTTCTATCCTTGGTAAGATGGTAAACATAACTACTCCAAGGGTTACTTTAACCACTTTAAGTGATATAAAGAAGGAGTTTAATATTCCTATTATGACCCTTGAAGTAGAATATATTGAAGGTCTTAAGGGTTCAAATATACTTCTTATAAGAATAGATGATGCTTCAATAATTGCTGATATAATGATGGGAGGCTCAGGGACAAATGTAAAGACTGAGCTTTCTGAGATTGAAGTTAGTGCCGTTCAAGAGGCAATGAACCAGATGATAGGGTCTTCAGCAACTTCACTATCTACGATGCTTAATATGCCTATAAATATTACTCCTCCCATTGCAAGGGTTTGGAATAATAACGTTGAAAAGATATCGGACCTTATAGATGAGGATGAGAAAATAGTTAGAATATCCTTTAAGCTTACAATAGAAGATTTATTAGATAGTGAGATAATGCTTTTATTGCCTATTGAAACTGCAAAAATGATTGTAAACAAGATGATGGGAGGCTATATGGAGCCTCAAGAAGAAAAACAAGAACCTAGGTCAGAAGCTGCCTATGAAAAAGTTGAAAAAGAGATAAAACAAGATCAAAAAAATGACATGAACGTATCAAAGGCAGTATTTTCTGATCTTACGCCTATATCTTCAAAGGAAAAGCACAATATAGAGCTTATACTTGATGTTCCGCTTGAAATTTCGGTTGTTCTTGGAAGAACTAAAAAGACTATAAAAGAGATATTAGAGCTTGGTCAGGGTTCACTAATTGAGCTTGATAAGTTGACTGAAGAGCCTGTAGAAATTTTAGTAAACGGCAAAAGGGTAGCTTATGGAGAGGTTGTTGTAATTGATGAAAATTTTGGGGTTAGAATAACGAGCATTGTAAACAATGAGGAAAAAATAAAAAGCCTTCAGGGTTAGCCTGAAGGCTAAAGTTTTATTAATGTTTTACGATAAATAAAGTAGAAAATTAATTGAGGTGATTTTATGAGGATAAGGTTTGATATAAATAATGTTATTAATGTTTATAATAAAAATTTAAGCTTAAGTAAGTCCAATAGTGTAAACAAAAAAGAAGATACGATTGAAATATCAAAGGCAGGAAAGGAGATTGCAAAATTTTTAGAGCTTTCTAGGAATATTGAAATAGATGAAGGTAATTCAGAAAAGGTAGAAAGGATAAAAAAGCTTATCAAGGAAGGAAAATATGTTGTTGACGATGAACTTCTTGCAAGAAGCATAATACAGGCTATGAAGGAAAGGGATAAATGATGGAAGCAAAGGATATAATATTTAAACTTTTAGATGTATTAAAGGAATATAATAAACTTCTTGATATAGAAAAGGAAGCGTTGCTTAAGGATGATGGTAAAGCTATTGCAAAGCTTTTAGAAAAAAAAAGGGAGATTGCTTTAGTTTTATCCAGCCTTGAAAAGAAAAGACAGGAGATATTAGGTGAAAAAAGGCTTGATGATTTAGTAAATGAAAAAATTATATCGGAGGATATAGCAAGGAATCTTAAAGAAATTGTAGACATAGTTAAGGAAAAAAATGAAACAAACGCTATTTTAACTAAACAGTCTTTAAGTTATATAAGAATGATGAATAACCTTTTATCTCCTTCTCAAAACGTTGTATATAAAAAATCAGGCAAGGTAGATTCTAGCCCACAGAACAATATATTTAACGCTACAATTTAGGGGGAAAAAATTATGAGTGGACTTTTTAATACATTTAATATAGTAAAACGAGGAATGTTTGCTCAGCAAACAGCCTTAAATGTGGTATCTCATAATGTTGCCAATGCAAATACTGAAGGATACTCCGTTCAAAGGGCAAATTTAAAAACAAGCCAACCCTTTGGGATGCCTTCTTTAACAACTGCTGCAGAGCCTGGCCAAATAGGGACAGGAGTTGAGGTTGCGAGTATTACAAGAACTAGGGATGAATTTTTAGATTACTATATAAGGAAAGAAACTAGCACATTAAAAAGATATGAAACAAGAGAATACTTTTTATCAGAAATAGAGGCAATATTTACGGAACCTTCTGATACAGGAATTGCAACTTTGCTTTCAAATTTTTGGGATGCATGGCAGGGGCTTGCTACAAATCCTGAGAGTTCAACAGCAAGAACACTTGTTATAAGCAATGCAGAGGCATTAGCCCATGGTATAAATCAAACATATATTCAGCTTGAGGACAGAGAAGTTGGAATTGCAGATCTTATACAGCAACAGATATTTGAAGTTTCAAATATTTTAACTCAAATTGCAGATTTAAATGAGCAGATAAAATCTGTTGTTATAGGAGGCAAAATTCCAAACGACCTTTTAGATAGAAGAGACCTTTTGCTTGATAAATTATCTGAGCGTTTTGATTTTGATATAAAAAAGACGGATTATATGGGAATAAAGATATTACCAAAGTTAAACAATGGAGTAGTAGATGAAAATAATCCTATTCTTGTAGATTCAAAGATAAACAAAGGATTAGCCTTTGTAAATGATATTAGCTTAACTGTGGGACAAAACGAAATAAAGAAAAAGGATTTTCCGATTATAGTTAAAAAAGAGGATTTATCAAGCATAAGGTTATATCTTAATATAAATGGTGATATAAATAAACCTGTAGAAATTGAGGTAAGTCAAGATGAGATGAAAAACTTTTTAAATGTAGAAGAGATAAAGGATGAAGAAGGAAATGTAATATCCTATAAAATAAACTTTATAAGTCCACATGTAGTATTTTACGATATTCAAGAATTTAAATCAGGCAATTTAAAAATAGAAGGTGCACCTTTTTACAATGGAAGCTTAAAGGGATTAGATTCTTTGTATTCTGAGATAAACGATTATAAGCTTCAATTAAACAATCTTGCAAGAGCTCTTGCAATTTCAGTAAATACGGTTCATTCGAATTCAACAGATTTAAATGAAGGAGTAAACTTTTTCAACATAGAGGCAGAAACACATCTTAAGGCAGCAAAGGTTATTTCTGTAAATCAAAAACTAAAGGAGGATATATTTTTAATAAATGCAGGAAAGATAATAGATAGGAATTCTAAAGATTATGCAGCTGGAAATGGAGAGAGAGCACTTATAATTGGGCAGTTAAGAAATATAAGAATGGAGATTTTAAAAATAACCTCAAGGGAGGAGTTTTTAAAGAATGTTTATGTAGATAAGGATGGAAAACCTTTAACTTCTGCAAGTTTAAGCGGTCCAAATCTTGCAGATAGAAGTTCTACAAAAATTTTTAGTAACAATTCAGGAACTACTATAGATAACTACTTTAAAGCTACAATTTCCCAGCTTGGGGTATCGAATCAAGAGGCTAAAAGGATGGTTAAAAATCAACAATCCCTTGTTGATCAGCTTGTTATAAGAAGGGAGTCAGTATCAGGCGTTTCATTAGATGAAGAGATGACTAATATGCTTCAATTTCAAAGGGCCTATGAGGCAAATGCCAAGATGATAAGTGTAATAGATGAGCTTTTAGATGTAGTTGTAAACGGTTTAATAAGAAGGTAGGTGATTAGATGAGGATAACTCATAAAGTTTTATCACAAAACTTTTTAGCTAATCTTAGGGTAAATCTTGAAAATATGCAAAAGTATCAAAATCAATTATCTTCAGGTCATGAAGTTCAAAAACCATCTGATGATCCTTTTAAAGTAGCAAGAACTATGGAGCTTAAAGCTTCGATTGCAGCAAATGAAAGATATCATACAAACATTCAAGAGGGGATAGATTGGTTAAATACCATAGATGTTGCTTTAGGACAAATAGGTGATGCTCTTCAAACTGTTCGTGAAAAAACGATTCAAGGAGGAAACGGTGCCTATACAAAGGAGGAGCGTCTTGCAATAGCAAAGCATATAAGACAGCTTAAGGAACACATAATGCAGATTGGAAATACTTCATATGATGGAAGATATGTATTTGGAGGGGATAAGACCACAAATCCTCCCTTTAAAATGGAGGGGGATAAGGTTATATACGTAGGATCAGATAATGGTCTTTATAAGGAAATGGCAAATGGAGTTATAATAGATATATCAGTAAAGGGAAGCTCTTTTGCAAACGAGGCTAAAAATCAAAGTGAAGCAGGTGTATTTAAAACTTTATCAAAAATAATTGAGAAGCTTGAAAACGATGAAGATCCAAGCATGCTTTTAGGAGAGCTTGACGAACATTTTAATGAGATATTAAGATTAAGGGCTGATGCAGGAGCAAGACAAAAAAGGCTTGAAGACATGCTTTCAAAAAATGAAACAGAAACTTTTAACATGACAGAGCTTTTATCAAAGACCTATGATATAGATGTTGCAAAAAAAGTTATGGAATATAAAGTTATGGAATCTGTATATACAGCTTCCTTGCAGACGGGAGCTAAAATACTTCAACCAAGTTTACTAGACTTTTTAAGGTAGGTAGGTTTTTATGATGGTAGATACAAAGTTTTTTGGACAAGTTGAAATAAATGAGGATGAAATTTTATATTTTGAGAAAGGTATTCCTGGGCTTGAAGAATATAAAAGATATGTAATAATAAAGGTTGAGGATAGCAATCTTTATTGTCTTCAAAGTATAGATGAGAAGAATATAGCTCTTTTAACAATAATTCCTTGGGATTATTTTAAGGATTATGAGATAGAGCTTTCTTGTGAAGAGATGAAGGAGCTTGGTATAAACTCCTATGAGGATGTTATGGTTTATAATATTGTAACTGTAAGGGAAGATAAAATAACTGCTAATCTTCTTGCACCTATAGTTTTAAATATAAAAAACAACAAAGCAAAACAAATAATACTAAATGATAAAAAATATAGCCTAAGGCAGGAGATAAAATGCTTGTCTTAACAAGGAAACAAGGGGAATCCATCCTCATAGGGGAAGGAATTGAAATTAAAATAATAGAAGTTTCAAAAAATGAAGTAAAAATAGGCATACAGGCTCCAAGGGATGTAAAGATAGTAAGAAAAGAACTTATATCTGAAATTAAAAATGAAAACTTAGAATCTTTAAGAGGGATAGAGAGGCTTTTAAAGAGGGGGTGAGAAGATGCCAAGCACCTTAAGGATAACAGGACTTGCAACAGGACTTGATGTTGATAACATGGTAAAGCAGCTTATGCAGGCAGAAAAAACAAAGGTTGACAAAGTAAAACAAGATAAGCAGCTTATAGAGTGGAAACAGGAACTTTATAGGGAAATAATAAGTGATTTGATGTCCTTTAAAAATACTTATTTTGATTTTTTAAATAAAGAAAAGTATATTTTATCTTCAAACAATTTAACTCCGTATACAGTTTCAATTGATTCAAATGCTCCTTTAAAGGTTTTGACAACGAGTGATGCTGAAACGGGACAATACGAGATAAGGGTTTTGAGTCTTGCGAAAGGAGCAAGTGTAAGTAAAGTTTTAGCTGATGGAGCTTCTTTAGATACAACGCTTGAAGGGTTAGGAATTAACGCTTCTTTTCTTAAAATAAATTATAATGGAACGGAGAAGGAAATAAATCTAAATTCTTCAATGAAACTTAGGGATTTGATAAATCAAATAAATATACAAACTGGTGGTGCAGTAAAGGCTAGGTTTAGCGAGCTTACTAAAACTTTAACCTTTGAAACTTCAAAAACAGGCGAGAGTTCGTCTATACAGGTAAACTTTTTAGATTCTGATAAGGGTGTTATAGAAGTTTTAGAAGCAACAGGTCAAAATGCAAAAATTCAAATAAAAGCTCCGGGAAACGCAGATTTTGTTGAAGTTTTAAAGGAAACTAATACTTTTACAATAGATGGAATTGTTTATACTTTAAATGGGGTAACGGACACATCGGTGAAGTTTACTGTAAATATAGATTCAAAGCCAGTTATTGATAAAATAAAGGAATTTGTAAATAAATATAATGAGATAATAGATAAAATAAACAAAAAGCTTTCTGAAAAAAGAAACTATTCCTATAAACCATTAACTGAGGATCAGAAGAAGGAATTAAAAGAAGATGAAATAAAAAAGTGGGAAGAAAAAGCAAAGGAAGGGTTATTAAAGGGTGATAGCACCCTTCAGGATATGGTGTTTAACTTAAGACAGGCTTTTTTTGAAAAGGTTGAGGGTGTTGGGATAAGTCTTCAAGAGATAGGGCTTTCTACATCTAGCGATTATACTCAAAAGGGAAAAATTGTAATAGATGAAGCAAAGTTGAAAACAGCTCTTGAAACGAGAGGTCAGGAGGTTATAAATCTTCTTATTAAAACCTCTGATATTGCTTATGATCCAAATAAAACCTATACATCAAGACAGGATAGAAATAAGCAGATAGGTATTTTTCAAAGGATTAAGGACATACTTGAAGATAATATAAGGACAACGAGAAATAGTTCAGGGAAAAAGGGATTTTTACTTGAAAAGGCAGGAATAAAGGGTGATGTTACAGAGGTTAATAGTCTTTTATCAAAGCAGATAAAAGAAAAGGATAGGATAATAAGCGAGCTTGAAAGAAAGCTTTATGAAAAGCAGGAAAAGTATTACAAAGATTTCGCAAAGCTGGAAAGGGCGATGCAAAAATTTAACGATCAAGCGAATTGGCTTTATTCTCAAATAGGAGCGATGAATAAGTAATGGAGGTTTTAAAAGTTTTAAATGAATATAAAAATATTTCAAATGAAGTTCTAAATGCATTAGAAAGTGAAAATTATGATGTTTTAGAGGATTTTTTAAATAAAAGGGAAGAGTTGATTTGTATATTAAATAGTTTTGAAGATGAAAAGCTTTTAAAGGATTTAATTGAGGATTTAGATCTAATAAGTTTAGAAAATAAAATACAAAAAGCCTTTAATGAAAAATATTTAAAGCTAAAGAATGAGTTAAAATCCTTTAATGCAAAAAAGAGTATTTCAAAAACTTATTTTAAAACTCAAAACTTAGATTCATTTTTTTTAAACAAAAAATTTTAAAAATCCCCTAAAGTGTATAAAAAAAACTTCGAAAAATTATAGTAGAGAGGGAAGGGACTCCCTCAAAAAATAAAATCAAGGAGGAGATAGCATGATAATCAATCACAATCTTAATGCAATGAATGCTCACAGACAACTTGGAATTAATAACTTAAATGCTGCAAAATCTATGGAAAAGTTGTCATCAGGTTTAAGAATTAATAGAGCTGGTGATGATGCAGCTGGGCTTGCAATTTCAGAAAAAATGAGAGCACAAATAAGAGGACTTGAAATGGCGACAAGAAATGCACAAGATGGTATATCATTAATTCAAACAGCAGAAGGAGCTTTGCAGGAAACACATGCAATTTTACAAAGAATGAGAGAACTTGCTGTTCAAGCTGCAAATGATACAAATGTTGATGCTGATAGAGCAGAAATTCAAAATGAAATAAATCAGTTGACTTCAGAAATAAATCGTATTGCTAATACGACTGAGTTTAATACTCAAAAATTATTAAATGTAGCAGCTAACACATCATCTCCAGGTTTTACTGCTAATTTACAAGTTGGTGCAAATAATAGTCAAAAGATGCAAATAGAAATAAGGTCTATGACTGCGGAAGCATTAGGAATCGCGTCATCAGCAACAACAATAGCTGTTGGTGCTTCTGTATCAGCATTGATAGGAGCTACAGTAGCTGTGACAAATGCGAGTGTAACAAGTACAGCAGGTGTAACTGATGGAACAAGTACTACTCCAACATTATATGCTCTAGATGTATCAACATATGATAAAGCTACTGCTGCTATCGAAGTATATGATAGAGCTATTAAGACAGTATCAGCTCAAAGATCAAAGCTTGGTGCATTCCAAAATAGATTAGAAAATACAATAAATAACTTATCTAATGCTTCAGAAAACTTGCAAGCAGCAGAATCAAGAATTAGAGATGTAGATATGGCTAAAGAAATGATGAACTTCTCAAAGAATAACATATTAGCTCAGGCTGCTCAGGCTATGCTTGCACAAGCTAATCAGATGCCACAATCAGTTTTACAATTGTTAAGATAATAAAAATTTTTAATTCAACAAATCAGGTAGATCCCTGCTACCTGATTTGTTGTTTATATGAAGTGTAGGAGATGATGAATTGATGAAATTAAGTATATGTATCATGACAAAAAATTCAGAAAGATACATAAAACAGTGTTTGGAAAGTATTAAACCCATTATTAATGTAATTGATTCTGAAATTGTAGTTGTAGATACAGGGTCTACTGATAATACAGTGGAAATAGTTAAAAGTTATACAGATAAAATTTATAGTCATTATTGGAACGATGATTTTTCAGAAATAAAAAATTTATTAATAAGATACGCATCAGGTGAATGGTTATTATTTATTGATAGTGATGAAATTATTGAAAATCCTGAAGAATTAATTAGTTTTTTTGAATTAGGTAAAAGTAGTATGTATAATTCTGCAACTATTAAAATAAAAAATTATTTATTTAAGGATAATGAAGAAATTTTTGTTTTGTCGACAGTTTTGCGCTTATTTAGAAAAGATAAAGATTTTTATTTTAAAGGATCGATACATGAGCAACCTAAATTTAAGCAGCCCGTTTATAGTTTAAATTTATATTTAAAACATTATGGTTATATAAAAAATGATAAAAAATTAATGGAGTATAAGTTTAGAAGGAATGTAAAATTACTTGAAAAAGAACTGTTGAATAGAGAAAGTGATAAAGTATATATATATTATCAATTATCTGTAAGTTATACTATGTATGGTAGATATGAAAAAGCTTTATACTATGCCCAAAAAGCATATGAAGAATCTATAAAAAATAAAATAGATTTGGGTAATAGGATGTATGTGTATTTAAGTTTGATTAAATTGTATTATATTAACCAAAAATATTTAGAAGCTAAAAATATAGCAGAAAAAGCATTAAAGAAAAATGATAAGTATATTGATATTTATTATGTTTTAGCAAACATAAATAAAGCTTTATGTAATTATAATGAAGCAATAAATAATTATTTAACTTATTTAGATTTGTTAAAGTTATATAAAGAAAATAAAATTGATGTTATAAATGATCCTAGTGTAAATCATGAAACGGTTACTTATGAAAAAATGGCTATAGTAGATTTGTGTAGTTTATATTACAAAATAAATGATTATGATAAAGTTATTGAATTTTATAAGAAATTAGATGATATTAATTTGGCTAGTAATATATTTTATGAATTTATATTTTCTTTTATGCAAAAAAATAAAATTAATGATTTGAAAAGTTATTATGATTTAAATATTTTGAGTATAGATTCAACAGAATTGGCAACTAGATTTGAGGTAGCTTTAGAAAAATATTTAGAACATAAAGGTGAAGAGTTTAAAACAGACTTTATATATCAGTTTTCAAATGGAGTATCAAGTTATAGTTTGTTAAATAAGGTTAGAGTAAAAATTTTAAATAATGAGTTTGTGCTTGATAATTCTATAATTGAAAGTTTAAAACATATAGATATAAATAGATTACCAAACTTTTATGGTGATATTATTTATTATATTTTAAAGAGTAAAGTTAATTTATTACAAATTTTTCACGCAATAAAAGAGGATAATCTGTTGCTATACTTAGAGTATTGTAAAGACAAGTATGATGATTTTAATAAATTAGTTTTAGAGTATTTAAAGGATATAGATAGTTATGAAGATTTAACTGAAATTCGAATTTTAAAAACTATGGAAAAATTTTTATTACTGTTTGGTGATCTAACAAATATTGATTATAGATTTATACTAGAAAGATACTTAGTTGATGGAATAAGATATATTACAAGGGTATATAGTCAAGAAGTTATAAATAATGAATTAATAGATGATGTTAAAGATAATGAACATGCGTTTTTAATATATATATATCATGCGATTAATAATAAAGGAGTTAATATAAAAATTAGCATAGCATATTTGAAAAAAGCTTTAAATATATATCCATTAATGAAAATAGTTGTAGAGTATTTGTTAGAAGATTTTCAAAAAATATTAGATGGAGAAAAAAAAGCTTCTAATGATGAACTTGAAAAACTTAAAAAAACATTTAAGGACAATATAAATTTATTATTGGAGGCTGGGAAAATATCGGAAGTTATTATTCTTATAAATGAATATTTAAAAATTATTCCAAATGATATAGAAATGCTTACACTAAAATCTGATTTGCAAATAAGGTTTTAATGAGTAAGGTGGGATTATTATGACTATCCAAATGAATGAATATAAAAAAAAATTAAAGGAAAATGTTAAAATATTGATTGAAAATAATTTTCTAAAAGAAGCAAAGGAAATAATAAGTCAATATGAAAAAATAGTTGAAAATGATATAGAGATTTTTTCCATGAAAGGAGTTATATATTTGTTAGAAGGAGATTTTATAGAAGCTGAAAAAATATTAATTGATGGCCTTTTGATTGATATTACAAATTTTGATTTGTTATATAATATGGCATATTTATATCAGTTAATGGGAAAAAATGAACTTGCTATAGAATTTTATAAACAAGCCCTTATAAATACTAATAATGAATTTTATGTAAATGAGGTATATAATAGGTTAAATGAATTAAGAGTAAAGATAAGCAAAACTAATGTAACTGATAATAAAAAGAGTATTAAATATTATTGTTATGCAAGAAAATTAGAAATAGAAGGTATAAAAAGTGATGCAGCCATATATTATGGCCTGGCATATAAGTATTCTACAAATTTTAAATTGAGGAGCATTTTAGAAAGTTTATATAAAAACGAAAAAGTTTTATATGATATTTTTAATGTTGCTGCAAAATTGTCTAAAAGAAAGTTTATTATATTATCATCTTGTGGGTGGAGTGGTATATATCAGCGAATGCATCATATTGCACGTGCTTTAGCTAAATTTGAACATGAAGTTTTATATGTGACACCGGCTTCAAGAGTAAGTGTTAATGATCCTATAATATCTGCATCTGATTTAACAAAATATTCTTTGAAATATTATAAAGAAGTTGATAATGTTAAAATTTTTACTCCTTTAATAGCGGTATATAATGAAAATGAAATAGCTAGTAATTATGTAGATCTTGTTCAGACATTACTAAATTTATCGGACAACAGTAATAAAGCTGTAATTATAACCTATATGCCATATCAATCTGAAATAATAAAGTTATTAAAAGGTGAATTTATTCATATTTATGAATGTGTAGATGATCATTTAGATTTAGAATATGTTTTTTGGGGCAATAAAAAAGATGTTATTTGGGAACAAGAATTAATGGATAATGCTTATGCTATTACAACAACATCTATAGCATTATTTCTACAACGAAGTATAATTGAAGGTAGAAAGAATGTTTATTTATCTAGAAATGCAGTTAATGAAGGAGATTTTATATGCAATGATGATTTTGAAGAACCTGAAGACTTAAAGAATATACCAAAACCAAGAATAGTATATTCTGGAGCGATATATGATTGGTTTGATAAAGATTTATTTTATGAAGTGGTTAAGTCAAATCCAGACAAATCTTTTGTTATAATAGGTTTTGGTAATGATAAAATATTAAATGAAGAATGTAAAAATTTATATATTTTAGGTCCTAAAAAACACAATGAATTGAAAAAATATTTAAAACATATGGATATTGGTATTATACCTTTTAAAGCAGATATAGATATAGTTATTAATTGTGATGCCATAAAGCATTATGAATATATTGCTAGTGGATTACCAGTAATAACTACATATATGCCAGAGGCGGCAATGGGAAAACCATATACTTTTTTAGTTAATACAAAGCAAGAATTTAATAGGGCGATAGAATCTTGTCTTAAATTAAAGGTTGATAAAAAAAGAATCGAGGAGTTTATATATGAAAATTCGTGGAATGCAAGAGCTGGATTAATATGCAAAATTATAGATAAAGAGATTAGTGAAGATGAAAGGATAAATGAATTGAAAAAAATAGGAGATTTAATAATTGGTGTTACACGTAAATATGATAATGCAATATTTTATACATTAAAAGCAATATATTTAAGTTTACAAGATAATACAAAGTTTGAACAAATTATGCGTCAATTATTTTGTAATAATCGAATTAAATTTATTGAAAAAAACTATATTATTGCTTTGCTAAGAAACAAAAATTTATTAGACTTATATAAAGTCATTAAAAATTCGCATTTTGTAAGAGATGAATTAAAAGAAGAGGTAGAGTATTGTTTAAAGAATAATTTTATTGATAACTTATATGTTCTTGGTAATATAAGTATTAATAACCTTAGAGAAGCTTTAAGACTAACTAAAAATTTAAAGAACAAAGAATTTGGAAAAATATATGAAATTTATATAAATTATCTGTTAGGAAGTAAATTAAATATTAAAGATATAGAGTATAATAATACTAGTATTTTCTCACCGATATTAAATTATATTAAAATAAGTAAAGAAACTACAGAATATTATGAATATTATTTATCAGATTTATTTGATTTAGTCTCTGAATCAGTTATAAATGAATTAATAAAGAATGGAATACAAATAAAAGGAAAAATAAGAGATAAATTAAATAAAATAACAGAAGGCTATACGATCCAAGATATTTTAGAAAAACAAAAATATAAAAAAATAAGGGTTTTAGTTCCATATGATATAAATTATGTTAATCAAATAAAGACATTGGCTCAATATGGATTGAAAGATTGTTATGTATTTTTGGATTCAAATAATCAACTAAAACTAATTTATATTGATGAAAATTTAATGTTACACTTGAAAAACGAAGAATATAAGAGGACGATAACTATTAATAAATTTAATGCCGCAGATGGTAATACTCATGCTTTAATAAAATATATGCCAATTGAGTATAGAAAAAAATATAAAATAAATTTGATAACAGGAAAAGATGTATGGAATATAGAAAATATTGTTAAAGTTCCTTTAATTTCTTTAGTAACTATATCTGGTTTTTCAACTTTCCTCTATTTTTACCCTAAGTTAACATATAATATTGAATTAGGGCATGGTAACGTAATATTAAAGGCATGTGGTTTAATGGATAAAACAGATAAAAATTCAGGAGGAAATCCTAAAATATATGAAAATGTTGATTATGTTTGTGTTTCATCACATTTTAATATGATTCAGTTAAGTTCATTTTATGCTATACCTGAAAATAAATTTAGAATTACAGGTTCTCCTAGGACAGATTTACTTATATTGGAAGATGCAAGAAGTAATTTAGAAAGATTATTGGGATTGAAGTTAAAGAATAAAAAGGTAATTTTTAATTTACCTACGTTCCACATTTTTGAAGCTGTTAATAGAATAGAAGGTTTACCAGAAATTAATGATGCTATTAAATTGCCACATTTTGATTATGAACTATTTGATGAATTTCTTGAAAAAAATGATTTAATTTGTGTATCTAAAGTTCATCATGGTGAAGAAGTAAAAATTACTGAAAAAGTAAAGTATAGAAAATTTAAAAATATATACTTTTTCAATAATGAAGATTTAGAGAGATTTAATATTAATTTATATGAAATACTAGGAGCTGGAGATATATTAATTACAGATTATTCAAGTGTATATGGTGATTATTTATTTATGAATAAACCTATTATTTTTGTGAATTATGATATAGAAGAATATAGAAAAAATAGAGGGTTAGCTTTGGAACCGTATGATTTTTGGACAGCGGGCCCCAAAGTTTCAAATCAAAATGATTTGCATAAAGAAATAATAAATTATATAAATAATCCTAATTATTATAAAGAAGAGCGTGAAAAATTCCAAAAATTATTTTTTAAATATATAGATGATAGGTCTACAGATAGAGTATGGAAAATGATAGATGAAATTTTTGAAAAGATCATTACTTAGGATTGCATATTTTTTACTTTTATATTGTTATGTCGATAGAAGTAGGCAAATTTTTTATGATTCTATGTCAATAGTTGGGGTGGGCAAATTATTCAGATGCCTGCCCTTACTAATTTTCAAGAGATTTTTGCGTAAATTAGATTAAGGCAATAATTTTTAAATATGTGGTTACCTACAACAATGGAGAATTCGGTTTCTAAATCTTTTAAAGTTCCTAAATCCAAAGGCATTTCTCTTAATTACTTTAATTTTGTTGTTAAATCCTTTAATACATCCATTTGTATAAGGAACATCAAAGGAATTAATTATTTCTTTAAACCATCTGTTTAAAGTATTAGTCCAAGAAATATATTCTTTAATTCCATTTTTTCTATATAAATCAATCCATTCCTTTAAAAACTCCCTTGCTTCGGAAAAAGATTTGGCATTAGAGATTTTGTAAAAACGTTCTTTTAAAAAGTGAGCTTGTCTTAATTCATCGCTATAAAGAAGCATAATATAAAGATTCGTATTTAGTAAGGATAAGTTTTTTGCTTCTTTTGTAGTAGCGTCTATAGCGCATAAAGTGGAATTTATCTATGATGATAGTGGTATTCTTAAAGAAAGCTTTAACAATTTCAACATAAGGCTTCCACATGTCGATGATTACATACTTAACTTTATCTCTGTTTTTAATTTTTCTAAAGTAGCTGGAAAGAACATGAAGGTTTTTATCTTTAATGATGTCAATTATCTTGTGATTAACTGGATCAACAATAATGCAATAATAATCAGAGTTTCCTGAATTTCCTTTGAATTCATCGATAGAAATAACTTCAGGAAGTGAATCATGTGTAGAATAGCTAACCATATCGAAAATACGCTTAACAGTATGGGAAATACATTAGCTTTAGAAGCAATAGATTATATACTGTTAATACAAGAAAGTTCACTGATTATGTATGCAAATAGTCTATTAGTAATTCTATGATACTTAGAGAGAAAATCTAAATTTTCAAAGAAAGGTTTACTGCAAGATTTACAAACATATCTACGTTTTTTAAGGATAATGAAAGTTTTTTGCCTTGAATAGGAGTATCTTTAATTTGTCGAGTTCTGTAGTTATGGACTTTAGAAGTAATAGATTCATATTTAGGGCAAATATGAGGTTTCTTTTTAGTTTCAGTATAAATTTCGATGCGATCATCGCTATTTACAATATTTTTTATTGAAACATCTTTTAAATTGAATAAATTATTGATAAAATTATACTTAAGCACTTTATCAGATGCCTCTTTTCTAAGGTTTTTTTGTGGATTTTAATAATATTTTAGCAAAGCTGGCATCTGAATAAAGTGTTTTTTGTATTTAAAGAAGAAAAAATGTTGAGGTTTATTCACCATCCCAACATTTATTATAAAACCAAATTATTCATGCCTGCCTTTTTTAGTATTTTCAATAAGGTGTTTTTCACTAAAGTTTTTATATTTAATTTCCGATAAAAAAATTAGAATACATAAGGGGTGGGAAGGATGGAGGTTCAAAAGGTTAACTTTAATAGCAATGTTAATTATCAAATAAAGCAGGTAGAAATGAATAATTTAAAGATGAATAAACAAAATAATGAAAATATTGAGCCTATATATAGCAAAAAAGAAGTTGAAAAGGCGGTTGAGGTTGCTAATAAGTTTTTGAAGGCTTCAACGCATCTTAAGTTTGAAATACATGAAAAAACTAATGATGTTATAGTAAAGATAATAAGGGATGATACAGGTGAAGTTTTAAAGGAAATTCCACCAAAAAAAATACTTGATATGGTAGCAAGTATGATGGAAGTTTTTGGACTCTTTATAGATGAAAAGATATAGGGGGAAGCCTATGGGTATAAATCCTATTACTCTTGATAAAATAGATCCTCTTGTGATAAAGCAGATTGAGACAAAAATAGTAGATAAAATAGTTCATGAAGTAAAAAGTGGGGAATTAAAAAGGGATAATAAAAAAGGCTTTGATGAAGAAAAGCAAAGAAGGGCCTGTGAAGGTTTTGCTGCTGTTTTACAAAAATATAAGATTAAGCTTGAATATAAATTAGAAAAAAATAAGGTAAAGATAAAGTTAAAGGATAAAGATGGAAAAATAATTATTGAGGCTGAGGTTGATGATGTTGAAGATCTTTTAGAATCTTTTAATAAAATAACAGGGAAAATAATTGACTTAAGAGGGTGATATAATGATAAATTCAAGTGCAGTAAATGTTTATCAGCAAAACAGTGTTTTTACGGCTTCTAAAGAAAAGCTTCTTTTGATGCTTTATGATGGTCTTGTAAGATTTATAAAGCTTGCTATAGCTGGAATAGAGGAAAAGGATATTAAAAAGGCCCATGAGAATTTTGTAAAGGCCCAAAATATTATATTAGAATTTATGGCAACGCTGAATATGGAGGTTGGAGGAGAGATAGCTAAGTCTTTGATGCTCTTATATGATTATATGTATAGAAGACTTGTTGAGGCTAATGTTAAAAAGGATAAGCAAATAGCAGAAGAAGTTTTAGGATTTGCAGTTGAACTTAAAGAAACCTTCGAAGAGGCTTATAAAAAAATTAAAAAGTAAAAGTATAGCCCTATTTCAAGGGCTTTTATTTTTGGTTCTATGTCAATAGTTGGGGTGGGCAAATTATTCAGATGCCCGCCCTTGCTAATTTCCAAGGAGTTTTTATGTAATTGAGATTAATTTA
>NZ_FNUK01000010.1 GCF_900108045.1 Caloramator fervidus | reverse complement strand
AGGTTTAGAAATCGAATTCTTCATTGTTGTGTATAAACTTGTTAAACTATTAAATCTACAACAATTTTTAACGGCCTCGCGCAAAAAATTTAAGAAGAAAACCTTAGTCGACCTAAGTCAGTCTTTAAAGGTTTTCTTCTTAAACCTATACCAAACTACGTGCAAAAATAAACAATACGCTGAGCTTTTATAAAAGCCAACCTTTGATTGGCCTTTTTGTCATGCCCATTTTTAAAGCTTTTGCTTAAATTAATCTCAATTACATAAAAACTCCTTGGAAATTAGCAAGGGCGGGCATCTGAATAATTTGCCCACCCCAACTATTGACATAGAACCATTATAAGTACATACAAAGCACCAACTAAAGCTGATAATATAAGACGCCAATTTGGAACCTTTGACCTTACTAGTCTTTTTAATAGATAAAGTAGAAAATAATTCATAAATAAATTTTCAATAAAAACAATATCAATATACAGTATGTCCCCCATAAATATCCCCCACATCTGTTTATAATAATTATAAAAAGTTTTTTACTTAAAATTTGTCGTTTTACATTTATATAAATATATTATTTATCAGCAAATTATTACTTTATATTCTTCATTTTCACAAAAAAATAAAAAATACGGTATTAGGAAAACCTAATACCGTATTACCTTCTTCTAGGATTTCTTAAAAACGGAGGTAAATCTAAGTCCCCACCAATTACATCTATATCAATTTTTCGAGGTTCTGATTCAGTTTTATCTACCGCAACCTCTTTATTAGCTCTTAAATGTTCTTCAAAACCTGTTGCTATAACTGTAATTCTTATTTCATCTCCTAATGAATCATCAATAACTGCTCCAAAAATTATATTAGCATCAGGATCCGCAGCTTGTCTTACTTGATCAGCTGCTTCTGCCACTTCAAACATTGTTAAGTTAGATCCACCTGTTATGTTTAATAATACTCCTGTTGCACCATTTATAGTTGTTTCTAGCAATGGACTTGAAATTGCTTGCTTTGCAGCTTCAACAGCTCTTCCTTCTCCTGAAGCCCTTCCTATTCCCATATGAGCAATACCTTTATTTAACATAATAGTTCTAACATCAGCAAAGTCTAAGTTTATAAGACCAGGAACTGTTATAAGGTCAGAAATACCTTGAACACCCTGTCTCAAAACATCATCAGCAATTTTAAAAGCTTCCGTCATTGGAGTTTTCTTATCAACAACCTGAAGTAACCTATCATTTGGAATGGTAACTAGCGTATCTACTTTTTCTTTTAATTTCATTATTCCTTTTTCAGCATTAAGCATTCTTTGTCTACCTTCAAAAATAAATGGTTTAGTAACTACACCTACTGTCAATATCCCTAATTCCTTTGCAACTTCTGCAACAACAGGTGCCGCTCCTGTTCCTGTTCCACCACCCATTCCTGCAGTAATAAATATAAGATCTGCTCCTTTTAAAGCCTGCATAATTTGTTCTATACTTTCTTCGGCAGCCTTTTGTCCAATTTCAGGATTAGCACCTGCACCTAATCCTTTTGTTAATTTATCTCCTATTTGTATCTTTATTCCTGCTTTAGAATAATTTAATGCTTGTTTATCTGTATTTATAGAAATAAATTCTACTCCTTTTAATCCAAACTCAATCATTCGATTAACAGCGTTATTTCCACCACCGCCAACTCCTACTACTTTTATTTGAGCACCAGTATCTACATTGAATTCAAAATCTATCACATAAATACCCCCTTTATATTTTAAAAGAAATCTGCAAAAAATTCCTTAATCTTTTCTATCCATGAGATTTTTACTTCTTCAGTTTCTTGTGATACAGCTACTTCATCCTTTTCAACTTCTTTAGGTTTTACATTTTTCTTTAAGTCAATTTGAACTGAACTTGCTCTTTTTTGTTTTAAAACATACATAGCAATACCAGCAGAAGCAGAATACATAGGATTTGCCACACCTATATAATTTGGGTACCCAAACCTAATTGGAACATCAAAAAAGCTTTGAGCATAATCTTGTATACCCTTTATGTTAAATAAACCACCACCAGTTATTACTATACCTGCTCCTAAAGCATTTAAAAGATTATTCTTTTCAAGTTCATTTTTAATTAATAATAACATTTCCTGAATTCTAGCTTCCATTATTTCAGCTACATCAATTATGTGTATTTCTTTTTCTCCTTTTCCTGCTATGTTATTTATTTTTATTATATCATCATTTTTAATTAAACTAGCAGTTGCAACCCCATATTGTCTTTTTATTTTTTCTGCATCATTAAAAGTTATTTTGCATAATAATGAAATGTCATTGGTTATATGATTTCCACCTACAGGTATTAATTTTGAATAAATTAAAGTTTTTCTCTTAAATACTGAAATATCCATAGTTTCAGCACCTACATCAACTAGTGCTACTCCAAGTTCTCTTTCATCATCATTTAGAACAATTGTTGATGTAGCAAGGGGCTCTAAAATAATTCCATCTACCATTAAACCAGCTTTTTGAACCGTTCTAATTATATTTTGAACATTTGTAGTAGATGCAGCAACCAATTTAGCATCTACTTCAAGCCTTACTCCAACCATTCCAACTGGATCTCTTATCTCATCATATCCATCTACAATATATTGTTGAGGTATAATATCTATTATTTCCTTATCCGGCGGAAGCGCAACAACTTTTGCTGCTTGAATTACCCTTAAGACATCCTCTTCTGTTATTTCTTTATCTTCACGGGATACTGCAATAACTCCCTTATTATCAATTAAAGTACAGTAACCTCCTTTTATGTTAACAAAAGTAGACTTTATTTTAATATTAGACATTTGCTCTGCCATTTCTACAGCATTTTTAATAGCTTCAACTGTAGAATCTATATCAACGATTACCCCTTTTTTTACACCACTACATTCGGAGGTCCCAACACCAATAACATTAAACTGTTTCTTGTTAATTTCTGCAATAACTACGCTTACCTTTGAAGAACCAATGTCCATCGAAACTACTACATTGTTCATCTATATTAAACCTCCTTAATCCTAAAATACACCTAATAAATATAATTCAACAAAATTATCAAAATTCCTTTTTAAAATTAACAAAATTATTTGGTAATTCTTATATATTTAGGAATTATATTTTTTTTAAAACCATTTATATAAATCTTCTTTTCTTTTGTCATTCTAACATATAGTTGTCTATATTGTAGTTCTTTTATCTTGCTCTCTGGCATAGTCATAGCAAAGTATAACGCATCTGGATCTCCTATAGCCAATATTTCAAAAGGAGGTACAATATACTCACCATTAACCTTTATAACAGGCCCCTCGCAAGTAATTTCTGATGTAGAAATAATTCTTTTACCATTTACTGAAATAGCTTCCGCCCCAGCATTTTTTAAGTCAAATATTACATATAATATATCGCTATTATGGGTAATATAGTCCAATATATTATCATCATTAAAACTATAATTTCTATTATCATCTATAATTATTTTCAACCCAGGACCTTCAACATCTTCATATCCTGAAAAAAGTTTAACATAATCCAATTCTTTTTTCATCAAATTTAAAACATCTTGATTAACTTTACTACTGTTTTGATATTCTTCCAACTTATTTTTTAATAAAGTCAAATCATTTTCTAAACTTTTTATCTCATCCTTTAATTGAGTTAATTCCAATGTCTTTTTTTGAAATTCCACATAAGTTAATATTAAAGTTGGTTTAAAAGGAAAAGTAATAATAAAAGATGTTAATACAACACCACATAAAATGCCTAATGTAAGAAGGAAAATATCCTTTATATTAAACTTCATCATTTTTCCTCCTTACATTTTTACTACGTGCCATACTAAGAATTAACCTTCTAATAATAGCAAAATTATTAAACAATCTACTTCCAAAAACAAATACAGCTGCTAAATATATAGGAACATTAAGCCTATCTCCTAAGTAAGCTAACAAGGAAGCTATTATAACATTACCAAAAAAACCTGATATAAATATATCAGATTCAAACTTACCTTCTAGGTAAGCTCTAAATCCCCCAAACACTGAATCTAATGCCGCTAATATAGCAACAGGAACATATGTTGAATAAGCAGCTGGTATGTCAACTTTTAAAAACAGTCCCAAGATAATTCCTATTAAAAGTCCAATTAAAGGTATCAACTTATCACCTACTTCCTTTAACAAATTTATATTCTAATAACTTGTTATACTTTGATATTTTAATATTATTGGATCTAACTATTTTAATATCAAAGCCCCCTATCTTCTTCAAAACTTCAATTATGCTATCAGGCATTTTAAATGCTCCTTCTAAGATTGCAGGATCACCAATTGCTTTAATAACAAATGGCTGTGATGGATCAAATTTGCTATCATTTATTTTAATAGACAATCCTGCTTGTCTAATCTGAGTTCTACCAACATACCTTTCTCCATTTATTGATATTGCCTCTGCCCCTGCTGAATTTAATTCATTTACAATATCTATTAAATCTTTATAATAAATTTGAGAAGGCTGCTTATTTGAAATATCGTTAATAGGAGTTATAGTAATTTCAATCCCAGGTCCTTCAACATCTGTAAGCCCTGCTAATACTCTTAAATTATCTAATTCTTCCTTCATCTTACTTGCAATTTTATTTGTGCTTGCTACAGATTGTTCTATTTCATCTATTCTTTTTTGGTATTCTTCAACCTTTTTTTGTAATTCATCCCTCTGCTTTTTTAAATCTTCTGCCTCTTTTACAAGATTTTCAAACTGTCTTGTAGTATACTGATATTTAGGAGTTTTTATATATCTTAATTGATAGGTAATCATAAAACCTAAAATCATACAAATTATACCTACCCACAATTGCGAGGATACCCTTCTCATTTTGTATCTCCTTTCACCTTCTTTTAAATACTGCTACTCCACTTGAACGTACTTGTATAATTCCTTTTTGGTTTTTAAGTATATCACTTTTTAATATAGATTTTGCATATGCTAATTTATAATCTAAATTGCTACAGTCTCCAACATCGATGTCTATACCCTTATTAGTTTTAAAAGTTATATTATCAATATTACTTAGATTAACAGATACAATTCCTAATTCTTTAGTATAATCCGAAATTTTTAATACTTCAATTAAAGATTTCAATATTTTTTCATCATTCGTAACATATTCATTAGGAACATATTCTTTTATCTTTATTCCTTCAATTACAAAGATTTTATCAGTAGGAAAACTATCTAATTCCTGTATCATTCTCCCCTTATCATCTATGCTTATAAATAAGTTATCTAACTTTATAATACCTCTAATTTTTTTCTCCTTTATAATTAAAGTTACAGATGATGGAATATTTCTTTTAATCACTACATCTTCAATATATGGATTATTTTTTATTCTTTCTTTAACCTTTTCTAAAGAAATTAAAAATATATTTTTATTGTAAAGTTCAGAAAGAACAATTATTTCATCTTTAGATACCAAATAATTTCCTTGAACATTTATAACCTTTATATTAAAATAACTTGACCTAGTTAAAAGAAAAAACAAAAGAAAAACAAAAACAAGGAAAATAAACATACGTGCTTTTTTATTATTCTTTTTCTCCATATTAATCATCCTTTTTTAGGTAATTAACTATTATTTCATAAATCTTTTCGCTAGCATCTACCATTGCCATTTTTCTAGAATTAAAAGACATTTTTTCAAGCAATTCTTTATTAGTTATTAAATTAATAACCTGTTCAGAAAAAACTTCATCGTTTATCTGTGCTTCCTTTATAACTATAGCAGCTCCATTTTGTTCTAAATTTAACGCGTTGTATTCTTGATGATTATTTGCAACATTAGGCGAAGGTATCAAAATAGCTGGAATGCCAAGAGAAGTTATTTCTGATATTATCGTAGCTCCAGCTCTACTTATTATCAAATCACAAGACGTTAAAGCATCATCCATATTATAAACATATGGAACAATGACAATTCCTTTGTAATCCTTAATGTTTTTTTGTTTTAAAGTTTTTAAAACTCTATCGTATTCTCTTTCACCAGTTATAAAAATAAGCTGAATATCCTTTTCAATAAGCTTTGGTATTAAACTTATAACAAAATCATTCAACCTAGTAGCTCCCCTGCTTCCTCCTACTGCAAGTATAGTAGATTTACTAGGATCTAATCCCCATTTAGACTTATTATTTTCTCCAATCTTATTTAATATATTTTCTCTAACAGGATTTCCAGTTAAAACTACTTTATTTTTAGGAAAATACTTTTCAGAATCTTTAAATGTTATAGCAACTTTATTCACAAAGTGAGATAAAACCTTATTGGTTAAACCTGGAATAGCATTTTGTTCATGAATTACCGTAGGTATTCCTTTTAAACTTGCAGCTAAAACTACAGGTCCGCAAACATATCCTCCTGTTCCAATAACAATGTCAGGCTTAAACTGTTCTATTATCTTACTTGCTTCAAAAAAACCTTTAAATACTTTTTTTATTGCTGAAAAAGTTTTTAATGATATTTTTTTATTTAAACCTTCCACAGTTATAAACTTTATATCAAACCCTTCATTAGGAACTAACTTTTTTTCTAATCCATTTTGTGTCCCAACAAATAATATTTTAGCATTAGGATTCTTTTCTAATATCTTTTTAGCTATTGCTATTCCTGGATAAATATGTCCTCCAGTTCCTCCTCCAGATATTAAAACTTTCACTTTTATCACTCCGTTCTAAATATCTCTTGAAATATTTAAAAGTATACCTAAAGCAATTAAAGTAAATAAAAGTGATGAACCTCCATAACTTATAAGAGGCAATGTAACTCCTGTAACAGGCATAGATGATGATACAACTAAAAGATTAATACTTGATTGTATAGCAATAAGTGAAGTTATTCCTGTTGCTAACAAAGTCCCAAATTTATCTTTACAATTTATAGCAATCCTTATACCTCGCCATATAAGAATTGAAAATAAAAGTATTATAATAAAAACTCCTATAAAACCTAATTCTTCTCCAATTATTGAAAATATAAAGTCATTTTGAGCTTCAGGAATATAGTAATTTTTTTGCCTGGATTGTCCAAAACCAACTCCAAAAAGTCCTCCTGCCCCTAAAGCATATAAAGATTGTATAGCTTGATATCCATTGCCAAGAGGATCAGCCCATGGATTTAAAAATGCAGTAAATCTTCGCCATCTATAATCAGCGCTCTTTATAAGTAAAAAACCTCCTATACAACCTATAAACAATATCAAGCTAAGCTGGCTAATCTTAGCTCCAGCAACAAATAACATAGAAAAAGCTGTTGCCATAACAATAACAGAAGTACTCATATTAGGTTCTATTATTATCAACCCTGCAAATAATCCTGATATAATCAAAACAGGCAAAACACCCTTTAAAAAAGACTTTACTTTTTCTCCCTTTCTAGTAAGCATATCTGAAAGATAAACAACCAAAACTATCTTAGATAACTCAGATGGTTGTATACCAAGCCCTCCAAATCCAATCCATCTTCTTGCTCCTTTAACAGGCGGCAAAGCTAATACAATAACAAGTAAAAATATAGTTATGAGCATAGCTAATCCAATAAGCTTCCTATTTCTATATCTTTTATAATCTACCTTTGAAGTTATAAACATAAATACAATACCTAAAATTGCCCATACAGTTTGACGTTTAAGATGATAAAACCCGTCATTATAAATTTCCTTATCAATATACATACTTGCACTAAAAACCATATTTATACCAATAACCAAAAGTATAACAATAACAGCAAACAAAACGTAATCAAAAGATTTGCTCTTACTCATACTAACCTCCTAAATACTTATTGCTAAAAAAGCAATTAAACACAACACAGCGGTAAATATAGCAAACCATGCTACAATCTTAGTTTCATGTTCTCCTTTTTGCTCAAAATGATGATGTAACGGTGCCATCTTAAATACTCTTTTTCCAGTTAATTTAAAAGATATAACCTGTATTATAACCGACAATGTTTCAATAACATATACTCCACCAACAATTACTATAATAAAAGGCATTTTTAACAACACAGCAAGTGCAGAAATAGCTCCTCCTAAAGCTAAAGACCCTGTATCTCCCATAAATACCTCAGCAGGATATGCATTAAATTTTAAAAATCCTAATAAACTACCTGCTAAAGCTCCACAAAATATTGACAAATCTTTTTTGCCTAACCCATAAGTAACAACAGCAAAAAATACACTCACAATAAGAGTTACAGTCGCAGCAAGCCCATCTAATCCATCAGTTAAATTTACTGCATTGGTAGTCCCTACAATAACAAAAATCATAAATGGAATATACCAAATTCCTAAGTCTATAAAAGAATTAGTAAAAGGAATGTGCACCATACTACCTATTTGAGTATTTTTATATGCATAAAAAGATAATATAAATGCAAAAGTTATTTGCCCAATCAATTTTTGATATGCTCTTAAACCTAAATTTCTCTTCTTTATTATCTTTATACTATCGTCTAAAAGTCCAATAATTCCAAATCCTATAGTTGTCAAAAGGGCGATAAGTAAAGCTCCTGTTAATTTACCAACCACCGTAAAAATTGTTATCGTAATACTTAATATAAATATAATTCCACCCATTGTAGGAGTTCCAGCTTTTTTAAAATGAGATTTAGGTCCTTCTTCTCTAATTGCTTGCCCAAATTTAAACTTTCTTAATGCAGGAATAACAACTGGTCCCAATAGTAAAGAGATAATAAAAGCAATTATTGTAGCATAAATTGTTATCTGCATTTTCTTCCCCTCTTCCCTTTAAATCTTTTGCTCTATTTCCTTCAAAAATTCATTAACTATTTCTTTTTCATCAAAAGGTATAACTTTATCTTTTATAATTTGATATGTTTCGTGCCCTTTTCCAGCTATAACTATTACATCTCCTTCATTGGCATTCATTAAAGCATATTTAATAGCTTCTTTTCTATCCACTATAACTTTATAAGGACAACCCGTGCTTTCAACTCCAGGCAATATATCCTGTATTATTTTTTCAGGGTCTTCACTTCTTGGATTATCAGAAGTTACGATACAAAAATCTGCTAAACTACCTGCAGCCTTCCCCATAAGGGGTCTTTTAGTTTTATCTCTGTCTCCACCAGCACCAAACAATATCACTAGCTTGCCTTTTGTATATTCCCTTGTTGCTTTTAATATATTTTCAATACCATCTGGAGTATGAGCATAATCTATTATAACGGTAAAACCTTTTTTAGAATTTATCTTTTCACTTCTACCTGGAACACTTTTTAAACTTTCTAGCCCTAATTTTATAGTTTTTAAATCAATTCCTAAAGAAATTGCAGCTGCAGCACATCCAAGGGCATTATAAACATTAAACTTTCCTGGTAAATGCAAATTAATATCAACTTCTTGATTGTCATAACATAATGTAAATATAGTTCCGCTATCTTCTATTTTAAGGTTTTTAGCAAACACATCTGCTAAATTTTCTATTCCAAAAGTTATAACATTACAATTTACTAAATCTAAAGCTTTCCTTCCGTAACTATCATCAATATTAATTATAGCATGTTTTGTCCTTTCAAAAAGCTTTAATTTAGCTTTAAAATAATTTTCCATAGTTTTATGAAAATCAAGATGATCCTGAGTAAGATTTGTAAATATTCCTGCTTCAAATGTAACTCCATAAACCCTATCAAGTTCTAATGAATGGGACGATACCTCCATTACACAAAAATTACATTTGCTTTCAACCATTTGCCTAAACATAAATTGTAAATCCATAGACTCTGGAGTAGTTCTTTTGGCTTCAACTATATTATCTCCTATAATGTTATAAATCGTCCCAATTAGACCAGTTTTTAAATTTTTAGCTTCTAATATGCTTTTCATCATAAAGGTTGATGTTGTTTTTCCATTTGTTCCTGTAATACCTATAACTTTTAATTCTTTTAAAGGATTGTTATAAAAATTTGAAGAAATAATTGCCATTGCTTTTCTTGTATCTTTTACTTTTACTAATGTAACGTTTTTACTTAAATTTACATTTTTACTTACAACTAAAGCCACAGCTCCATTGCTTACTGCTTCCTCTGCAAATTTATGACCATCTAATGAAAAACCTTCTATGCAAAAAAACAACGTCCCTTTTTCAACCTGTTTACTATTATAAGAAATCTTTTTAATCTCTACATCCTCACCTATAAGCTCATAACTATCTAAACCATATAATAAGTCTTTAAGCTTCATAAACATACCTCCTAACAATTAAAAACGAAGTCATGCCAATAAAATTGGCTCTGACTTCATGCTAATCTTCTGGAACTTCAAGCATAACTTTTACTATGCTTCCCCTTTTAATTTCTGTATTAGGTGATATATCCTGCGAAACGGCAATTCCATCACCTAAAAACTCAATTTTTATTCCTATTTTTTCAGCAATTTCTAATATCTCTTTCCTTGTTTTTCCTGTAAAATCAGGAACTGCAACCATTAAATCCTTATTTTCTGAATTTCCCAGATATAAAACAATTTTAGTATTTTCTTTTACAACTACTCCTGGTTTTGGACTAATGTCATAAATTAAAGTTCCATTTCCTTGAATTTCATAATCTAATTTGTTTTCTTTTAATACTTTAATTGCAGAATCTACAGATTTTCCTCTAATTTCTGGTATAATAACTTCTTTAGGTTTAGAATCTGAAGTATACTTAGGAGGAACGTTTAAATATCTTAAAATATCCTCAAGAAGTTCTCTAGTTAAAGGTGCGGCAGTACTTCCTGCATAATAATTAGAAGGATCAGGTTCATCAATAGATAAAAATACAACCACCTTAGGATCATCTATTGGAGCAATAGCAGCAAATGAAGATATATACTTAGAAGGAGCATATCTACCATCTATAACTTTTTGTGCAGTCCCTGTCTTTCCTCCTATTCTATAACCTTCTATATATGCTTTTTGGGCTGCACCATTTTTTACAACACTTTCTAGCATAAGCAATAACTTGTTGGCTGTCTGAGGAGATATAGTTTGCTTTATTAATTTGGGTTGAAATTCCTTTACTACTGTAATGTTACCCTCATCATCTGTTTTTATTATTCTTTTAACCAAATGAGGCTGCATCATCTTTCCTTCATTTGCTATGGCTCCAAGAATTGAAATAAATTGTATTGGAGTTACAGAAATTCCCTGACCAAAGGATTCCGTTGCTAATTCAACTGGACCTACCCTATTAATGTCTCTTACTTTTCCAACAGCTTCTCCTGGATAATCTATACCAGTTTTTTTACCTAAATTAAAAAGCTCAAAATACTTATGTAGCTTTTCTTTTCCTAGTCTTTCACCTAACATTACAAAGCCAACATTACATGAATTCTCTAATATATTAGTAAAATTTTGTATACCATGTCCTGTCCTCTTCCAACAACGTATAATTCTGTCAGCAACTTTAATAGAACCATTGCAAACAAACTTATCATTGTCTGTTACTACATTTTCTTCTATTGCTGCCGCTGCTGTTAATATTTTTAATACAGATCCAGGTTCAAAACTATCGTTAACAGCTCTATTTTTCCATGATTTTACAGCTTCTTCTACAGAACCCTTAACTGGGTTGTTAGGGTCATAATCTGGCTTATTTGCCATTGCAAGTATTTCCCCTGTTTTAGGATCCATAACTATAGCTGTTATCTGTTTAGCCTTATACTCTTTAAGACCTTTTTCTAAAGCTTTTTCAGTATAGTATTGTATATATTGATCTATGGTTAAAACAATGTCATTACCATTTTGAGGTGGAATATAAGTTGCTAACCTATAAGGCAGTTCCTTAAAAAACTTATCCGTCTCCCCCATAAATCTTCCTGGGACTCCCTTTAAAACATCATTGTAATAGTATTCTAAACCTGCTCTACCATTGCCATCAATATCAGTATTACCCAAAACATGCGCTAAAAAGTTTCCATTAGGATAATACCTTTTTGTATCTTGAGAAACTACTATCCCTGGTAACTTAAGTTCCCTTATTTTATTACCTTGTTCTTTTTCTATTCTTCTTGCTATGGTTACACAACCTACAGGTTGACCATTAGACAACCTTTTATTAAGTTTTGCAAGAATAGTTTCCTTACTAATACCTAAAATTTGAGATAATTTTTCTGCTATCTCTTCTCGGGTTATCTTCTTGTCTTTTTCTGCATCAAAAATATCCTTCATAAATGCATCTACTCTTTCAACATTTCCACTTACAGCTAAAGGATTGCCATTTCTATCAAGAATTTTTCCCCTTTTAGCATCTATTTTTATATCATGTGTCCACTGTTCAACAGCCCATTTTTGTAATTGAGGAGCCTGAACTATTTGTATGTAAGCATACCTTAAAACTATTCCAGCTTGAACAAGAAATATGATAATTAAAAGAATTGCTGCCCTTTTCTTATTTAGTAAAGAAGTTCTTTGATTATCCAATTAAATACCCCCTATTGTATTAATCCAAGCAATCTATAAATAAATGACAAATTAATTTTTTTATTATTCTCTTCATCTTTTGCAACATTTAATGGAGTTACATCAACGTAATAAACATCACTTGGATGGGGAACAATCATTCCATATTTTTGAACTGCTAATTTATCAATATTTTTTAGCGTATTAAACTTAGCAATTTCTACTCTTAAATTATCATTTTCATCTTGAACTAATTTTATCTCCTTTTTTAAATTTCTTATTTCTGCATTTAACTTTATTATATTATAAAACCTAGCAAGAATAATAAACGAAAAAAATGAAACAAACAATACTTTTAATACAAATTTAAATAATTTTTTACTTTGTTTATTTTTCCTAGGTTTATTTTGTGTTTTCTTCTCTACTTTATTATCTTCTTTTAATTTGTATACAACAGACCCTTGAACATAATTTTTATTATTAGTCATTACCAATTTATTCACCTCACAATCTATTTATAACCTATATTTTTTCTGCTATCCTAAGTTTTGCACTTTTAGAACGAGAATTTTCTTTAAGTTCTTCTTCTGATGGAAGGATAGGCTTTTTAGTAATAACTCTTATATCAGGTTTCTTGCCACAAACACACATAGGAAAATCTTTAGGACACTTACAAGGATTTTCCCTATCTTTAAAAACATTCTTGACTATTCTATCCTCTAATGAATGAAAAGTTATAACACAAAGTCGTCCTCCACTTTTTAAAACGTCTATACAGTCATTAATAGCTTTTTCTAGTATATCAAGCTCCTTATTTACTTCTATTCTTATTGCTTGAAACGTCCTTTTAGCGGGATGTCCTCCTTCTCTTCTTGCTTTAGCAGGAATAGCTGATTTAATTATATCTACAAGTTCAAAAGTACTATTTATAGGTTTTATTGTTCGTTTTTTAACTATCATATCTGCTATTCTTGATGCAAAGTTTTCTTCCCCATATTCTCTTATAATTCTTATAAGCTCATCTTTAGAATAAGTATTAACAACATCCCAAGCCGTTAATTTATTTTCTCTATTCATTCTCATATCAAGCCTTGCATCGTGCATGTAACTAAATCCTCTTTCGGGAGTATCTAACTGATAAGATGAAACGCCAAGATCTAATAAAATCCCATCTACTTCTTTAATATTCAAATCTTCTAAAATAGATTTTATATTTGAAAAGTTATCATGAACAAAAACTACATTATTAAAGCCTGCTAGTTTTTGCCTTGAAGCCTTTAATGCATCAATATCTTGATCTATACCTACTAATTTTCCATTTTTTAATCTTTTTAAAATTTCTGATGAATGACCAGCTCCACCTAAGGTTCCATCAACATAAATTCCATCTTCTTTTATATTTAATCCTTCTATACATTCATTTAACATTACAGGATAATGTTTAAATTCCATGTCCCTCACCTTCTTATTATATTCCTAACTCTGACATTTTCTCAGCAATCTCGTTTAAATCCATATTTTGTTCGTTATACTCATTCCATTTTTCCTTGCTCCAAATTTCAATTCTACTTAATACACCTATAGTTACTATTTCTTTTGTGATACCAGCATATTCAATTAAATTTTGAGGAAGTAAAACTCTGCCTTGTTTATCCATTTCAACTTCTGCTGCCCCTGAAAAAATAAACCTTACAAAAGCACGAGCATCTTTATTGGTTAACGGAAGACCTTTTAATTTTTCTTCAAGTTTTCGCCACTCTTCCATAGGATATACATAAAGGCAACCATCTAAGCCTTTGGTCATAACAAATTTAGAGCCTAACTTTTCTCTAAATTTAGCCGGAATAATTACCCTATTTTTGCTATCTATTGCATGTTGATATTCACCAATAAACATATTTTATCCCCCGTTAACCACTTTACTCCACTTTGCACCACTACAAATATAATTCTATAATATTTTTTATTTTCCTTCCACAGTTTTTAAAAAATAAAAAAATTAAAGAGGCTTATGCCTCTTTAATTTTCAATTCCTTTTATATCATTTTTATTTTTTAACAAAGAAAAATAATATTGACTTATCAATCTATCTAAATCTTGACTTAAATTTATTATAACTTCATAATCATAGTTTAAATCTATGTATTCATGTAACTTATTCCTTAACTTTTCTATTTCATTTGTAATCATTAGCACCACCGCCATTTAAATTTGTTAACATAAAGTCATAACGTTTATATTTTACAATAACTGTTATTTTATGTCAAGATTTTATTTTTAAAATCCTATAATAACATTTTGTTTAAAAATTCAACAATTTTAAGCTCACTTGAATAATAATATCGAATGTTATATAATATTACAATGTTAAATTTAAAAATACTCTAAAGAAAGGAAGAAAAGTTATGAAGCTTGGAATAGTTGGATTACCAAATGTGGGTAAAAGCACGTTGTTTAATGCTATAACACAAGCAGGTGCTGAATGTGCAAATTACCCATTTTGTACTATAGAACCTAATGTAGGTGTTGTTGCTGTTCCTGATAAAAGATTAGATGAACTTGCTAAAATCTACAATCCTGAAAAAGTTACTCCTGCAGTAATAGAATTTTATGACATTGCTGGACTTGTAAAAGGAGCAAGCAAAGGCGAAGGGCTTGGAAATAAATTTCTTTCTCATATTCGTGAAGTAGCTGCTATAGTTCATGTTGTAAGATGTTTTGAAGATTCTAATATAGTTCATGTTGAAGGCTCTATAGATCCTATAAGAGATATTGAAACTATTAATCTTGAATTAATATTCTCAGATATGGAAGTATTGGAAAGGAGAATAGATAAAACTAGAAAATCAGCAAAATCCGGAGATAAAAAAGCACAAGAAGAACTTCAATTTATGGAAAGACTTTATGCTCATCTTGAAGCTGGAAAACCTGCAAGAACCCTTGAAACAACAGAAGAAGAACAAGAATTCTTAAAACAATACTTCTTATTAACATCTAAACCAGTATTATATACATGTAACATATCTGAAGATGATTTATTATCAGGCAATATTGAAAACGAATATGTAAAGAAAGTAAAAGAATATGCTAAATCTGAAAATGCTGAAGTAGTTGTTATTTGTGCTAAACTTGAAGAGGAAATATCATCTCTTGAAGGTGATGAAAAGAAGGAATTCTTATTAAGTTATGGTCTTGAAGAACCAGGACTAAATAAATTAATTAGAGCAAGCTACAAACTTCTAGGATTAATTAGCTTTTTAACAGCAGGTCCAAAAGAAGTTAGAGCATGGACAATTAAAAAGGGAACAAAAGCTCCTCAAGCAGCAGGAAAAATACATTCAGACATGGAAAGAGGATTTATAAGGGCTGAAGTTATTTCATATGAAGATTTAATCAAATGTGGTTCTGAAACAGTTGCAAAAGAAAAAGGATTAATTCGTCTTGAAGGTAAAGATTATGTAATGCAGGATGGAGACGTAGTAGTATTTAGATTTAACGTATAAAAGGCTGCCTTAGTTTAGGCAGCCTTCATTATAAAGCTTTAATTTATTTTCTATCTTTTCCCTTATAAATTCCATAATATTTTTCTTTTTAGTTATTTTTTCATCACACAATATTTCAAAGCATTCTTCAATATTATCAACAGCATAAATGTTAAAAAGTCCTTTTCTTACTGCTTCAAGCACTTCATCTTTCAAAATAAGATCAGATACATTGCTGGATGGTATTATTACCCCATGGCTACCATCTAAACCAAAAATCTTGCAAATTTCAAAAAATCCTTCTATCTTTTCATTTATACCACCAACCGGTTGGATTTCCCCCCTTTGATTTACAGAGCCTGTAATAGCTATACTTTGTTTTATTGGTATATCTCCAAGGCTAGAAATTAGTGCTATAAGTTCTGCGGCAGAAGCACTATCTCCTTCAATACCACCATATAATTGTTCAAAACATATACTTGCATTAAAAGAAAGAGAATATCTTTGACCAAACATTTGCCCTAAATAACCTGTTAAAATAAGAACTCCTTTATCATGGATAGTTCCTGACATTTTTACCTCTCTTTCAATATTTATTACTCCACCTTTTCCTCTATATGTTGTAACTGTTATCCTATTTTGTTTTCCAAAAGAATAATCACCAAGGTCTATGACAGATAGAGCATTTATTTCCCCTATCTTATATCCACTTAATTGTATAATATACTTTCTTTCTTTATACATTTCAAGCACTTTATCTTTATATAAACTATGCCTGTTCTCTATTTGAACTATTGCCTTTTTTATATCCTTTTCAGTAATACTTTTCCCATTTCTTTCTTTGCATACAACACAAGCCTCATCTATAATATTTGTAATATCCCTAAAACGAGCCGTAAAATATCTTCTACTTTCTGCTAATCTTAAAGCATACTTATATAACTCAATGAAACCTTTATTGCTTATATGGGGATAATTATTTTGTGAACAATATAAACTTACAAATCCTAAGAAGGCATTAACATTATCTGGAGTATTTTTTATTACGCTATCAAATTCAGCCTTTATACTAAAAAGCTCTTTAAACTCTTCATCATATAAATAAAGCAAATAATATAAAAATTCACTTCCTAACAGAACCACTTTTACATTCAAAGGTATTTTTTCTGGTTTTAAAGATACTATTGGTATAATCTCTAGTTGATTTCTTAGATTCTCTATTGTAATGCAATTATTTTTTAATGAATTTTTCAACGCCTTCCAACCTTGATAAGAACTTAAAAGCTGTATGGCATCTATAACCAAATAACCACCATTAGCTTTGTGTAAGCTTCCAGGCTTGATCATAGTAAAATCTGTAATCATAGCTCCTTTATCATTCTCATATTCAATAACCCCTATCAAATTATTAAATTCAGGATTTTCCTCAAAAACAACAGGCGCACCTTCATTTTTATTACAAGTCATTATATTTACATAATACCTTTTAAAAAACTCCTCATCAATTCCTTCTTCTTCATCCTGCAAAAACACATCTATATTATTTATTAAATCTTTTTGCAATTCATCAAGATATTCGATTATTTTTTTATTATATCCATACTTTTCTTTTAAAATATTTATTTTAGCACCAATTAACTCATAAGACTTATTTTCATCTAATATTTTTAATTTCTCAAGCATTTCTTTTCGTAAAGATTTTGTTTTTTTCAAAACATCAAGGGCAAATAATTTCAAAACTTTAACATCCTCTGCTATTTTATTCTTTTCATCAGAACTGAGTTCATTATATTGTTCTTCATTCATTTCCTCATTATCCTTTAACGGAATAAAAACAAATCCTTCTTTAGTAGATTTGACTACAAAATTTTTTTTCTTAGCTTCACTATGCAATTTTTCAATAACATTTAATATATTTTTTTGATAATAATCTATTATATTTTCCCTTTCCTTTTCATATTCTTCATCAGAAAAAATCTTTGGAACATCATCAAATAATGAATTTATCAAGCTTTCAATGTCATTTTTAAAATCTTCAGCAGTTCCTGCTTTTAAATTTATAGCAATAGGACTTAAAGGGTCATTAAAATTATAAACATAACACCAATCCTCTGGAGAAGGTTTATTTTTTGCAATCTCTTTCAATTTCTCTAATACAAATTTTTTCTTTCCACTTCCACTTATTCCGCTTACATATATGTTATATCCAATATTTTCTAGCTTCAATCCCATCTCTATGGCTTGTATAGCTCTTTCCTGACCTATTAAATCACAATAATTAGCTATTTCCTCGGTAGTTTTAAAATCAGGTAAAAAATCAATTTTTATAACTAAATCTTCATATTTAAGTTTTTTATACTTTGTCATTAAACCCCCCCTTATAGCCTTATTATATAATATTCACAATAAAACAAAAATATCCTAAAGGATTAGTATTAATCCTTTAGGATATTAAAATTAATATGCTTGTTGTTCCCCTGACTTACCAATTATTTTTAATGATGAGCTTGCACCTATTCTATTAGCACCTGCTTCTATCATTTTAACTGCATCTTCAAAACTATGAATTCCACCAGATGCTTTAACTCCCATTTCAGCTCCAACAGTTTCTCTCATTAACTTAACATCTTCAACTTTGGCTCCCCATTTACTAAATCCTGTTGATGTCTTTACAAAATCAGCACCTGCTTCCTTTGCTAATCTACATGCAATAACTTTTTCTTCATCTGTTAAAAGACATGTTTCAATTATTACCTTAACTAAAGCTTTGCCTTTTGCCGCATCAACAACAGCTTTTATATCTTCCTTAACATAATCATAATTTTTAGACTTTAACATTCCTATGTTAATAACCATATCAACTTCTTGAGCTCCATCTTCAATAGCCTTTGCTGTCTCAAAAGCTTTAACTTCTTTAGTAGTAGCCCCTAATGGGAATCCTATAACAGTGCATACTTTAACATTAGTTCCCTTTAATTCTTCTGCTACTAACTTAACGTGACAAGGATTTACACATACAGAAGCAAAAGAATTTTCCTTAGCTTCAGCACATACTCTTTTAATATCTTCTACAGTAGCCTCTGGTTTTAATATAGTATGATCGATAATTGATGCTACATATTCTTTTGTAATCATAAAGACCCTCCTTAGTATGTATATAAAACAGCATATCTATTTTATACTAAAATATTAAAAATGTCTATATTAATTAAATTATTTTCTTTTTTACATATTTGGAATTCATAGCTGCAAGAAATCCTCCATAAGTAAGGTAAAATTCCACTGCATCTCCAACACGTAATTTTTCAACATTGGTTACATCAAGTATTAAATGATCACTACTAGCTCCTAATATTTTTATATTTTCATTACAAGGAATTAAAAATTCTGGAAAAATATCTTGTTTACCAATAGCACAAATAGCCCTTTTCATAATTCCTTTATCTTCAAATTGAGGTTTTCTACCAAAAGCATCTACTCCTATAATTCCTATTGGAACAGAAGGTTTAAACTTAATCTCAACAACCTCTGCATATAATTTTGCTGTATTAGTATACAACCCTTCCACAGGTTTATCAAATAAACCTATCCCCATGGATAAGGCAACACCAAGCCTTAGCTGGTTTATTTCTTTAGGCATTTCACCATTTCTCATTATATCAATATTTTCAGAATTACCACCAGAAATTACGCTTATATTTATTCCAAACTTATCTTCCAAATATTTTTTTATATTTACAAGTTCTAAAAGATTTTCCTTCGTAGGAATTACTCCACCATAACAACATAAATTTGTTCCTATGCCAAAAAGTTCTATATTATCAAGTTCTAATATTTTTTCAACGGTATTTAAAATTTCCTCTCTATTTTTGTAAAAAATACCTTCTCTTAAATCTCCTACATCAATCATAAGGATAATTTTATAAATTTTATTTTCAAGTTTTGCATATTTATTTAATTCGTATATAGTTTCAATTTCAGATACTAAAGCCATATCAGAATATTTTACAATAGTTTTAGCTTGACTTTTCATTGGTATTCTAATAAGCATTTTGGGAATATCAAAATTTTTATATCTTATTAAATTTTCAATCCTAGAATCTGCAAGCATATCTACTCCACCTTCAATAAGAGCCTTTACTATTTTAGTATTACCAGCAAAAATTTTAGTAACCCCTGCAACTTGTATCCCTCTATCATGACATTCTTTTACCATTATTTTTGTATTTTCCTTTATTTTATGACTATCAATCTCAATCATAGGATAACCCATAACCCCACCCCCAAGACTTATTTATTATAAAAGTATATTCTACCATCACAATATAAATTCCTTCTCAAATATAAAAGTCCTAAGGAAAACCTTAGGACTTTTACGCATTACTTTCTTGATTTTTAGCTGCAGGTTGGTTTTGAGGTTGAACAGGTGGCTTTGGTGGAGCCTTTTTTATAAATGTTCCTGAAACTATTAAATCCTTAGGATCTGTTACTGCAAGATGATAATCCTTAGTTAACTCTATTGCTCCTCTTGGGCAAAAATCTGCACAAAGTGAGCAGAACGTACATTGCCCTTGATAAAAAGTGAAAGTTACTTTATCTCCTTCTTCCACTTTTTCGATGGTTCTTGTTATACAGCCAGGTGCACAAACTCTTATACATAAACCACAATTTACACACTTTTCAGGATAATATTTAATCTTACCTCTATATCCTTCTGGAGCTTCTTTATTCACCTTAGGATATGGTTCAGTGCTGGGTTTTTTAAAAGCAGACTTTATAGCTTCCTTTAAATAAGGGAATTTCATTTCATTGCCCTCCTTTTTTCTTTAAGTATTTCAATTGCCTTAGCAAGGCCATCAATTATAGCTTCAGGTTTAGGAGGACAACCTGCAACTGAAACATCAATAGGAACATATTTATCTAATGGTCCTTCAACTGAATAGCTACCATTAAATACATTTGTTGATCTTGGACATGAACCTATAGCTACCACAACTTTAGGATCAGGAACTTGTGCCAATGTTCTTATAAGTCTATCCTTTGACTGAGAAGTTATAGGTCCCGTAACTAAAACTATATCAGCATGTCTAGGTGTTCCCGTAAGCTTAAATCCCATTCTTTCTGCATCATATCTTGGAGTTATAACCGATACTATCTCAATATCACAACCATTACATGAACCTGTATTTAAATGAAATAACCATGGGGACTTTTCAAAACTTTTAGCAATTAGTTCTTTAAGCAAAAGTAACACCTCCTATTAAAAACCCATCCACACAAGTATTAAGCTTAATAATGCCAATGCAGTTGGATACGTCCAGAAAAATTTTAATACTTGTTCTACTTTTAATCTTGCAGTAATAGCTTTTAATGTGGAAATAGATACTATAACAACTATAGCACTTAAAATAACTTGCAACAATATATCTACTATTAGTATTCCTGTTCCTTTACCACTTAAAAATAACGTTACAAATAATGATGTCATTATAAACATTTTTATAGCATGATTTAATTTGAATATAGCAAGAGGTACTCCACTATATTCTACTAGAGGACCTTCACATATCTCAGTTTCAGCTTCTGCAATATCAAAAGGAACGCTACCAACTTTTATAGGAATGATTAAAAGTAAAGCTATTGCTGCAGGAATTAAACTCCATTTAGTTATCATAGGTCCATATTGAGCTTGGTAATTTACTATTTGTGAAAGAGAAAATGTTATAGCTCCATTATTTAAAGCCATGCCTACTTTTTTACCTATTGTTAAAAGAACAATCACTAAAGGAAGTTCATAGGAGATTATAGCTACCATTTCCCTGGAAATTCCAACTCCTGCATATGGGGAACCTGATGCAGCTCCACCTATTATTAAAGCAACAGCAGGAATTGTTAAAAGATAAATTATAACGATTATATCAGCAACCGTTGAAATTGCTGTAAATTTAAACATTGGAATAAATAATGCAACTGTAACTAAAGCTAATAACCCTATAACTGGTGCATATAAGAAAGTTTTTCTTGAGGCAGTTCTTGGAACAATTGTCTCTTTGCCTAAAAGCTTAAAGAAATCATAAAATGGCTGGATAATTGGTGGTCCTATTCTTTTTTGCATCCTAGCTACAACTTTTCTATCTATACCTGATAAAATAAGACCAACAATTGTTGAAAACAACAAACCTGGAAAAACTAATACATAAAACAAATAACTTAAAACTACCAAATCCGGTCCCTCCTTATGGAACAAGTAAGAAAATGTATACTATGAATATAGTCGTTGTAAATATAGCCCATAAAGCATAATCATTAATTATACCGCTATGAGCATCATGCATAAATCCAAAGTAGTGCCTTAAATCATATTTTAATCCCCAGAATAGGTCATTACCTTTAACATGAGAGTATTCGTTTGCTTCTCCACCAAAGAATACCTCATATTTTGAATCATCACCATCTACTGGTAATGATGCTGTATTAAATCCGCCTGCAACAGCAACTATAGTTACTGCTAATAAGAGTAATGCAAATAGAACTAACCATGCAACAGGATTCCAATAACCTGCAAGCACATAATCAACAGCTGGTATTTCAACAGGTTTTCCCAATATCTTTTCAGCATATCCATTGCCCATCATTATGTCAATATACTTTCCAACATTTAACGCAGCTGAAACTGCTGGTGAAATTAGATATTTTGTTACAAAATTAGGGAATATTCCTGTTAGAACACAAAGTATAGCCATTATCCACATAGGAATTCTCATTGAAAGTGGAACTTCTTTAACATTCTCAAACTCTTTTGGCATTTGACCAAAGAATATTGATTGTGCAACTTTTATAAATGAAGCTAAAGTCATTACACTAACTAAAAGGGCAACTATAGTTACAGGTGCTAAATTAGCTTGATAAGTTGCTTGATATACAAGCCATTTTGAAACAAATCCATTAAATGGTGGTAAACCACTAATTGAAAAAGCACCAATTAAAAATACTGCTGCCGTCTGTGGCATTTTCTTTGCCAAACCGCCAAGCTTATTTAAATCAGTTGTTCCAGTTGCATAGAATACTGCACCTGCAGTTAAAAACAATAATCCTTTAAATAAAGTATGGTTAAGTGCATGATATAAACCTGCTGTTAATCCTAAAGCTGTTGATACACCAACGGCAGTTATTACATAACCAATCTGTGATATACTGTGAAAAGCAAGTAGTCTCTTAAAATCATTTTGTGCAAGCGCCATTGTAACACCAACAAACATAGTAATTGTTCCAATTATTATTAAAAGCAATTGAATTGATTTAAAACTCATAGCATGATATAAAACATAAACCAATCTAATTATAGCATATACCCCAGCTTTATTTACCATTCCTGAAAAAGCCATTGATATAGATGATGGAGCTGACATATATGCATCTGGTGCAGCTGGGTGGAAAGGAACTACAAAAGCTTTTAATGAATATCCGGCTAAAAGCAATGCAAAGGCAAATAAAGTTGAAGGAGTTAAATTATTAAACAAAAGTGCAGAAATTTGAGCCATATTTAAAGTATGAACTTGAGAATATATAGTAATTGTTCCCGCTAAAACCAATGAGGAACCTATAGAACCTAAAACTAAATACTTTAAAGCGGCTTCTAAAGCACCTTCTTGATAATTTCTAAATGCAGTCAAACCAACAGCTGCAAAAGTCATTATCTCTATCATAACAAACATGTTAAATAAGTCACCAGTAAATACTAAACCTAAAACTGAACCAGAAAGCATTAAAAACAAAACATAATACTTATCAGTCTCAGAATCCTTTTCAGTATATCTAAATGAAAATACTATTGATAAAAATATAGTAACTACTGCTATAATCCCAAAGAACAAGCCTAAAGAGTCAACTTCAAGTCCTATACCAATAGCCCAATCATGAATAGGTCTCCAATTACCCATCCAATATTGAATAACGTTGTTTTCTATCATAACAGGCTTTATAAGCATCAAAACCAAAATTAATGATATAGATGATGCAACTAATGCAATAAACTTTCTTACAGTCTCATTTTTACTACCAAAGATAACCGTAAGGAAGGCGCCTAAAAATAGAGTAACAATCGATAAAATAGGATAATGTTGCATTAGCCATTCAACCTCCTTACCTTGTCTGCATCAAGGGTTCCATACTTTTCTTTTATCTTTATAACTAACGATAAAGCCATAGCTGTAACACAGGCACCTATAACTATTGAAGTTAGCGTAAGAGCTTGTGGAACAGGATCAACAAAGAAAGATTCTGGTCTAAGTTCACTAAATGTAAATATTGGCGCTGTTCCTCCAGGATTAAAACCTATGCTTATTATCAAAAGATTTATTCCATAATCAACAAGCCCCATACCAATTATTATTTTTAAAATATTTTTCTTAGTTAAAATAACATAAAATCCCAAAACAATTAATATTATACAAGCAATATAATTTACTAATATCAAATTTATTCACCCCTTCTAATTTTCGTTATCTGGAGCTAAAAGCCCTATCATTAAAAGAATCAAAAATCCTACTCCTGTTAAAACCTTATATCCTACAGAATCATTCATGAACATAATAGTTCCTGAACTTATAAGATCCCCTACGTTTCCAATACCTACAAAAACGTTAGTAAAGAAAACTGAACCATATAGTATACCCGCAAGTCCAAATACCGTAAATAGTATAGCACCTAAAGCTTCATTTTTCTTTATAAATTCCATGTTAAATCTTTTTGAAACCTCACTGTATCCATATCCTAAATAAATTAATATTACTGCTGATGCTACTAAAACCCCTCCTTGGAATCCTCCACCTGGACTTAAATGACCGTGTAATATGATGTAAAATCCTAAAACTAAAGCTATAGGAGTAAAAAGATCAGCCGCAGTTTTTACTATAACATCCTTAACTTTTCTATTATTTGACATTTGTGTCACTTCCCTTCTTATTGCTCTTTAAAATAACCACAGAACCTGCAATAGCTGTTAAAAGAATGAAGGACTCTCCAAGAGTGTCATATCCTCTATAGTCAAACACAACTGCTGTTACTGCATTTACTGCCCTAGTTCTTTTTAAGTTTTCTCTTATCATTATGTTAGCTACTCCATCTGGTTTTTCTAAATCATAGTTTTGTTCTGGCTTTAAAACCTCAGAAAGCTTAGTTCCGCTGTAAGTTCTATCTAAAGTAGATGAATAATACATCGCATATGAGCCCATTAGCAAAAACACCACAAGTGAAAATGCAATTGCAAATCTTTTCATTCTTCTTTGCCCTCCTTTACCTTTTTGAGGGTTATTATAAATATAACCGGTGATAAAACAGCTCCAACTGCTGCTTCTGCTATTGCAACATCTGGCGCATGTAAAAGCATAAACTCAAGAGCTACAAAAGATCCAGTAATTGATAAAGCTATTATTGAAGATAAAAGATTATCAAATTTTACCGTTAAAAAAGCTGAAATTAATATACCTATTATTACCAAAGTATTTAAAATTACTATACTATTCATCAGGATTATCCCTCCTATATTCATCAACCACTAAATTATCTGGCCTTATTCCATGCTTATATGCTCCCCTTAAAATTGCATGTCCTGAAATAGCACTTGTAATAACCACAAAAACTCCAATTAAAATTACCTTTATTCCAAAAGCAATATTATTATTCATAAAAGCATAAATCGCTACTCCTAAAACTGTCCAAAGAACTCCTAAAGTTGCAATATTTGTACTTGACTGCATTCTAGTAAATGAATCTGGCATTCTAATAAGCCCTACAACTCCAGCAAAAGCAAAAAAACAGCCAAGAAGTAAAAATAAGTCAATAATTATTCTTGCAATCATAACCTTCCCTCCAAATATCTTGCTATAAGAACAGTTCCTAAGAAACCTAAAATCGCTAAAACCAGTGCAATATCAAGATAAATACTTCTATTGCTAAAAATAGAGAATACAATCAATGCAACAACAGTTAAAATATCTATACTATCAGCAGCAACAGCTCTATCAACAACACTAGGTCCTTTTAAAACTCTGTAAAGCAACATTAGAGCTAATAAAGCATAAAATATTCCAACATATACAAACTCTATCACTTCCAGATCCTCCTTATCCAATTTTCTAGTTTTCCTTTAATTATATTGCCAGCTTCTTTAGGATCTTTGCTTGCAACGTCAATCCAGTGAATATAATAGAAATGTTGTCCATCTTCTTCTACTATTTCCATTGTTATAGTTCCAGGTGTTAATGTAATTGAATTTGCAAGCATAGCTAGTCCATATTCAGATTGTAAGTCAACTGGAACTTTAACAATTCCAGGATTAATTGGAAGGTTGGGACTTAAAGCTCTTTTTGCAACATCAACATTTGCCTTCCAAAGTTCTACAGGAAATACAAATAACACATAAGTAATAAAATTAAGCAACACATTTGGTTTTAGCAGATGAAAAGCATCTTCATGAATTAAATACTTTTCTGCAAATAAAGCTACTAGTAAAGATACTATGGCTCCTGCAATAAGCTCTTGCGCCGTAAATGTAAGCGTAAACAATATCCAAAACAAATAGCACAATATAAATGTTGCAATTATTGATGATGTTTTTTTCATCCTTTTCCCCCCTTACCTTGTTAGTTTATTTTTAATTTTTTCTTTTATTGAATTGAAAAATTCTTTATTGTCATATTCCTTTCTTGATGAAAATCTGTAAACCTCAAGCTCTGGATTTAATCCTTTAGCATATTTTATAACTTTTTCTTCATCAAATTCAAAGTAATCCCTCATATCAAACTTATTTAAAAGAAGTACGTTTGCAACTGAAAACATAAGTGGATATTTCTGAACCTTATCATCACCTTCAGGAATGCTTAAAATAGCTACTTTTAAATCTTCTCCTAAATTAAATTCCGCAGGACAAACTAGATTACCTATATTCTCAATTAATAACACATCTATGTCATTTAAATTGAAATAATTTAATATATTTTTAATAGACATAGCTTCAATATGACAAGCTCCATCTGTATTTAACTGAACTACAAGAATACCCATCTGACTTATTTTCTCAGCATCTATTTGTCCAGTTATATCTCCTTCAATAACAGCAACCTTATAATCTTTAGAAAGCTCCTTTATCAATTCAACAATTACACTAGTTTTTCCAGCACCTGGAGATCCCATAATATTTATCATAAAAACTTTCTTCTCATCTAATTCCTTTTTTATTTCATTGCTACAATCTTCATTCCATCCCATTATTTGTTTTACAACTTTTATTTCCATTACTCCACCTCCAAAGATTCAACAAAAAATTCTTTGCCACTTATCATTTTGTATTTATATGCACCACATTTAGGACAACAAATTTGACTTCTTTGAATCTCACTCTCGCTTTGACACTCAAAGCAGTATATTCTAATAGGAACTCTATCTATAATAAGCTTTGCTCCTTCAACAATAGTTCCTTTAGAAACTATATCAAAATACTCTTGAATTAAAGAAGGAACAACCCCCGAAAAATCCCCGCATTTTATTTTTATATTTAAAACCTTCTTAGCTTTATTTTTTTCTGCTACCTCAGATGCTATTTTAATTATTCCCTCAGTTATAGCTAACTCATGCATATTATCACTACCTATCTAAGCATGAGAAACATGGGTCTATACTTGCTATAATAAGTCCTGCATCTGCAACAGAATTATTTCTTAGCATATAAGGAACTGTTGGAGCTGTTTTAAATGTTGGGACATGAATACTTAATCTATAATTTGTCTGTCCCCCATCAGTTACAACATAGTAAATTACCTGTCCTCTTGGAGCCTCTACCCTTTGAGTAAATTCTCCTGCTGGAACCTTTGGAATTTTCATTCCTAAATTCACAGGACCTTCTGGAAGATTCTCTAAAGCTTGTTTTATAATCTTTATACTTTCATCTACTTCTAATGCCCTTATAACAACTCTTGCAAAAACATCTCCATCTTCAACTACAGGAACGTCAAACTCAAAATCTTCATAAGAAGAATATGGAGCATCTTTTCTAACGTCGACTTTTACTCCTGACGCCCTTGCATGAGGACCTATTGTTCCCATTTGAATTGCTACATCCTTTGGTAAAACTCCAACGCCCTTTGTTCTCATAGCAAGAGTTTTATCATTTAAGATTATTTCTTTTATTTTTTCATGTTCAACTTTAAATTCATCTAAAACTTGTAATATATCTCTTCTTAAATCATCACTAATATCTCTTCTTGAACCACCTATAATAATCATGCCATAGTTAACCCTATTACCTGATATCGCTTCTAGAATATCCATTATCTTTTCCCTTACATTCCAAATATGCATAAATAAACTATCATATCCTACCAAGTGTGCAGCTATTCCAAGCCATAGATAATGTGAATGAAGTCTTTCAAGTTCAGCCATTATAACTCTTATGTATTGACCTCTTTTAGGAACTTCTATATTAGCAATATTCTCTATAGCTTGTGCATAAGCAAATGGATGAGAGTGGGAACAAATTCCACAAACCCTTTCTACTAAAACTAATGTTTGAATAAAATTCTTTTCTTGAGCCAATTTTTCTATACCTCTATGATTGTAACCAATAAAAACTTCTGCATCTTTTATTATTTCACCTTCTGTATAAAGCTTAGCATGAATTGGCTCTTCTAATGATGGATGATATGGTCCTATTGGAACTACATAACTCATCTAATCACTCCTTTTCCCCTTGAGTTTTTTTAACTAATTCACTTAATGGAGTAACTAATATTTGTCCCTTTCCTTCAAACATTGTATCTGGTAAGAACAATCTACCTCTCATCTTTAGTCCTTCAAAAGTTACTCCAATAAGTTCATGAAGTTCTTCTTCTGGCCATGATGCTGCAACATCATAAATGTGAGATATCGTAGGAAGAACATCTTCTCCCTTAACTGTGTAAGCTTCTACAGTATCTCCAACTTCATACTGATAACTTATTACCTTTTTTCCTTCCTTATCAACATAGCCATGAATCATTAAAAGCCTTATTCCTTCACTTTTCATTTTTTCTGCAATTGGAACAATTTCTTCTTTTTTAATTTCAATACTTTTAAACTTTTGCATTGCAACACCTCCATTAACATATCCTCGGGAGCTGTGCCCCTGTTAATTTATTTAATATTCTTGATCCACCAATACCAGTTTTTAAAACAACAACACCTTGATAAGAAGAGGTAACATTTCCTATTATAGCTGCTTGCTCTCCTTCCGGTAAACTTTTTATATCTGACAACAAGTCCTCTGCTATACTTTTTGCTGCTATAAGAACAATCTTACCTTCATTTGCACTATATAAAGGATCAATTCCTAAAACTTCACAGGCAGCTAATACTTCCCTTCTTATAGGTATTTTATCCTCAAATAACTCAATTGACAATTGTGTCCTTTCTACAAATTCATTTAAGGTAGTTGCAAGACCTCCCCTTGTTGGATCCCTCATTATCTTTACTTTATCACCATACTTAAAAATAATATTTGCTAAATTAATTAAAGGCATACAATCTGACTTTATGCTAGAATCCACAAAAAAATTATTTCTTGCTGACATAACAGCTATTCCATGATCCCCAACAGGACCGGTTACAATAACAACATCTCCATCTTCTATTTTATCCTTTCCATAGGATTCAACTTCTAAAAAACCTATACCAGAAGTGTTTATATATATTCCATCTCCTTTTCCTTTTTCAACAACTTTAGTATCTCCAGTTACAATTTTTACATTACAAACTTCTGCCGTTTCCTTTATAGAATTTACAATAACCTTTAAATCTTCTATTTTAAAACCTTCTTCTAAAATAAAGCTTAAACTCAAATATTTAGGTATTGCCCCACACATTAATATATCATTTATTGTTCCACAAACTGCCAACTTCCCTATATCTCCACCTGGGAAAAAATAAGGAGAAATTACAAAACTATCTGTAGAAAAAACGATTTTCTTATGACCATTTAAAATAGCCCCATCCATCAAACTATTTAAAATATCATTATTAAAAGCTGGAAGTATAATTTCTTCTATTAACTGTGATGTTTTTTTTCCTCCACTACCGAAATCTAATGTAATTATATCGTTCATAAACCCACCTCATACTCTTAAATACTTATAGTAAGCAGCACATGCTCCTTCACTTGATACCATACAAGGTCCTACAGGATTTTCTGGTGAACAAATCTTTGCAAACAACGGACACTCATTAGGTTCCATCATACCCTTTATAACTTCTCCACATTTACATGCAGTAGTTTTTTCTTGATAATCTAGCTTTATGTTAAACTTTTTAACAGTATCATATTCTGAATAACAATCTCTAATTCCCATTCCACTTTGAGGTATAAGCCCTATTCCCCTCCAAATATCATCAACAGGTTCAAATACTTCATTCATTACATCTTGAGCAATTTTATTTCCTTCATAAGTTACTACTCTTAAGTATTCATTTTCTATTATAGCAAAATTCTTTTCAAACTGCATTATTATCTTATAAATAGCCACAATTATATCTTCAGGCTCAAAACCTGTAATAACAGAAGGTTTTTTGTATTCTTTTGCCAAAAATTCAAATCCTTTTATTCCTAATATAGCAGAAACATGCCCGGGACAAATAAAAGCATCTACATCAAAATCATCAGAATTTAACAAAGCTCTAAGGGCTGGCTCAACAAACTTGTGTAATGAAAATACAGAAAAGTTTTTTATATTTTTAGCCTTTGCTTCTTTTATAGCAATAGCCGTGCCTGGCGCAGTTGTTTCAAATCCTATTCCTAAAAATACTACCTCATAATCAGGATTTTTTTCTGCAATAGTTAAAGCATCCATAGCTGAATAAACAATTTCAACTTTTGCCCCCATAGACTTTAATGTAGATAAACTCATTCTATCTACGCTTCCTGGAACTTTAAGCATATCTCCAAAAGTAGTAATTATAATATCCTTATTTTGAACTAAGGATAATATTTCATCTATTCTAGTTATAGCTGTTACACACACCGGACATCCAGGCCCAGATATAAGTTTTATATTATTTGGAAGAATAGACCTTATACCACTTTTGGCAATTGACATGGTATGCGTTCCGCAAATCTCCATTATTTTAATATTTTTTTTATTATAGTTTTTTATAAATTCCACAATATCCAAAATAGCTTTATAATCTTTGAACTTTAGCTGCATTTGCAACCTCCTTAATAAGTTCTATATTCTCTTTGGCTAATTTCTCATCCAACTTATTTATAGCAAATCCTGCATGAACATAAACATAATCACCTACTTTTAAATCTTTAATAAGATCTATTCTAACCTTCATTTTAACCCCATCAAGTTCAGCTAAAGCTTCATTGCCATTTATCTCTACTATCCTTAATGGAACCGCTAAACACATAAAAATCCTCCTCCATTTGCAACAACAGCTAGTTGCCCTAAAGCTATTCCTTCATCATTAGTAGAAACTCTTTTATGAGTATATACATCAAATCCCTTATTTCTAAGTCCTGCTACCATTCTTTTTAAAAGATAAATATTTTGAAACACTCCTCCAGAAACAACCACACAATTTATCCCATAGATTCTTCTTAGATTATCTATTATATCTAAAGACGCCTTTACTAATGTATTCATAAAACCCGCTGCAATAAATGAGACATCCCTAAAGCTTAAATCCTCTACAATATTTTCTATCATTGGTTTCCAGTCTAAAATCATAATGTCACCATTTATAATATCATATTTATAAACCAAATCACTCTCTTTAGCTATGGATTCTAAAAGCACTGCTGCTTGTCCTTCATAGGTTACTCTATCTTTAATGCCAAGTATACTAGCCACACCGTCAAATAATCTTCCTATACTAGTCGAAGTTGCTACGTTTATATTTTTATCAAGCATTAAATTTATAATATTAGCATCATCAGTTTTTATAAATTTTTCAGGAATACCTCCAAAAATATCCTTTAAAATAGAATACTTTATCCTATAAACTTCTTTTACGGCCTTATCCATACCAGGCAGTTTAATACTCCTAATGGTAGCAACTCTTTTAAACTCCTTATAATCACCAACCAAAAATTCTCCACCCCATATATTGCCATCAAGTCCAAATCCAGTTCCATCCCAAACAACACCTATCACAGGACCTTCTATATTATTATCCACCATACAAGATGCCATATGGGCATGATGATGTTGAACCTTATAAAGTGGAATATCAAGTCCTTTACTAACTTTAGAAGCATAATGAGTTGACATATAATCAGGATGCATATCACAAACTATTTTTTCAGGCTTTATATCAAATAACTTTTTAAAATGCTCTATCTGTTCTTCAAAATGTTTATATGTTTCAATATTTCTTAGTTCCCCTATATGCTGACTTAAAAAAACAAAACCATTTTTACTAAGCGCAAAGGAACCTTTTTGCTCTGCTCCACATGCTAAAATATTAGACTCTATATTAACCTTTAAAGGAAAAGGAACATACCCTCTCGATCTTCTTATAAAATATTCCCTTCCTTCGAAAACTTTAACTATTGAATCATCACATCGCACATATATATCCCTATCATGCATCAAAAAACCATCAACTATATCCTTTAAAAAAATTAAAGCCTCATCATTAACATATGATATAGGAACATCATGAGGATTTCCACTTGTCATGACTAAAACATCAAAATATTGCATAATAATATAATGAAGTGGAGTATAAGGAAGCATTACCCCCAGTGAATCATTTTCTGAAATATGATCAAACAAATTATTCTTCTTTCTAAGAAGAACAATAGGCCTTTTATAGCTATTTAAAATTTCTATTTCATCTTCATCTGCATAACAATAATATTTAACCACATCAACATCCTTCATCATCAAAGCAAAAGGCTTTTCATCTCTACCCTTTCTTTTTCTTAACTTCTCAACAGCATTTCTATTTTTAGCATCACATGCTATATGAAAACCACCTATTCCTTTAATAGCAACAATTTTCCCATCTTTTATGTATTCAATAGCTTTATCAATAGCATTTTTAAATATATTTCCTTTTTCATCTATAAACCAAAGATGTGGTCCACACTCAGGACAACAATTAGGCTGAGCATGATATCTTCTATCTTTAATATCTCTATATTCCCTTAAACAATCTTCACACATTTTAAATTGATTCATTGTAGTCTTTTCTCTATCATATGGTACATCTTTAATAATTGTAAACCTAGGTCCACAGTTAGTACAATTTATAAAAGGATATTGATATCTTTTATCATTTTCATCAAACAATTCTCTAAGACAATCCTCACATATCCCCACATCAGGAGATATAAAAGTAAATTTATTATTATATTCCTCACTTTTTATAATATTAAATTCTTTGTAATATTTCAAATCTTGAAAAAATTCTGTTTCAAGGTTTTCTATATATGCAAGTTTTGGCGGATTATTTTTAATATCGTGTACAAAAGCCTTTAAATTTTCTTCATCACCTTCAACTTCCATTTCTACACCAAAAGAAGTATTTTTAATCCATCCATTTAAACAATATTTTTCAACCAACTTATTTACAAATGGTCTAAATCCTACCCCTTGAACAATACCATTTACTTTAATAAATGCTCTTTGCATATGATTATCACCTGTGTAAAACAGTCTTTACTTGTTTTATATAACAGTTCCTACAATTAAGCTAAAAAACTATCATTAATTAGTATAACACAAATTTATTAAATTTTAAATACACAAAAATAAACTTAAAATATCCTCAAATTATATAAATCTTAGAATGACCAACTATTTCTTAAAGTTTGAATATAAAATAAGCTAAACATCTTATTATTAAATTAAACTTTCTCTATTATAATTTCTCTTTTATAGATAACCCCATACCTATCATTTATAATACATCGTCATTTTTATTATACATCCCACATAGTCCATATAAAACTTATACCCTTTTTAGGAGGTTTTTATTTTATTTTATTTAACTTTGTGAAATAACTTTTTTTATATAACAAATTAAACTAAATAACATACACATCTCCTCCTTTTTATTAATTAAATTTACATCCCACATAGTCCATATAAAACCAAGAGATATAAGAAAAATTAAAAATAAGATAATAGATTTACATCCCACATAGTCCATATAAAACTCACAACTCCAACCTTCGATATAGAATGTTTCAGCATTTACATCCCACATAGTCCATATAAAACTTATATGGTTCATAGTTACCGTTGCTACAATCACATAAATTTACATCCCACATAGTCCATATAAAACACGATGCACACCAAACGATTTAATCGATTGCGAGGGTGATTTACATCCCACATAGTCCATATAAAACAAATAATTACAAATGGGTGTTCAATATGTCAAAACTGATTTACATCCCACATAGTCCATATAAAACTTTCCACCCAGCCTATGCCACATAGAGCAACATATGACAATTTACATCCCACATAGTCCATATAAAACAGTTTTACCTTCTATCGGAGCATCAAGGGTATAATTATTTACATCCCACATAGTCCATATAAAACGTAATTGCTGCTAATTCGGTTATGGCTGAACATATCGATTTACATCCCACATAGTCCATATAAAACATTAAATGCTTTTAGAAGATGTTTTACCGAACTAAACGATTTACATCCCACATAGTCCATATAAAACTTTGTGAATTTTGATAGCATGTTTTTGCAGCAATATGCATTTACATCCCACATAGTCCATATAAAACAAGTGGCTCTTTTTCCTCCATTGCTCTCGCTTCGTTATTTACATCCCACATAGTCCATATAAAACTAATAGTGACAGAAGTTGCAGAAGCAGAAGAGGCATTAATTTACATCCCACATAGTCCATATAAAACTATCTATTTTTTCTTCAAGCCTTTTTAATTCTTGTTTCTATTTACATCCCACATAGTCCATATAAAACCAACAGGGATTAACAAATGAATTAGTGTATTATAAAGAAATTTACATCCCACATAGTCCATATAAAACTTAGTTGCCACTCGTCTTCACCACCTCTCCGCCAAAGAATTTACATCCCACATAGTCCATATAAAACGATGATGAATTTTTATTTATAGTGCCAAGAAGTTCAATATTTACATCCCACATAGTCCATATAAAACAAATACTTTAAAAGTTTTTATATGCTCTTCCCACGCATTTACATCCCACATAGTCCATATAAAACAAATTTTGGGACGATATACTTCAAGAACGTATAGACGATTTACATCCCACATAGTCCATATAAAACGCTATTTTTGCGTTTGTGATACTTGCGTCTTTTATATATTTACATCCCACATAGTCCATATAAAACTTGAATAAATAAAAACGCCTTCAAGTTAGTTTTATCAATTTACATCCCACATAGTCCATATAAAACCTTCGTTTATATCTTCACCGAACTTTACAAGAGCGTATTTACATCCCACATAGTCCATATAAAACCCTATTTAAGCATATTAAATCAATCTTTAATTATTCTAGCTTAAATTAATACTATTCAAATTTATGATTGTTATTTTTTGCAGCAAAGGGGGGATTGTGAAAATAGAATTTAAAAACGAATAGTCTTTAAATTAGTTTATTCAAGGCTTAAAATGACTTTCTTTCAAAATTAGGTTCGCTGCAGTTATATAAATATATCCTCATAGCTTTTTACAATCCCCATTATATCCTTTTTAACCTGTGCTGGAAAGTTAATTCTATATACATAAATAGAATCCTCTTCTTTTTTTATAATTTTGCTTACTTCAAACAAACACTTTTGCAACTTCCCTTCGCTTATTTCTCCCTCAAAAACTGAATTTTGAGTCCACATAAGATATTGTTTTAATTTTTTCCTAACTTTATTTACTCTTTTTTCTCCTACGTCATAGGTAATAATTACAAACATATTACCACCATGCCTTTAATGGTTTATATATTTCATCCCCTAAAAGATGTTTTATGAGTTTATAACATTCCAGCAATATAAACCCCTTATAAGATACACTTCTATTTAGTTTTCTATGTTTAATCGTTGTATGAAGTTTTTCCTCATATTCCTTTATAAACTTTTTCTTACCATTATCGTTTAAGAAGTAAAAATCATCCTCATAATCAAAATCATCCTTTGTAATTATTCTATTATTAACAAGCCTAAAAATCACTGGATCAACTATTAGAGGTTTAAAAATTTCTGCTATATCAAGACTTAATGAAAACCTTTTTGTTGAGGGTTCATGAAGATAGCTTATAGTAGGATCAAGTTGAGTTTTATAAATCTCACCTAAAACTGTAGTATACATTTGCATATTTCCAAAGGAAATCAAAGCATTAACTGGATCCTTAGGAGGTCTTTTTTCCCTAGATTCAAAACCAAAATCATTTTTTAAAATCTTGTTAAAGGCTGAATAATAGATTTTTCTTATCCTACCTTCACACCCCATAAGCTCATCTATATCCTTGACTTTTTTTATATTTTCTCTTTCCAAATTAATCCTTTCTATTTCCTCGTCTGTGTTTTGATATTCCTTTAAGTTTCTAACAATATGATACGCAGCACTTTCAACAAAACATTTTGCCAAATATAATCTTTTTTCAAAATTTGAATAATTATCTGCCTGCTTTACAAGTAAGAACCCCGAAACATTTTTCTTTTTAGGATAAAAGCTGCCAACATAATAACCATAATAATTATAAAAATTTATTATAGCTCCATGAGTTGCAATAAAACTCAAAAACTTGTTGTTTAAATCCACCTCTCCAAATACATGTATCTTTTCTACTGTCTCAATTGGAATAAGCTTTAAATTTCCTTCAGTATCTTCAAAATACACTGTGTTTTCTTTTCTTCTAAGTCTTCCATTTGAAAATATATAATAATCCTTATTCATATTAATCGACCTCACCAGAATAACAAAGTTCATAATAGGAACATTTTTTACAATAAGGCAATTTCTCCAATTTGGGGGGCCTTTCTAATTCTAAAATATCTTTAATATCCTTTAAAGCCCTTTTTATTTCCCTTTCAGCTTCTACATCTAATTTTATAAATTCCCTTCTTTTTTCCTTTACATAATTAATAACTCCAACCTTTTCTATTCCCATATTTTTTAAATAATAAAGATAATATAAAAGCTGCATTCTATCAGCCAAAGGCATCTTACTTGTTATTTTAACTTCCCTTACATATTCATCCTCTACAATGTCTATTTTCAAAATATCATCTACCATAATTTCCCTTGTTTCAATCCTAGGATAGGAGCTTTCGTGTAGTAATTTCCCTTGCAGCACTCTGTCGCTTTTATCTTCCATAGTTATTCCTTTTGAAAAAAGCCAAAGCTTTCTTTTACATACGTAATAATAATTAACCTTTATTCCTTGAACTTTAAAATCCTCTAAATTAAATTCCATAGTATCACCTTTAAATAAAATTAGTTACTTCTTCCCCAACATGAAGTCCAATTTTACTATCATATTTATAATTCACAATAAAGATTCCATTAATTTTGCTGTCAAGCAAATTATTTTTTACCCTATAGTACGGAACATCCATAGTTAGCTGTTTTATATCAATAAGTTTATCTCTTTTCCTTTTATAATCTTTTTCGTTTAAGTATTCTTCAATTAAAGTTATATTCTTTTCATAAATTTCCTTAGGAATTACCTTAACATTAGTAAAATCCCTCAGTTCTTTATGAGCATCCCTTTTATCAAGATCATAATCATAAACAGAATCCAAAAATTCCAATGCTTTATCAAATTCTTCTAAATAGTGCGTTCCTTTTAAAGATTCCCGTGAATAGATTTTATCTACAATTTCGCCCTTCTCTTTTTCAGTTATAAACTTTCCATCGTATTTTAATAATTCGTCCCTGCTCTTTTTAAAAATCTCTTCATCGTAGATAGTTCCAATACCGCTAACTTCATTACAATAAATATAAATGTTAGGTTCTTCATCGTTATATTCTCTTTTTCTAAAACATCTCCCCATTCTTTGAAAAAGGCTATCTACTGTAGAAAGTTCAGTAAAAAGAATATCAAAATCTATATCAAGGGATGCTTCTACTATTTGAGTAGTTATCCATATTCCATTTTTATTAAAATTTTTAATTTTATCTTCTTTATCAAATCTATCCTTTTGAATAAAAAGAGAATGTAATAAATTAACTTCAATATCATTTTCCTTTATCAATTCTTTTTTCACTACTTCTTCATAAAGTTCCATTGCTTTTTTTACAGTATTTACTATAATTAAAACCTTTTTATCTCGAGCCTTATCAATAATGTAATTTAAATTATCATTAATTTTTTCTTGCTTTATACAAATTTTATGTCTATTGATATCACTATAAAATTCATTAAATTGGAATGTGATTCCCTTATTTTCAAGATATTCTTTAAAAATATTAGGAAGTGTTGCTGTCATTATCATAAATTTTCCACCCATTTTATGTATCATCTCAATCCCTTTTAAAATCGCTGCTGCTATTTTAGGCGAATACGCCTGTATTTCATCTATTACTACCTTAGAATAAGCTAATGTTGCTAATATCTTTTCATATCCTTTAAACTTAAATGGAAATGTAAAAAGCTGATCTATAGTCGATAAACTTATCGGGTAAGAAAGTTGCTTTGAAATCTCATATTTTTCAAAGGAATCCTTATATCCTTCCTTGGAAAGAAAATCATAGCTTTTAGAGTGTAAAAGCCCTACATCTTTATATTGCATATCCTCTAATATTCTTTTATATATTGCATTTATTGAAACTCTTAAAGGAAGGGTAAAAAAAGCCTTATCATTATTTATCCAAAGTAAAGCCGATTCAGTTTTCCCTATGCCTGTTGAAGCAATCATAATTATGTTATTATCCTTATTTTCAAGGCAAAATTTTTGTGGTTCCCTTAAATTAGAACTTAATTTTTTTGTTATATAATTTACAACAGTTTCTGATATATTTTTTTCTGGCTTAATCTCAACATCCACATGAGCTGAGGCACTATGATCTATTCTGTGTAAAAGCCCCTTTAGCATAATATATTTTTTATAGCCTCTATCCCCTTCCTTTATCCTTACCTGCTGCTTTATGTGATTTATATATTTTTTACTTACCTTTTCAAGAGAAATCCCCATTTCTTCGTTTAGCTTTTCAATAGCAAAACTTAAATCCTTATCTAGCACCTCTTGAATATTTCTTAAATCCTCTACATCACTATCCCTTTCATGATGAAAAGCTATTGCTTGAACTAAAATTACATAATTATTTTCGCCAAACTTTGTTTTTATATATTTACTGTTTAAAAAGGCAGGAGATAAGTATCCATGTGGAATATCGTTTTTAAATTTTGTATTTAAAAGCTCCATTTTTAATACCTTTCGAATTTCATTTTGAAAGGGTGTATAAACTTTACCAAAATCATGATAAAAACATGCAATTTCAAGCATATCCCAAAACTTCTCTTCTTCAACAATATTACTAATATCATTTTCATATAATTCTTTAAGTTTTTTATAATTTTCCATTACTAAATCTGTATGTTCCTTTAGGCTTTCAACAGGATTAGACTTTGCAAAAATCATACTATCTCCCCGACCTTCTTATTAAAGAAAATAATATCTCCTTCATTATCTAAATAAATTTTTCCGTTTGTTATAACATTGGCATCCTTTTCAACGTAAACTACCTTAACTTTTTCCCATTCCCTTATTTCATTTTTTATGTTATATTTAAAATTTAAATTATAATTTATTCCTGTAAGAGCTTCATAATTATAAAACTTTGGGATATATGCAGAGTATTTTAAAACATAAATATCATCTTCTTCGTCTAAATCAACTTCTCTAAACTCAACCATCTTTATATCGTCTATCCTTACTAAATCTTCCCTTCTGCCTAAACTAAAAAATTCCTTAGAATTTTTCATATTTTCAATTATTTTATTCAATATTGCTTCTTTAGCATATACATGAATTAAAAGTTCAACATTATGAAGATAATGAACATTTAAAGGTCCTTTAGTTATTTCGTTTTGTTTGTAAAAATAAAATGTTTGTAAATTTATAAATTTATCTTCATAATCTCCCTGAACAGATATTGCCATATCCACAAAATCCTCAGCCTCAAGAACATAATGTAAAAAACCTTTAACAGTAGAATAAGGAGGCAGAGGATAAGTCTCTGCCACCTTTAATGCAAAGGGTTTTTTATAGCATGCAGTTTCTTGAAAAAGCTTAAGCTTTAGAGCCTTCATCTAATCACACCCCATAATATGTTTTGATTTCCTTTTTCATATTTTCAAAAAACTGATTTACACTCAAAGTTCTATCCTTAAATAGATCCTTTATCTCATCCTCATTTGCAAATATTCCACTGACAATTCCAACAAATGTTTTTTCCTCAACCTTACAATCCAAAACTGAAACTTCCATAGCTGATTTTATAGGTTCAAGATCAATTGCAAAAGAATCCTTTACACCCAAAAGCTTAATCCTTCCTAAAAATAGTGGGTTTGGGAAATCATAAACTCCACCAATTACAAATAGAGGTGATAAGTTTTCTAATCTTCCTCTTATTTCCCTATTGAGTATTTTTACTATATCTAAAAACTGAGATATTCTATTATACCTTGTTTCATTATCCAATCTTATTTCTCCATCTACCCCTATTTTATCTAAATCCATAGTAATTGTATAAGTATAATAACTTAAATGCTGTTCAATATTTGCAAGATTGGCATTTTCGTTAATCCTATCAGCAAGACCTTTATTGCTTAAAAACTCAATATCATTCTTATATGGCTCTAAAGAAGTTGCAAAACTTATTCTAACAGCTGCTGACCTATTTTTCCCACCCTCACCTTCTTTAGTTTTCATATATCCAAATAAGTCCATTTCTTCAGAATCTTTAATACTCAATTCATCTTTAAACTGCACAGTCCCTTTACTTTTATCAACAACCTGCAAATTCCAGCCGAACAATGCACCACCAAGCCTTGCTATATCATATCTTAAGCATTGTCTTGATGCTACTGTAAATTGTTGTCCATTTCCTCTTGTTAATTTTTTAAGTTCTGAAATATTGCTTGTCCCTTCACCATAGTTTAAGCTTTGAGCTTGAAAAATTATGCTCATTGTTGCAGTTTTACTCATGAACTTCAACCTCCTTAGTTTCAGTTATTAGCCCAGCAATAAAGCTTTGAGCTAATGTCTCAAAATCTATATTATCTTCATAAAATGCTTCTAAAAAAATCCTTGGCATTTCCATTTCTGAATTTACATAAAGCCTTAAAACCGTGTCCATAAAATCCTTTTTGTTCCCCACCTTTGCAGTATTTAAAAGTCTGTAGGCAAGAGAACTTATTTTGTTTTCTGATTTGTTTTTCTTAAGATATTCCCTCATCTCCTTACCTGTAAAAAAAGCTCTATATACTTTATCTTTCACTTTATTTTCATCTCCTTTCATTTTTATACAATTTAACAAAGCTTTTGAAAGAGTTGAATAATATATATCCGCCCCATTTGCATTGTTTTTTATGTATTCCTTCAATCTTATAAAAATAACTCTATTTAAATCTTCATTTTGTAGTATTTTATCAATCAACTCAACTTTTAATTTTCTATTTTTTATCCTACCTATTGTTCCTCTTGAATAAGTTTTAAAATATTTGGCCATAGATTTGCTAATATGCATATATTTAAGATTTGATTTTTTGCTTTGATATTGACCATTGAACTCAACAAACAAAATATTTTGTAAAGTCCATATCGATTCTTCCCTTGCTTGTTCTAATATGTCAACAATAAATTCTTTATAAGGATTATCAGAACTTATCTTCTTCTTTAGAGATTCATTCTTTTTAAATAAGTCTTCTAAATTTGTATCTAAATTAACAAAAGTATAGAAATTTCTTTTCCACCATTCTTCCTTTTCCATATAAAACTTATCAAATTTTACTACTCCTGCAGGTGCACATAAAATAACTAACTTACATAGATTGCAAATAGGATATTTAGTTATAAAATTCCAGAAAAAATTAAAAGCATTTTCGTTGCTAACACCCAAAATCAAAAATCTTGATTCATTAAAATCTTCTTTAAATGAGGGATAAATATTGCAAATTGAACAATAACTATTTGCACACAAACTTTCATTAAATTTATTTACATCCTTCTTAGATTTTTTTAAGTAATTTTTATAAGCCTTTATGTTTTCCTCTTTGCCTTGTTCGTTTTCTAAAAAACTGCTTAAATTGTTAAAATCATTATTTTGAAGATATTCTTTAACTTTAATATCAACAATTAAAGGCTTTATAAAATCCTTAAACATAATTTGCTTGTGTTCATCTAGGCTTTTATTAGATAAGCCTTTTTGAAGAAAACTCATTTGTCCAAAAAAATTATCATACATCATGCTTCTTATATTATCTAAAGCATATTTTTCTACGATATCATTCTTATTTAATAAACTTTCTATTTTATTAATTAAAATTGCCAGAGTATTTAAATCATGGTTTTTCTTGACTTTTTTAATTATATCTAATAACTCCTTGACTTCACTTTCAAAACCTTTCTTTGTCGCTTTATCAGCTAGTTTAGTTTCTGATAAAAACTTTTCTATTTCCTTTATTATATCTCCATCTGATCTTAACTTTAATTGGTTAAACCTATCTTTAATTTTTATATACTCCTTTTCTGTATATTCGTCATAAAAATAATCAAAGTAATAATTATGAAAATTGTTAATAGTTTTATCGTCAATCTCTAAAAAATCTTCTCCTAAAACAAAACTTATATCCTCTCCCTTTCTCTTTGCATGCTCTAATATCCTTATCATTCCAACAATGCACATATTGTAAAACCAATCATTTAAGTAAACTCTAACCTGCACCTATACCACCTCTAACATTCCAAAACCTTGGTTTCGCCTAAAGGATAATCCTAACTGATAAATTAAATTTAAATCTTCCACATCTCCTTTTAATTTAAAAGTTCCAGAGTATGCATTAACTTTATAATAACTATCTTTATTTTGATTTAAAAAATCCTTATTCAATTTTACAATCCTTTTTTTCATATCAATTGGTTCAAAATTAATTTCTTTTTTAATACCATAACCTCTAAAATTTTTAACTATTAAATCAGCTATATAACTTAACTCTTGATTAAATTTTTCATCATCTATATCAAGGTAATTATTATTTTTATCTTTTATACATATCGGAGATAAAGTTTTGAATATTACCTCATCATTATCTATAACTTTTTCTTTAATAAAAACTACTCTCTTTCTTTTTAGAGTATATTCTTTATAATTAAAAAATTTTGTTTTTAATAAACCATTATAAAAATTAACAAAAAACTCTAAGTCTGGAGAAGTAAGATTAAAAATTACATCTCCCCCAATATTAAAAACATTTCCATCTAATTTAAAATTATTAAAACCTATAGCAAAAGAATAATTTTTACTTTTTTTGTTCTGCTTATTTTGATAATAAAATAATTTATTAAAATAATCTTCATCCGACTTTTTTAAACATTCCTTTATAAAACTTACAAACATCATATTGTAGTCAACAGGTATGAAATTACTTTCAAAAAAGCACTTTATTCTCAAAATTTCACCTCCTATTTACTTAATTCTATAAATTTTGTAAAGATCCTTCTTCGTATAAAAAATATGGAGATAAATTTATAAAACTACATTTATAATACCTACACAAATCCCCTCGACGTTAATTCAATTTATTGCTATAATATATAATTGTTAAACTTAGATTCAAATTGTAATTTTTATACAATAAAATTTAACATAGAAGGAGAATGCTTATGGGATTTAAAGAAAAGCTTACTCAAAAACTTCAAGATGCATATTGGGAAAAATATAAAGACCGTATAACTCAAATTCATGGCCATGTATTAAGCGTAAAAATAACAGAAAAAGTTATTTTAGGATTTATCCATTTATTAACTGCTGATATAGTTGTTAAACCTGAAAGAAGTAAAGTAGTAGTTAAATGTCAATACAAAAGAAGAAGATTCTTTAAAAAGCCTGACTTTATCCAAATCAATCAAGGACATCTTTTATTAATCCAAGGATTAAAACCTAAAAAAAATAAAAAGAAAAATTCAGATGTAATTGAAATTTTAAATATCATCAATTTAACAACCAAAAAAGAATTAATTCCTGTTGGAATAGACATTAAAAAACTTCAGCAAAAACAAATAATAAGGAAGTAAAGCAAAACTTTACTTCCTTATTTTTTATACCAATATAAATTTGAAATTAAAGAAATGGTTCCTGAAAATAATAAAACTATAAACCACTGAACTATATTTAAAGGATGAGTATAAAATATCCTTTGCATAAATGGATTGTAAAATATAAAAATTAACATAAATAATGAAGATAAAACAGCACAAATCAAGTATTTATTAGAAAAAACCCCAAGCTTAAATATAGACTGCCTTTCAGATCTACATTCAAATACATGGAATAATTGAGACATAATTAAAGTTCCTAAAGCTATCGTTCTTGATACTATTATATCTCCAAAATAATTTAAACTTATTGCATAAGCAGTAACCGTGCAAACTCCAATTAAAATGCCCCTCAAAATAATTTTATGAACAAGTCCATCTGAAAAAATACTTTCATCTTTCCTTCTAGGTCCTCTTTGCATAATATCCTTTTCACCTTTTTCCATGCTAAGAGCCATAGCAGGTAGACCATCAGTTGCTAAATTTACAAATAAAATTTGAATAGGTAAAAGAGGTAAAGGTAAATTTAACAAAGAACTTAAAAACATCGTTAGTACTTCACCTATGTTACACGAAAGTAGATATCTTATAAATTTTCGTATATTTTCATATATAATTCTTCCTTCTTTTACGGCAGCTACTATTGTAGCAAAATTATCATCAAGTAAAATTAAAGATGCTGCTTCTTTAGTAACATCTGTTCCTGCCTGTCCCATAGCTATTCCTATATCAGCTTCTTTTACCGCTGGAGCATCGTTTACCCCATCTCCAGTCATTGCAACCACTAATCCTTTTCTTTTAAAAGCTTTAACAATTCTATATTTATGGGCTGGAGTCACCCTTGCAAAAACTTTTACATCTGAAATTATTTTTTCTAATTCCTTATCTGAAAGCTTATTAAGCTCATCTCCTGTAAGGACTTTATCATTATTTCCTAATATACCTATCTCCTTAGCTATTGCAGCAGCAGTTAATTTATGGTCTCCTGTAATCATAACAGGAGTAATGCCTGCCATTTTACATTCTAAAACTGCATTATAAACTTCCCTTCTCGGTGGATCTATCATGCCTAATAAACCTATGAATATCAAATCATTTTCCGTATCATCTCTATCTACCTGTTTATAGGCAAGAGCTAAAACTCTCAAAGCTTCCTTTGCCATTTCATCATTAATATTTAATAAAAATTTTTTATCTTTTTCAGTAAATTCAACTATATCATCATCACTAATTTTATATTTACATCTTTGAAGTATTTTTTCTGCTGCACCTTTTACAAATAAATATCTTTTTCCATCCTTTTGAACTAATACAGACATCATCTTTCTATCTGAATCAAAGGGATTTTCTTTAATTAACATAAAATTTTTTAACTTTTCCTTTGTGTATCCACATTTTGCCGCCATAACAAGCAAAGCTATTTCAGTAGGATCACCTGATATATTGTTTTTTTCTAAAACAGCATTATTGCATAAAACACTACATTCCATCAGCTTTTTAAAAGCTTCATTCCTTTCCAAATTTACTGTCAAACCATTATACTGTATTTCCCCTTTAGTATTATAACCTTCACCAGTAATGCTATATAGTTTATCTAAGTAAATTTTTCTAACAGTCATTTTATTTTGAGTTAATGTTCCTGTCTTATCTGAACATATAACTTGAGTACATCCTAATGTTTCAACAGCTGGAAGCCTTCTTACCACTGCATTCTTTTTCATCATCCTTTGAACTCCAAGCGCAAGTGAAACAGTAACAATTGCCGGAAGGCCTTCTGGAATTGCAGCGACGGCTAAACTTACTCCCACCAAAAACATTTTATAGATATTTTCGCCCCTTATTATTCCAGTAGCAGTAACTAAAGCACAAATTATTAAGATAAGATAAACCAAGTATTCACCTAGTTTGTTTAATTTTTCCTGTAGAGGTGTCTTAGAATCCTCTATGCTATCAAGCATATCAGCTATCTTACCCATTTCTGTATTCATACCAGTTGCTATAACTTTGCCAATACATTTACCTTTAGTTATTAAACATCCCATATAAAGCATATTTTCAGGTTTTATACTCTTACCATCATATTCTCTTTTTTCTACCGGCAAAGACTCACCTGATAAAAGAGATTCATCTGTTTGAATAAAATCTGTCTTTAAAATTACAATATCTGCAGGAACCCTATCTCCACTTTCTAATTCTACAATATCCCCTATAACTATTTCCCTAGCTTTTATAACCATCTTCTTTCCTTCACGAATAACCTTTGCAGTAGGTGATGCAAGTTCCTTTAAAGCTTCTAATGCACATTCTGTTCTATATTCTTGAATAAAACCTAAAATTCCGTCCATCAATATAATAATCAGTATAGTTATAGCATCTGCAATTTCTCCTAAAAATGCCGAAACAATAGTTGCTGCAATTAATACCCAAACTATAAAGTCATTAAACTGAGATAAAAAAATAAGTATTGGAGATTTTCTTTTTTTCTTTGTTATTTCATTATACCCATATTTATCTAATCTCTTTTTTACTTCATGTTTACTTAATCCAAAATATGCATTATCTTTTTTTAAATCTGTCTCAAGAAGTGCCAAGTTATCATCCCCCTTAATCGAAATATGTTAGTAATTTTTTAATTCTTACAGTAAATTATATTTTTTATTTTGTTTTTATATCACAAAATCGAAATATCATATTTGAAATTTATAAATTATTAGGTATAATAAATAAGGTAAATTATAGGAGGTGTTTGGATGAAAGAAATGAAAGATGTAATCTACGTATTTGGTCATAAAAATCCCGATACTGACTCAATTGCAGCTGCAATTGCATATGCTGAACTTAAAAAACGCCTCGGCTTTAACGCTATAGCTAAACGACTTGGCGATATAAACAAAGAAACAGAATTTGTTTTAAACTATTTTGGCATTCCTGTGCCTGAACTTCTTTCAACAGTTAAAACTCAAATAGCTGATTTAAACTTAGACAAAGCAATTCCAGTATCACCTGATGCTTCTTTAAAAACAGCATGGTCATTAATGAAAAAAAATAACGTTAAAACCCTTGCAGTAGTAGATGAAAATGAAAAGTTTTTAGGGTTAGTTACTCAATCTAATATAACAAATGAATACATGGATACCCTAGAAAACAATATAATAAGAACCCCTTTAAAAAATATATTAGAAACTTTAAATGCAAAATTAATATTAGGAGATGAATCTAAATTTAATACTAGCGGTAAAATAGTTGTAGCATCTTTAGCACCAAACAGTATGGAACCTTTTATTGATAAAGGAGATATAGTAATAGTTGGAAACAGAGCAGATGCTCAGAAAAAAGCTATTGAACTTGGGGCCAACTGCTTAATTGTAACTGGAGGATTTGAAGTAGAAGAAGAAGTGTTAGATTTAGCTAAAAAATCAAACTGCGTAATTATATCAACTCCTAACGATACGTTTACAACTTCAAGATTAATTAATCAAAGCATACCAATAAAATATGTAATGACAACAGAAAATATTGTATTATTCTATACAGATGACCTTGTAGATGAAATAAAAGAAAAAATGCTACAAACAAGATATAGAAGTTATCCTGTTTTAGATGAAAACAATAAAATTTATGGATTTATTTCAAGATATCATTTAATTTCTAACAAAAAGAAATATGTAATATTAGTAGACCATAATGAAAAAGCTCAAAGCGTTCATGGAATAGAAGATGCTGAAATTTTAGAAATAATTGATCACCACAGAATTGCTGACATTCAAACTGGAAAACCTATTTACTTTAGAAATGAACCTGTAGGAAGCACTTCCACTATAGTTGCAAATATGTACTTTGAAAATGGAATTAGGCCTTCAAAGAGTATAGCCGGCCTATTATGTGCTGCTATTATATCCGATACGGTAAAATTTAAATCTCCAACATGTACTTACATAGATAAAATAACAGCAGAAAGACTTGCAGAAATTGCAGAAATTGATATAGATACTTTTGCACTTGATATGTTTAAAGCAGGAACTTCCTTACAAGGTAAAACTCCAGAAGAAATATTCTATCAAGATTTTAAAGAATTTAAACTTGGAAAATTCAATATAGGTGTAAGCCAATTTAATACAATGGACCTTGATAGCCTACAAAATATAAAACAAGATATCTTGAAATTCATGGATAATTTATGCAAAGAAAAAGGATATGATCTTTTATTAATAATGTTAACAGATATTATAAAAGAAGGTTCTGAAATGTTATTTGTAGGAGAACAAAAAGAAATTATAGAAAAAGCTTTCAATGTAAAAGTAGAAGGAAACTCTTTCTTCCTACCTGGTGTTATATCAAGAAAGAAACAAGTAGTTCCTCCTTTATCACAAGCCATAGAATAAAAATAAAAAATGCGTCCTTTTATCAGGGCGCATTTTTTATTTATAAGGATGAAACTTTTACTTGAACTGGCTGATCAAATAAACCTCTTTTTACTTCAGTTGCGGTAATATGAGTTGCACCAAATTTTTCTGTCATGTAATTGCAAGCATCCCAAGGATTTATATGATCGCCGCAAGTAAACACATCTACAGCAGCATATCCCAATTCTGGCCAAGTATGAATTGTAAGGTGAGACTCAGATATAACAACAACTCCACTTACTCCTAAAGGACTAAACTTATGAAAAGCTACTTCCCTAACTTCTGCACCTGCGGCAAGAGCTGCATCAACCATTATCTTTTCAATTTTTTCTCTATCATTCAAAATTTCAGCATCACATCCATAAATTTCTGCTATAATGTGACGTCCCAATGCATTCATTCTAACTCTCAACCTCCTTTTCTATTTTTACAATAATTAAATTTTATCAAAATCAAACAAAAAGTCAAGTATTTTGCAGAAAATCTAAAATTATATTAAATTATACTTGAAAATCCTTAATTTTTCTCATTAAATCTCGTTTTTTTATATTTAAATAATTTCACTACTAAAATTAATTATATAACTATTTTCAAAAAAAGCAATAATTCTACATAAAAAAATAAGGGTAGGCCTCTAATTGCCCACCTTAACCTGTAACTTTACTTTTAGCATCCTTCATTGATAAAGATATTTTTTTATTCTCATAATCAATATCTATTATCTTTACCTTAACCTTTTGACCTATTCTAGCTATATCTTGAGGTCTATTTATTTTTATATAGGACATATTAGAAATATGCACAAGACCTTGTACCCCGTCTTCTAATTCAACAAAGGCTCCAAAATCAGCAAATCCAACTATTTTCCCCTCAATTATATCTCCTACAGAATACTTTTTAGTAAACTTTTCCCAAGGAGTTTCCATAGTCCTTTTTATGCTTCCCGTAACTTTTACCATAGCTCTATCTATCTTTATTATCATAAACTCAACGTTATCACCTATATTTACTACATCGCTGGGTTTTTGTATCTTTTTCCATGATAATTCTGAAATAGGAATAAACACATCATAATCATTAGCATCTACAAAAACTCCAGAATCAATAATAGTTTTAATCTTACCTTTTTGAACATCTCCTTCTTTTAAGCTTTCTATTTTTTTTCTTGCTTTTTCTAATTTTTCTTGCTTTGCTACATCTTTTCTTGAAACTATAATCTCAACATTTTCATCTTCTTTAACCTCTAAAATATTCACTTTAAACTTCTTTCCTACAATACTTTCTAAACTATCTTGAAAACTAAGCCCTGAATGGGATAACGGCATAAAACATTTTATATCGCCTATCCTACACTCAAATCCACCTCTAATACTCTTTACTATCTCAACTTCTATCAATGTTCCATCTAATTTACATTGCTTTAATTTTTCTATAAACTCCATACGTTCAATGTTTTTTCTACTAAGCAACACATTTCCTTCTCCATCATTTAACTTAATTACTTCAACATCATAAACTTCGCCTAATTTAAACTGTTCTTTTAAATTCACAAAGGAATCAACTTCTTCTTTTAAAAGGATCCCATCAGATTTATATCCTATATCGAAATAAACCTCATTTTCTGTAACATGTATTACCTTTCCCTTTATGATATCACCAACTTCAAGCCTTTTAAAATCACTAAAATAATCAATATCCTCATTACTAACCTCTTCATCTAAATCTATAATATTGCTTAATTTTTCTATAACCTTTTCAATTACAAACTGGGGCGTTGAAGCTCCTGCTGTTATTCCTATTTTTTCATAATCCTTTACTTTTTCAACTTCAAGCTCATCAGCATTTTCTATAAAAATAACGTTTTCACAATTATCTTTAGAAATATCATAAAGTTTTTTGGTGTTAGAACTATTTTTTCCACCAATAACTATCATCAAATCAACATTCTTAGCTATTTCTTCTGTTTCCTTTTGTCTTATTTCAGTAGCACTACAAATAGTGTTTATAACTAAAGACTCCTTTGCATAAAAAATTATTTTACTTGCAATCAAATGCCACTTTTTCAAATTAAACGTAGTTTGTGCAACAACACATACCTTTTGATTTTTAAACTTTTCTTCATTTACCTCATCTACATCTTTTATTATAATAGCACTATTATCACACCAACCATTTATCCCTTTAACCTCTGGATGTTCAGAATCTCCTATAATAACTATTTTATATCCCTTAGAATAATTTTGTTCTACTATATTGTGTATATTTTTAACATAAGGACAAGTCGCATCTATTACATTAACTCCTTTTTCTTTAAGATCTAATAATTCTTTTTTTCCAATTCCATGAGATCTTATTATTACAGTATCCTCAGGCTTTACATCATCAATACTTTCAACTACAAAAATTCCTTTTTTTTCTAAAAGATTTACTGCATCAGGATTATGAATGATTGGCCCTAAAGTTTTTACATTTTTTTCTTCTTCCGCTGTCTTTAAAGCTTTATCCATAGCATTTTTAACTCCAAAGCAAAATCCAGCACTTTTAGCCACAATTAACTCCATGTTAATTTTCCCCCTCTTTTAATTCCCTAATTTTTTGTATAACTATCTGGCTTAAATTAAAATAATCGTCGCCAGTTAGCTTGTCCTTACTATAAACAGAAAAATCAATAGGTTTTCCAAACACAACCCTCATTTTAGTAAATGGAACATAATTACCACTTATATAAACAGGAATTACTTTTTTACCCGATTTAATAGCAAACAATGCTACTCCCGAATGGGCTTTCCCAAGATCATTCCCTTTAACTCTGGTTCCTTGAGGAAATAACCCTACTAAATTCCCCTCTTTTAACAATTTTAGCGTATTTTTAACAGCATTAAGATCCGCCTCACCTCTTCTTACTGGATAAGCTCCAAGGTATTTTAGCAAAAACCTCAAAAAAGGATTTTTAAATGCCTCTACCTTAGCCATAAACCTAATAGGTCTTGGAGTAACTATACCAACAATAACAGGATCAGCCCAAGTATAATGATTAGGACAAATTAAAGCACCTTCTTTTTCAGGAATATTTTCAAGCCCTACTACTTCTATTTTATAAATCAAATTAAATACAATTTTTGCTATAAACTTTAAAACATTATATAATACCATACTCACACCCCTTAATTTTAAAGCTAATAATATTTAAAATTTCTTCTACAACCTCATCTATCGTTTTATTGCTGCTATCAACAATTATAGCATCTTCTGCCTTTTTTAAAGGGTTAACCTCCCTAGTTGAATCTATAAAATCTCTTTTTTCAATTTCCCTTAAAATATCTTCATAAGAAACTTCTATACCTTTTTGTTTAAGCTCTTTATATCTTCTTTTTGCTCTTTCCTCAACAGAAGCTATTAAAAATATTTTTACATCTGCATCTTTTAAAACATTTGTTCCAATATCTCTACCATCCATGATAACACTAGAATTTTTAGCAATATTTCTTTGTAATAATACAAGCTTTTCTCTAACTTCTTTTATAGCAGCAACCTGTGAAACATACTTTCCTACATGTGGCATCCTTATTTCTTCTGAAACATCTAATCCATCTAAATAAATTCTATTATTTACAAACTTAATTTCAATATTATTAAGCATATTTAAAAGCTGCTCTTTATCATTTATGTCAATGTTATCTCTTAAAATTTTTAAAGTTACCGCCCTATACATAGCACCTGTATCAATATATTCTATGTTTAATTTTTTCGCTATAATTTTTGCTATAGTACTTTTCCCTGCTCCAGCTGGACCATCAATGGCTATACTTATTTTTTTCATATGCAACTCCCCTTTTAAATATTATTATATTTCTATACATTTTCTTAAATTCCTTCACTAAATTCAGGTCTTAAATTAACTGCACCTTTAAGATAAACATTTTTTACCTCATTTTGTTTTTTATCACCATTAACCAAAATTAATACTCTAATACATCTTGATAAACTATTTTCTACAAACATCTCCTGAAGGCACATCAAAGAAGCATAAGTAATTCCCATCTGTCTTATAGCTTCTGCAGGATATGCGCTTTTTAAATCTTTTGTTACTGAAAATATAATACATACGATATCCTCTATATTTAGGTCATTTAACTCTACTATCTTTTTAAATAGTTCTTTGGTAGCTTCAAAAATATCTTCTTTTGTATCTTTATCAACAGTTATCGCTCCTCTTATAGAAAACACAAGCATCACTCCTAACAAAAATATCCTGCGCAATATCCAGTTGAAAAGGCAATCTGTAAATTAAAACCTCCTGTATAAGCATCAACATCTAATAATTCACCAGTTATATATAAATCCTTTACTATTTTCGACTCCATAGTTTGAGGATTAACCTCTTTTACAGAAACTCCTCCCCTTGTTACAATAGCTTCTTCTATTGGTCTTGTTCCTATAACTGTTAATTTAAATTCCTTTAAAAGATTAACAAGATTTAATCTTTCTTGTTTTGTAATTGAATGAACTTTTTTATTTGGCTCAATTCCAGATAATTTTACAACAACAGGTATTAATTTTTTTGGCAAAAGCTCATCTAGTGAATTTTTAAAATCCTTATTAATAAACTTTTCAAAATCTCTAAGTACTCTTTTATTAAGCTCTTCACGAGTTAACGCAGGTTTTAAATCTATGTAAAAATCAACTTCAGAAGGTAAAACATCCACTATGCTTCTGCTTGCTGATAACACTATAGGTCCTGATATGCCAAAATGAGTAAAAAGCATCTCACCAAAATCTTCATATATAACTTTGCTTCTATGTTTAACCTTTATAGCAACATTTTTTAAAGTAAGTCCCATAAGTTCCTTAATCCATTCTTCTTTGGTTATTAATGGAACTAGGGAAGGTTTAAGGTCTATTATAGTGTGACCTAATTTTTTAGCAAACTTATATCCATCTCCACTAGAGCCTGTTCCAGGATATGATGCACCTCCAGTTGCTAAAATTACAACATCAGAATATAACCTTTCTTTATTATTTATTTCAACTCCAATTACTTTATTATTTTCAACTAAAATATCTGTTACCTTTGTATTTAACATAATTTTTACTTTATAATCTTTAAGATAACCTTCAAATGCTTTTACAATATCAATTGATTTATCGCTTTCAGGAAAAACTCTATCACCTCGTTCTATCTTAAGCTTAACCCCTTTTTTCTCTATCATATTAATTAAATCAAAATTTGAAAAAGTATTTAATGCTTTATACATAAACTTGCCATTTCCAGGTATATTTTGTATTATGTCCTCTATGCCTTTACTTGTTGTAACATTGCATCTACCTTTTCCCGTTATAAGTATCTTTTTTCCTAGCCTATCATTTTTTTCTATCAGCAAAACTTGTTTGCCATATTTTGCAGCAATTATCGCAGCCATCATTCCAGATGCTCCGCCACCAACAACTATTACTTTTTTCATATTACCCTCCTTAGATTAAATTAATAAACCTTGTTTATTATAACATATTTTACCCAAACAAACATTACATAATAAGACAAAAAACTATCCTAATGCATGTTGCATTAGGATAGTTTACTTCAAAAATTAATTTTAATACCAACCTCTTGCCTTCATTGCTGCTGCTACTCTCTTTACTGAATGCATGTAAGCAGCATTTCTCATTGAAACATTGTATTGTTGCTTAATGTCCCAAATAGCATTAAATGCTCTAACCATAAGATCTTCTTCTTTTTCTTCAACCTCTTTTTCGCTCCAATAATATCCCATTAAGTTTTGAACCCATTCAAAGTATGATACAGTAACTCCACCAGCATTTGCTAATATATCTGGAACTACCAATATTCCCTTTTCTTCTAATATCTTATCAGCATCTGGAGTTACAGGACCATTAGCACCTTCTACAATTATCTTAGCATTAATCAAGTGAGCATTTTCTGTAGTTATAACATTTTCTAGTGCTGCTGGAACAAGAATATCAACATTTAATGACCAGAATTCTTCAGGAGTAATTTCTTTAGCTCCTGGGAAACCAAGTATTGTCTTATTAGCCTTAACATATTCCATCAATTCTTTAGCATCAATTCCATCTTCTTTATAAATAATTCCATTCCATTCAGCTACTGCTACTACCTTTGCACCAAATCTATTTAAATTCAATGCTGAATAACTTCCAACGTTACCAAATCCTTGAATAGCAGCAGTTGCCTTGCTTATATCTATTCCCATCACTCTGCAAGCTTCTCTTGCTGTTACTGCAACACCAAAACCAGTTGCAGCTGTTCTTCCTAATGAACCTCCAAATTCAATTGGCTTTCCTGTCAACACTCCAACAGCACTATGACCAACTAGTTTATTATATTCATCTACCATCCAAGCCATAATTTGTCCATTAGTATTAACATCTGGAGCAGGTATATCTACCTTTTCACCTATTAACTTATGTATAGCTTGAATATATCCTCTGCTTAATCTTTCTAATTCACCTTGTGATAATGTTTTTGGATCAACTATAACTCCACCTTTTCCTCCACCATATGGAATTCCTACAACTGCACATTTGAAAGTCATCCATAATGATAATGCTTTAACTTCATCCATTGTTACATTCGGATGGAATCTAATTCCACCTTTTGTTGGACCTACTGCATCATTGTGTTGAGAACGATATCCCTTAAATACCTTTATTGTTCCATCATCCATCTTAACAGGAATTGAAACTTCAAGAACTCTTAGAGGTTCCTTTAAAATTTCATATACTGCTGGATCAATATTTAGCTTATCACATGCCTCCTTTAATTGTCTCTGGGCATTCTCAAATGGGTTTAAATTTTCCTTTGCCATTAATAAAACCCCCCTTAATAAACCTTACACTACCATTATGCATGATTTCTTGCAAAAATTCAAGTCAAAAAAATAATATATTTCATAATTATCATAAATTTTTTAAATAAATCATACTTTTTTTATTATTTTTTGAAAAATCTCAAAAATATTAATCATAATTCTTTGAACGGCCACCATAAACATTATATTCTTCCCATATATTTTCTAATGTCTTAAATGTTTCAGAGATAACATCCTTTTGTTTAACTCCAACAGCAACTATTAAAGCATTAATAAGACTTAGTGGAGCAACTAATGAATCAACAAAAGATACCATATTACTTTGAGCTATTAGCGTGTAATCTGCATGGGCTGCTAAAGGAGAAAGAAGACTATCAGTAATAGCAACAACCTTTGCATTTCTATCTTTCGCAAATTTTAAGGCATCTATGGTTCTTAAAGAATATCTAGGAAAAGATATTCCTATAACTAAATCCCCTTCTCCTACTCTTAAAAGTTGCTCAAATACATCACTTACGCCCCTTGAAATTACTCTTACATTATCTAAAATTAAATTTAAATAAAATCCCATAAACTCAACTAAAGCCTGAGAGCTTCTGAAACCTACTATATATATTCTATTAGCTTTTAAAATTTCACTTACTACCTCATCAAAGGTATTTTGATTTATTTTTTCCAAGGTAACCCTGATATTCTCTATATCAGCTTTTAATACGCTTTTTAAAGGATTTTCCTCGTCAATAAGTTCATTAGTAATTTCAATTCTTTGAACAGAGGTGAGCTTTGTCTTTATAAGCTCCTGTAACTCTTTTTGAAGACTTGGATATCCACTAAACCCTAATTCATTAGCAAATCTAACAACAGTAGATTCACTTACACCAACTGTTTGTCCAAGCTTTGCAGCTGTCATAAAAGCAGCCTTATCATAATGCTTTAAAATATATTCTGCTATTATCTTTTGCCCCTTGCTTAACCTTGGAAACTTCATTTGAATTATCTTTATCAAATCCTGTCTATTCCCTTCCATATTCTACCCCTTTTCTTTGTAAATTGCAGTATTGCAATTTTCTAAAAATCAATTATATTTTATCATTAAATTTCAAAATTTGCAATATATCCTTCATTTTTCGGTATTTTGTTCATAATTTGTATATTCGGCATCATATATAGAGATAGTATCCTTTCCATCTTTTCTGGTTAAACCAAATATTAATCCATATTTCTTCAAATTCTTATTCAAAAAGTCAACCACTTTATACATCTCATCATAACTTTTAAATTCCATTAATGCAATCAAGTGTAGGTCTTCATGCATTTTTTTCATAAAATAACCTCCTTTGTCAGCCATAAATTAACCTCATTTATTATGTTAAAATTAGTCAAATCATAGTGTAAAGGTGTTACAGTTATATATCCATTTTTTATATAAAATACATCAGTGTCAACATCATCAAAGTCTTTAACTTCTCCAGCAAGTTGAAACTTTCTTTCACCTTCATTACCTGTTTCTTCCTCTATATAAGCATTTACATAAATCCTGTTTCCTAAGCTACAAACCTTTATTCCTTTTATATCCTCCTTTGGAACATTAATATTTAACACAACATCATTTTTTAGTTTAGAATATGAAGTTTCAGCTATCTTCTTTACATGTCTAGCTGCCCTTTTGTAATACTCATCATCTGCATTAAAATCAACAGAGACTGCAATAGAAGGTATCTTATATATAGCTCCTTCTACAGCTGCTGATACTGTCCCTGAATATATTACATCTGTTCCTAAATTAAAACCGTTGTTTATTCCTGAAATTATCATATCTATTTTATCTTCTAAAAGCTTTTCTATGGCAACCTTAACGCAATCTGCGGGTTTACCATCAACACTATATGCTATACTCTTAATTCCTTCAAGTTTAACTTTTTTAACCGTTATAGGTCTGTGTAATGTAATAGCATGACCTGCTGCACTTCTTTGTTTATCTGGAGCCACTATTATACATTCATGATCTTTTTCTAACTCTTTTGCTAAATAATAAATACCTTTTGCATAAATCCCATCATCATTTGATATAAGAATTCTCATAAAATACCTCCTTTTATGGAAATATTAAATATAAAAAGAAAGAAAGGAGCATGAAGATGATACAAATAGACGATGCTGGCAGTGGAAGTTTAGTAGGAGGAACATTAATAGGTATAATTAGAACATCAACCCTTGAATATTATTATGACATTATTCCTATAAAATATTTTCAATATCCACACTTTCAAGAAAAAAAATTTGAAGATTACTGCATTAAAATAGTTGAAAATGGTATAAAAAAACTTAACATAAATAAAAATGAAGAAATTAATATATGCAGAGGATATATATTTAATAAAACAAGAAACTATTTAACAAACAAGGGATTTAAAATTTTTAACACTAAAATAACAGATCCTTTGCAAAGCTTAGTTGAAAATACATTTAAAGAATACATCATAAACCTTGGCGTTCCTCAAGATTATATAAATTATACAAGATATCCCTTTCATTTTCATAAATTACTACGTTGGGTTTTAGCTGATCCTAAAAACAGAATAAAACTTTGTAAAACTGGCTGGAATAGTTGGCAAAAATATATTAACAACATAAAAATTGAAAAACATACCGACTATATATTTAATGGAAATTTTGTTTGCTTAAAATGTGGAAACAAAATAAATCCACCTTCAAAAATAAAAGTTCTAAAATTTTACACAAACAAAGAATATCTTATTTATTTACATTACAACTGTCATTCTTTTCAATAACAATTAAATACGGAGCTTTTTCATCCCTATTTACAAATTTAATCTGCATTACTGAAAAAACTTTAGGATCTAATGATTTTATGTAGTTTTTCAAAGCCACTTCTTCTTCTTTCCCTCCAACATGACCAGTATAGACAACGATAGTAACAATTCCACCGGGTTTTAATATTTTTAATGAATCCTCTAAAGCTTTTAAAGTAGTATCTGGCTTTGTAATTATGCTTTGGTCTCCCCCTGGTAAATATCCTAAATTAAACATAACAACTTTAATAGGCTCATTTATATATTTTAAAATATTTTCATGTCCATCGTTAATTAAGATAACATTTCTTATATTTTTCTCATCTAAGACTTTTTTAAACTTATCTACAGCATAAGATTGTATATCAAAAGAATATACTTTACCTTTATTTAAAATACTGCTTAAAAATAAGGTATCATTTCCATTTCCTAAAGTAGCATCTACGGCAAAATCATCTTCCTTTAAAACCTTCTCTACTATGTCTTGAGCCATCCTAGTTGCTTTTAAAACTATTTTATACACCTTAAAACCCCCTTTTATAATTTCTTTACCCAATCTATTTCTTCTTTAGTTAAATATCGCCACTGTCCTAATTTTAAATCGCCAAGCTTTATATTCCCTATTTGAATCCTCTTTAATCTTACAACCTTATGACCTATTTTTTCGCACATTTTTCTTACTTGTCTGTTCTTTCCTTCATGTATAACAATTTTTACTATAGAATTTTTACCTTTTATTTTTAAAATATCTATTTTTGCTGGAGAAGTTATATAATCCTCTATTCTAAGGCCTTTTCTAAATTTTTCAAGTTCATCCTGCGTAGGAATCCCCTCAATCTCTGCAATATAAACTTTATCAACTTCTTTTGAGGGATGCATAAGCTTGTATGCAAAATCTCCATCATTAGTCAAAAGCAAAAGCCCCGACGTATCATAATCAAGTCTTCCTACAGGATAAATTCTTTCCTTAACATTAACCAAATCAAGAACTGTTTTTCTACCTCTATCATCTTTAACAGTTGTAACATATCCCACAGGTTTGTTAAGCATTATATAAACTTTATTTTCTTCAGGCTTTATTATTTTACCATCAACTTCAACAATATCTTTTTGAGGATCAACCATAACAATTTCTTTTATTATATTTCCATTTACCCTTACCCTTCCTTGCTTTACTAATTCTTCAGCCTTCCTTCTTGAAGTTACTCCACATCTTGCAATATATTTTTGAATTCTTTCCATTTTTTCACCTCTGCAACTAGTCTTTTGCTTTTATGAATTATATCATTTATCATAAAAAGGTTCTATAATAAATGTTGGGGTGGTAAATAAACCTCAACATTTTTTCTTTAAATACAAAAAAGCACTTTATTCAGATGCCAGCTTTGCTAAAATATAATTAACCCACAAAATATTTTGAAAGGAGGCATCTGATAAAGTGCTTAGGAATAATTTTATCAATAATTTGCTTAATTTAAAAGATGTTTTCGTAAAAAATATTGTAAATGGTGATGATTTCGTTGAATTTCATGTTGAAACTAAAAAAAAATCTCATGTTTGCCCTTCTTGTGGCTCTACTACTTCTAAAGTCCATGACTACAGAACCCAAAAAATTAAAGACGTTCCTATTCAGAACAAGAA
>NZ_FNUK01000041.1 GCF_900108045.1 Caloramator fervidus | reverse complement strand
ACAACTGCACAAGTAGATCAAGTCCTCGACCTATTAGTACCAGTCAGCTAAACGCCTTACGACGCTTACACCTCTGGCCTATCTACCTGGTAGTCTTCCAGGGGTCTTACCGCTCTCGCGTGGGAAATCTCATCTCGGGGTGGGCTTCGCGCTTAGATGCCTTCAGCGCTTATCCCGTCCGAACATGGCTACCCAGCTGTGCCCTTGGCAAGACAACTGGTGCACCAGAGGTTCGTCCATCCCGGTCCTCTCGTACTAAGGACAGCTCCCCTCAAATTTCCTACGCCCGCGACGGATAGGGACCGAACTGTCTCACGACGTTCTGAACCCAGCTCGCGTGCCGCTTTAATGGGCGAACAGCCCAACCCTTGGGACCTACTTCAGCCCCAGGATGCGACGAGCCGACATCGAGGTGCCAAACCTCCCCGTCGATGTGGACTCTTGGGGGAGATCAGCCTGTTATCCCCGAGGTAGCTTTTATCCGTTGAGCGATGGCCCTTCCACTCAGAACCACCGGATCACTAAGCCCGACTTTCGTCCCTGCTCGAGATGTCTCTCTCACAGTCAAGCTCCCTTCTGCCTTTGCACTCTTCGCGCGATTTCCAACCGCGCTGAGGGAACCTTTGGGCGCCTCCGTTACCTTTTAGGAGGCGACCGCCCCAGTCAAACTGCCCACCTAGCAATGTCCCGTGACCGGTTCCACGGCCCCCGGTTAGGGCTTCAGTATCATCAGGGTGGTATCCCAACGTCGGCTCCATAGGACCTGGCGACCCTACTTCTCTGCCTCCCACCTATCCTGTACAGACAATACCAAAACCCAATGCTAGGCTACAGTAAAGCTCTACGGGGTCTTTCCGTCCAATCGCGGGTAGCAAGCATCTTCACTTGCACTACAATTTCGCCGAGCCCCTCGTCGAGACAGCGCCCAGGTCGTTACGCCTTTCGTGCGGGTCGGAACTTACCCGACAAGGAATTTCGCTACCTTAGGACCGTTATAGTTACGGCCGCCGTTTACTGGGGCTTCGGTTCAGGGCTCTCACCCTTCCCCTTAACCTTCCAGCACCGGGCAGGCGTCAGCCCCTATACTTCGTCTTTCGACTTAGCAGAGACCTGTGTTTTTGGTAAACAGTCGCCTGGGCCTATTCTCTGCGGCCTGCTCTCGCAGGCACCCCTTCTCCCGAAGTTACGGGGTCAATTTGCCGAGTTCCTTAACGAGGGTTCTCTCGCTCGCCTTAGGATTCTCTCCTCGCCTACCTGTGTCGGTTTGCGGTACGGGCACCTGCAACCTCGATAGAGGCTTTTCTCGGCAGTGTGAAATCGGCTGCTTCGCCTTTCGGCTCCCCTTCAACGCTCAGCTCAGCCTCCCGGATTTGCCTAAGAGGCACGCCTCGCGCCTTGGACGCACATCTCCATCCGTGCGCTCAGCCTATCCTCCTGCGTCCCCCCGTCTCTCAAACGGTTACAGGTGGTATCGGAATATCAACCGATTGCCCATCACCTACGCCTTTCGGCCTCGGCTTAGGTCCCGACTAACCCTGGGCGGACGAACCTTCCCCAGGAAACCTTAGGCTTTCGGCGAGTAGGATTCTCACCTACTTCTCGCTACTTATGCCAGCATTCTCACTCGTATACAGTCCACCAGTCCTCTCGGTCTGGCTTCTGCCCGTATACGAAGCTCCCCTACCGCTCCTTCGAGCCCACAGCTTCGGTGGCATGTTTTAGCCCCGGACATCTTCGGCGCAGGACCTCTCGACCAGTGAGCTATTACGCACTCTTTAAATGTATGGCTGCTTCTAAGCCAACATCCTGGTTGTCTTAGAGATCCCACATCCTTTCCCACTTAACATGCACTTCGGGACCTTAGCTGGTGGTCTGGGCTGTTCCCCTCTCGACCACGGATCTTATCACTCGTGGTCTGACTCCCAGGGTCTCAGTTTAGGCATTCGGAGTTTGATAGGGTTCGGTAACCTCGCGGCCCCTAGCCCAGTCAGTGCTCTACCTCCTAAACTTACGCCCTGAGGCTAGCCCTAAAGCTATTTCGGGGAGAACCAGCTATCTCCGGGTTCGATTGGAATTTCTCCGCTATCCACAGCTCATCCCATGGTTTTTCAACACCAACGTGGTTCGGGCCTCCGATAGGTTTTACCCTATCTTCACCCTGTCCATGGATAGGTCACCCGGTTTCGGGTCTACGGCATGTAACTTACCGCCCTATTCAGACTCGGTTTCCCTTCGGCTCCACCCCAAAGGGGCTTAACCTCGCTACATACCGTAACTCGCTGGCTCGTTCTACAAAAAGCACGCCGTCACTCATTAACGAGCTCCGACTGCTTGTAGGCACAAGGTTTCAGGTTCTATTTCACTCCCCTCCCGGGGTTCTTTTCACCTTTCCCTCACGGTACTATGCGCTATCGGTCACCAGGTAGTATTTAGCCTTGGGTGGTGGTCCACCCCGCTTCCCACAGGATTCCTCGTGTCCCGTGGTACTCTGGATCAGGTCATCTCACCTTCCCCTTTCGCCTACAGGGCTTTTACCTTCTGTGGCGGGCCTTTCCAGACCTCTTCGGCTAGGTTCCAGTAAGATATATCGACCTGTCCCTACAACCCCAAGCCTAAAAGGCTTGGTTTGGGCTCCTCCCCTTTCGCTCGCCGCTACTTAGGGAATCGATTATTCTTTCTTTTCCTCCGGGTACTAAGATGTTTCAGTTCCCCGGGTGTGCCCTCCTTAGCCTATTTTATTCAGCTAAGGATGCATGGCGTTCCGCCATGCGGGTTCCCCCATTCGGACATCCACGGATCACTGCCTGTTTGCGGCTACCCGTGGCTTTTCGCAGCTTACCACGTCCTTCATCGGCTCCTGGTGCCAAGGCATC
>NZ_FNUK01000019.1 GCF_900108045.1 Caloramator fervidus | reverse complement strand
AGGGCAAGTAATGCTACTATTCCTAGGGTTATAATTAAAAATATAACTGTTTGAATTATTGATTTTTCAAATTCCTTTCCATATTCCCTCTCATTCATCGTTGCAATAGCTATCCAACCTGTTTGCTTTGATTTTGCAAAGCCTGATATTTTTTCTTCTTTATCTGTGTATTTTAAATTTCCTTCCTTCATTTCAATAATTTTTTTACCAAAGTCATACTTTTCAGCTATGTTTACAAGCAGCATATCCTTATTAGGATGGGCAATTATTGTTCCATCTTCTAAAATTAAAGCCGCATACCCTGTTTGTCCAACTTGCGTTTTGTTTATGTTGCTTATCAGTGTATCTATGCTTACATCAACGCCTATTACCGCCACACTACCATCTAAAAGCCTAAAGGCCTTTGAAATTGTTATTATATTTTTATTAGTAGCAACATCTTTATAGGGCTTTGTTATTACTATATTCCCAAAAGACTTTATAGCATCTTGATACCAAGGACGTGTAGTTGGGTCAAAGTCGCTTGGAAGCTCAATTTTAGGATATATGTTCATCCTTTTATTGCTATCTCCAATATAAATCAACAATACATTAGGGTTTGCATCTTTAATATTCTTTAAAATACTATTAATCGTATTATTATCTTTATTTAAAACTCCTGAATTTGTGGTTATCGAATTTACTTCATAGGATATCTTTTCAACAAAGGAATCAATAAAAGCTATTTTTTCATCCGCTATCTGTTTTGTTAAATTAAAAACCTTAGCTTCTACTAATTTTTTGCTATTATATAAAGAAATAGTGGTGGTTATAATAGCAGGAATTACAGCAATTAACATGAAGATTATTACCAACTTTTGCCTCAACAATAGCTTGTTCATCTTCTGCTTCATAAGGTTCCCTCCTTGTTAAGTTTAATTTAATTATATAAAATTTTAAAAATTTTTCAAGTATTTTAAAACTTTTTGTAAATAATACCAATGTCTTTAACAACAAAAAAAGTGGGCGTTTTAAACGCCCACTTTATAAGCTTGGAGCTCCATGTCGGATTCGAACCGACGGCCTGCTGATTACGAATCAGCTGCTCTACCGCTGAGCTAATGGAGCTAACTTGCTAGCTCTTCCTCTGATGTTTCAGCTTCAGATATTACAGCTAAAACCTTATCTTTATCATCTAATACCTTTATTCCTTCCTTTAATTTTAAATCTTCTACAGTTATCTTATCCCCTAACTTTTTATCCTTAACATCAATTTTTATAACATCTGGCAAATCCTTTAATTTTCCTTCTAATTCAACTTCTGAAACATAAACTTCTAAGATAAATCCCTTTGATTCTAAAAGCTGCTCTCCTTCATATACAAGAGGAACAGAAACCTTAACCTCTTCATCTTCATGAACTGCTTGGAACTCAACGTGAAGAATATCCTTATTTAAATAATCAAACTGAATATCTTTAATTATGCAAAAATACCTGCTGTTATTATAATCTAAATATACCTTAGAATGTTTACTGTTGTTTCTTAAAAGTTTTAATAAATCCTTCTTTAAAATCTTAATCTTTTGAGGATTTTCTATTCCCTTTCCATAAACTACAGCAGGAGTATATCCACTTTTTCTTACTGTATTAGGATTTTCAATTCTCTCAAGTGCAAGCACTTGATTCATAAACCTCACCTCCAATGTATTTCTAAATTTAGAAATACATAAAGGTAAAGTTTATTTATTGAAAATCCTAACAATTTTAATTATAAACTTTAAAAAACTCATGTCAAGTTTCTTTTCCATTTTTAGGCATTGTGGTATCTATCAAGATTTGCAAATTTTGTATATTGACCAAGCCATACAAGTTCAACGGTTCCCGTTGGACCATTTCTTTGTTTTGCTATTATAACTTCTGCTATATTCTTCTTGTCTGTGTCTTTATGGTAATACTCATCTCTATATAAAAACATTACAAGATCTGCATCCTGCTCAATGGAACCTGATTCTCTAAGGTCAGAAAGCATTGGCCTGTGGTCTGATCTTGCCTCTGGAGCACGACTAAGCTGAGATAAAGCAATAACAGGGGCATCCATCTCCTTTGCAAGAGCCTTTAAAGATCTTGAGATTTCAGAAACCTCCTGTTGTCTATTTTCGCTTCTTCTACTACCTGACATAAGCTGAAGATAGTCAACTATTATAAGATCTAACCCCTTTTCTATTTTAAGCCTTCTACACTTAGACCTCATTTCGTTTACTGAAATTCCAGGAGTATCATCTATAAATATTTTTGATTGGGCCATTGGATTGGCTGCCCTTGCAAGCCTAAACCAATCCTCTTCATCAAGATCGCCTGTTCTTAATTTAAGCATGTCTATGTTTGCCTCTGAACAAAGCATTCTATAGGCTAGCTGTTCCTTTGACATTTCAAGGGAAAATATGGCAACGCTTTTTTTAGCCCTTAAAGCAGCATGTAAAGCTATGTTTAAAACAAAGGCTGTTTTTCCCATAGAAGGCCTTGCTGCAACCAATATGAAATCTCCTTTTTGAAAGCCGGACGTTTTTCTATCAAGATCTATAAATCCTGAAGGTATTCCCGTTATATCCCCTTTTGTTTTAGATAAATGCTCTATAGTATCAAAGCTTCTTGCTATAATATCTGATATCGGCTCAAAATCCGTATCGGCTTTGTTTTGCGAAATATCAAAGATAGACTTTTCAGCTAAACTTAAAACCTCTTCAACATCATCTGGTTCTTGATAACATTTTTCCATTATCTCATTAGATGCAGCTATTAACCTTCTTAAAAGAGCCTTCTCCTTAACAATTTTTGCATAATGCTTTGCATTAGCTACAGTAGGCACAGCAGTAACTATTGTTGATATATAACTTACCCCGCCTACAGCCTCTAAAAGATTTCTGCTCTTTAAAAGGTCTATTACTGTTATAGTATCAACAGGTTCGTCCTTTTCATATATTTCAACTATTGTATCAAATAAAATTTTATGGGATTCCTTATAAAATTCATCTCCCTTTAATATCTCTGTAACTTCAGCTATAGCATCTTTATCAAGAAGCATGGAACCTAAAACCGACTGTTCAGCTTCTATATTATGCGGAGGAACCCTTAATTTATCCATTTAATCGCCTCCTAGAAAATAGCCTCTATAACTTCTTCTATGCTTGATACAGGGATTATCTCAATATCATAATCCTTATAAACTTCCTCTAAATTTTCCTTTGGAATTATAACCCTTTTCATTCCTGCCTGCATTGCACCATAAATTTTTTCATTTATTCCACCTACAGGTTTTATATCACCCAGCAAAGATATTTCCCCGGTAATAGCCGTATCTTGCCTTACTTTCTTTCCTGTTATGGCGCTTAATATTGCCACAGTAATAGCTGCACCTGCTGAAGGACCATCCACATTTCCGCCACCTACTATGTTTACATGAATATCATAATTTGAAATATCTATTCCTGTAATCTTTCTTATAACTGAAGCTGCATTAAATACAGAATCCTTTGCCATAGTTCCTGCCGTATCATTAAACCTTACGCTTCCACCTTCCTTTTCAAAAGCAACCGCCTCTATTTCCAATATGCTTCCTAAAAATCCTAATACGGCAAGTCCAAATACCTTTCCAACTTCCCCTTCATCTTTTGCGTAATTCTTATAATAAGGAACCATTTTTGAAAGATTTATAACTTCTAAAATATCTTCTTTTTTTATAAAAACTCTCTTTCTTCTTCTTTTATAAAAAGCATACCCATATGCATCTGCTAGTATATTAACAGCCTTTCTTCCTTCTATGGTATACTGGCTTATTATACTTGGAATTTCATCATCCATTTTAATTTTTAACTTTTTAGCAGCGTTTATAACAATATTTTGTATATCTTTTCTTGAAAGGGGCTCAAAATATACCTCTGCACACCTTGATCTTAAAGCAGGGTTAATTTCCTCAGGACTTCTTGTAGTTGCCCCAATCAAAATAAAATCAGCAGGTGCTCCCTCTTCAAAAATTTTCTTTATATATGCTGGAACATTCTCATCATCAGGGTCATAATAGGAGGATGAAAATTCAACCCTCTTGTCCTCTAAAACTTTAAGGAGTTTATTTTGAAGTATAGGGTCCATCTCTCCTATTTCATCTATAAAAAGGATTCCTCCATGGGCTTTTGTAACAAGACCAAGCTTTGGCTCTGGGATTCCACTTTCTGCAAAATCCCTCTTGCTTCCTTGATATATAGGATCATGAACAGAACCTAAAAGAGGATTTGTAATTTCCCTTGGGTCCCACCTTAGGGTTGTCCCATCTACTTCTATAAAAGGAGCATCTTCCTTAAAAGGCGTTGATTTTAACATTTTGGCTATTTCAAAAGCAAGCCTTGCTGTAGTGGTTTTACCAACCCCTGGAGGACCATAAAGTATAATATGTTGAGGATATGGGGAAGCAAGCTTTGATAATATAGCCTTTATAGCTCTTTCTTGTCCAACAATTTCTCTTACTGAAGAAGGCCTTAAAACCTCCATTATAGTTTTTGAAAGCTTTATATTATCAAGTCTTTGAAGCTCTTCTAATTTTTTTAAGGTCTTGCTATTTTCTGGGCCTCTTTGTTTTTTTATTATATTTAACTTTATTTCATCTATAAATCTCTCGTTATTCCTTTCAATTATTTCATCTACTTTTTTTTCAAGTTCAAGCTCAACTTTTCTTCTTGCAACTATATAAGCTATTCTATCCTCTAATTGGCTTATAGTATCCAAAGGATTGTCTATAAAATCATCCTTATCTAGCAAAATCTTTTGTAAAACATAAATTTTTTCGTTTAAATCCGTAGAATATAAAGAATCCAAAAGATTTTCTTCTTTTAAAATAGAATTTATATTTTCAACTCCATATAAATCATAAAGTTTAGTAATTAATGCATCAACCTTTGCCTTTAGATTTTCATATTGTCCCTTAAAAAGCTCTTTTACATCTTTAGCTATATTGTTTTTCACTTAAATCTTCCTTTCTACTTTGCCTTGATGTTAACTTTAAGTTTTGCTGTAACATCAGGATATACCTTTATTTCAACATTATATACTCCTATCATTTTAATAGCTTCATCAAGTTCTATTTTTTTCTTATCTATATCAATTCCGTGCTGCTTTTTAAGAGCCTCTGCTATATCCTTTGAAGTAATTGAACCAAATATTTTACCATTTTCCCCTGCTTTTACAAAAACTTCAACCGATATTTCAGAAATTTTCTTTGCTATTTCCTTTGCCCTTTGAAGTTCTTCTTGTTTTCTTTTTTCTTCTTTAGCTTTTTGTACTTCAAGAATTTTTAAATTAGCTTCATTTGCTTCAACGGCTAATTTTTTTGGGAAAAGATAGTTTCTTGCATAACCATCTGATACGTTTATTACATCTCCTTTTTTTCCTACACCTTTAATATCTGCTTGAAGTATTACCTTCATCTTCTGTCACTCTCCTTAATATAATTTTTTATTGCTTCTTCTAAAAGATTTTTAGCCTCATCAACGTTAACGCCTGAAAGTTTTGCACCGGCTATGGTCATATGTCCTCCACCACCGATGCTTTCTAAAATAACTTGAACATTAATATCCCCTAAAGATCTTCCGCTTATTATTACTTCATTTTCAACCCTTGCAAGGACAAAAGAAGCTTCCACTCCATCTATTTTTAAAAGGTCATCTGCAGCTTGAGGAACTATCAAAAAGTTATCAATAGGTTGCCTATAAACGGCTATTGCAATACCGTTTTTTATCTCTGCGCTTTTTATAAGCTCCATTCTCTCTATAAAGGTTTTAAAATCATCTGCAAAAAGCTTTTTGACCTCTATAAGATCTGCTCCCATTCTCCTTAAAAAAGAAGCAGCCTCAAAGGTCCTTGAACCTGTCTTAAAAGTAAAGTTTTTAGTATCAACATATATGCCTGCCATCAAAGCTTCTGCTTCTTCCTTTGTAAGTTCAACCCTTTCATTCATATACTGTAAAATCTCTGTAACAAGCTCTGCAGTAGAAGATGCATAAGGCTCTATATAGGTTATAACTGCATTGTCTATAAAATCTGCACTTTTTCTATGGTGATCTATTATAACTACATTACCTACTTTATGCAAAAGCTCTGGATTTTCAAGGAAGTTTTTTCTATGAACATCCACTATAATAAGTAAAGTCTTATCGTTTGCAATAATGTTTGCCGTTTCGTTATTTATAAAAACTCCTTCATACTCTTTATTATTAATTTTGTTCATCAATTTTTCAATAGATTTATTTACCTTATTTAGAACAATATAGGCAGTTTTTCCTTTTTGCTTGCATCCCCTATATACCCCAAGGGCTGAGCCTATACTGTCAAGATCTGGAGTTTCATGACCCATTATTAAAACTTGACTGCTTTGATTTATAAGCTCAGATATTGCATGAGCAATAACCCTAGCTTTAACTTTTGTCCTTTTTTCAACCTCTTTGCTTTTACCTCCAAAAAACAAAAATCTTTCTCCATCTTTTATTACAGCCTGATCTCCACCTCTTCCTAGTGCAAGATCCTTTGCAGCTACAGCATATTGATGTATCTTATAAGGGTTTTCGGCATTCATTCCTATTCCAATGCTTAAAGTGGCAGGTATTTTGTTTCCAAAATAAATCTCCCTTACTTCATCTAATATAGAAAATTTTTCCTCCATAAGTTTGTTTATATGTTGCTGCTCAAAAACAGCAACGTATTTATTTACATCATATTTCCTTACAAAAGCATTTAAGCTATTTGCAAAAGAATTTATTTTTTTATCTATCTCAGCTATTAATATAGGCCTGTTTATATCATCTATGCTTTTTACTACTTCATCATAATTATCTACTTCAATCAATGCAACAACCATTTTTTTATTGTTATAATTATCACAAAGCTCATAATAATTGGTTTTATTTATGAAGTAAAAAATATATACATTTTTACCAGACTTTGACCGAATTATGTTTATTAAAACATCATAAACTTCTTCTCCAACAGCCACTTTATTCATTTTACTTATATTTTTTTCTAAAACTTTGTTCAAATCAATATCACTTATTATCATATTTATGTTTTTTCCATAGGGACTTTTATAAACATTTTCTAAAAAAAAGTTATTAGCCCAAATCATCTTTCCTTCGCTATCTGCTATGACAAGGGGAATAGGTATCTTAGATAAAGTATTTCTTCCTGCAGAATCTATGTTGCTTGTAATATCCTCTATAAATTTAAAAAACTCATTTTTCTTAATTTCTGAACTTCTTAAATTATAATAAAGAAGGATAAAATATATAACAACCCCTAAAAATAACAGGTTGATATTATAAAAAGCCAATATCCCTAAAAGTAAAGCTATTATAAACAAATATACTTTCACATTAGGAATAAAATTTTTAAATTTATTATCCATAACGACCCTCCATTATTTTGGAGAATGCCTAATCCTTGACTTATCTAACTTCCTTAAATTCAAGGAATAGTCAGCTACTCCTATTAAAAATAGTATATTTCCTAAAAATACAAAAGCAAACACTAAAAGGACTACTTTTAAAGACTTTGAAATCCCCTGCTTATCAAACCAAAAACTTAGGGCCGCAAGCCCGTTTACCGCAAATACAACAAGCATTAAATACATAGAATTTAAAAGTATTGCATCTGCATTTTTTATTTTAAAATAAGAAGCTATATATCCAATCAAAACTATAAACATAATTGAAATAGCTAGCTTTATAGGAATATACCAGTTTGAAAACTTAGGTATACCATCTAGTTCTATCCCAAATCTTGAATATATATTCTTAGCTAAAATATAGGTTATCATAGCTGAAATAAACCCATGAGAAAATATAGCAAAAGGTATGAGCATCATAAGCATCTCTTTAGGAGGAATAGATTTTAAAGCATTTTCGTATAAATCCTTTTGAATTCCTAGTTTTTCATAAAAACTTTTTGCTGTATCTATGCTATTATAAAACTCATCTAAAATAAGTTTTATATAATCCTGACCTGCTATTAGTCCAAATATTTTTATTGATATCGTAACAGATATTATGTTTATAATTATCATTACAAATATAGTATTTATAGCACTTTCTTTTCTTTTTATCATTATTCCTAAAACAATCCCTAATATACCATTTGTAATTGCAAATCCCAAAGCAGTATAAGGATCAGTAAAAAGAAGAACTATAATAGTTGTTGCAATTAAAGAAATAAAACTATATTTATAACCATGCTTTATCTGAATAAGCGCAATTGGCAAAGGCCACATGAAAAGACCTATAAAATAAAATATAGGAACATATATACTAACTAATACTAAAACCACTGCAATAGCAGTAAGAAGTGCGGACTCTATAAGCGCCCTTGTTGTATTCATCTAATCTATTCCCTACCTTCCTTTAAATATGTAATTAAACTTAAATAGTCGGCGTTCTCTTGATTTTCATCCTCTGAAAGGCTAACTCTTAATTTTTTAATTATTTTATCATCTATGCTAGAATAGTCAATTCCAAGCTTTTTAGCTAAAAGATATGACAATATTATAATTTGTGATAATTCATCCTTTATTTCATCTAAGTTAGCTCTACTTCCCTTTAACATTGACACATGAAGGTCTGAAACTGATGTCAACAAAAACGTTTTATAAGTTTCTATAAGTTTTATATTGCCCATTATATCCAATTCTTCCCCCATTTTAACACCTCCAAATACCACAATCATTTATTCTTATTATATCACATAATAATAAAATAAAAAGTGCCCAGCGGGCACCTTTTAGCTTTATTCTGTTGTAAATGGAAGTAAAGCAACATTTCTTGCTCTCTTTATAGCAACAGTTAATTGTCTTTGATGTTTTGCGCAATTTCCTGTAATTCTTCTTGGAAGAATCTTTGCTCTTTCTGTTATATATTTTTTAAGTCTTGCAACATCCTTGTAGTCGATGTATTCAATCTTATCAACGCAGAATGCGCAAACTCTCTTTTTCTTTTTTTGCTTTGTTGCCTTCTTTGCGTTTGACATCATATCCCCTCCTTACCTAAGTTTTAAAATGGAATGTCATCCTCACCATCGACAGGGAAGAAATCTCCTTCGTCGCTTGCAACTTCATCCTGTACAAAAGACCCAGCCTGTTCCTTTGGCCTGTCTAAAAACTTTACTTCATCTGCCACCACTTCAGTAACATACCTGTTTGTCCCATCTTGAGCCTGATACTTTCTTGTTTGTATAGAGCCTGAAACTGCAACAAGCCTTCCTTTTGTCAAGTTATTAGCAACAAGCTCCGCAAGCTTTCTCCAGCAAACTATAGGTATAAAATCTGTTTCCCTCTGACCACTTTGATTTACATAGGGTCTATCAACTGCTAACGTAAAGGTGGTCACGGCAATACCCGTCCCTGCTGTATATCTTATCTCAGGGTCACGAGTTAGCCTGCCTATTAAAAAAACTTTATTCATTATATCCCACCTTAATTAGTCTAATTTAACAACTATGTGTCTTATAACATTGTCGGAGATTCTTAAAACCCTGTCTACTTCCTTAGGTAAGTCAGGGTTCGCAGTGAAGTTAATTAATACATAGTAACCTTCATTAAAATGCTTTATTTCGTAAGCAAGTCTTCTCTTGCCCCACTCATCAACATTTTCAATAACTCCACCGCCGTTTTCAATTACACCCTTTATTTTTTCTATTGTAGCCTTAACTTCTTCTTCAGCTACATTTGGTGCGATTACGAAAAGAGTTTCGTATCTTCTCATTCCTTTCACCTCCTCCCTCTGGACTAAGGCCCAATCACATGGGCAGGGACTTTAATATTTTAACATATAAGTTATTATTGTGCAATATTATCTTGTGCACTTTTTATTATTTTCTTTACAACCTTTTCAAATTTAGACCTTGGAAGCATTACTATTCTTCCACATTTTAAGCATTTTATTTTTATATCAGCTCCAAGCCTTATAACTTCCCAAGTTTTATTTCCACAAGGATGTTCCTTTTTTGTTTCTACTACATCTCCTAAATAAAACTCCTTCAAAATTCCACTCCTTTCATTTGTTTACTATAACTCTTTTAGGAACAGCTATTTGTATTTTTTCTTTATCAAATTGGCTTTTTATTCTTCTTCTAAGCTCCATTTCAACATCCCATTGCTTCATTGGTAAAGTTTTTGCTACTATCCTTATAACATAACCGGTTTCTAAAAAATTTACAACCCCCAAAACTTCGGGACCTTCGACTATAGTTTCAAAATCATCCCTAACTTCCTTACATATTTTTTTTAATAAATCTATTGCCCTGTCAACATCCTCCTCATAGGCAACAGTAACATCAACCAAAGCCCTCATATTTCCTCTTGACCTATTGGTTACTTTTGATATAGAGCCATTAGGTATTATATGAAGGTCTCCTGAAAAATCCCTAAGTTTAGTTACTCTTATTCCTAAAGCCTCAACTACTCCTGAAAGCCCATCTATTGTAACATAATCTCCAACAGCAAATTGATCCTCCATAAGTATAAAAAAGCCCGAAATAACATCCCTTACAAGACTTTGTGCTCCAAAACCTATAGCAACGCCCGCAACTCCTGTAACTGCAATAAGAGTTTTTACATCAAATCCTAAAGTTTCAAAAATCCAAATAAAAGAAAGGACATAAACGCTATATCTTAATAAACTTTTAAAAAGCTCCTTTAAAGTATCAGCTTTTCTGTCATTAAGCCCAAATTTCGTTGTTTTTTGCTTTTCAAAAAAGTTATTTATTAATCTACTTCCTAACCTTATAACAACCTTCATCAAAATCAAAATAACTATTATTTTTATAACTACCTCTAATATACCCATTAAATCTAAATTGTTAATCATATTTCTCACCTCTTTAGTAAGTTTACACTATTTTTAAAATACATTCAATAAAAAAAGCACACCTAAAGTGTGCTACTCTATAGGTTCAAAAATTTTATTTTCATCAAACTTATAAAGCCTTTTAACCTTTATTTTTCCTTCTTTAATTAATTCTTTTACTTTTTCTAAATCATCATGGAATATTTTAATAGAAATTCCACAGCTTTTTGTTATCTCCCTTGGAGTAGGCATTATGTTGCCTTTTATTCCTTGTTGTTTTAATACTGCTTCACATTGTATTGCAAAGTTTGTGCTGTCAAATGTTATAAGAACATTCATAGCTATCCCTCATATTTTTATAGTTTTTGTTGAATTCATCTTTTCAACTATAGTATACATATTAGTTACAGTTCCTACAACAAGTTTTTCCTTTAAATTATAAAAATCTAAACATGTTCCACAGGATAAGATCTCTACCCCAAGCTCTTCAAGCTTTTTTAGACTGTCTAAAACATCTGAACCCTCTGTGGTAAGAAAAACTCCGGAATTTAAAAATATAATAGTCCCCGGCTTTTGTGAAATTTCAGTTAAAGAATATATAAAGCTTTTCATAAGCATACTTCCAAGCTTATCATCACCTAATCCCATTTTATCCGTCGATATTATATAAGTTAAAGATGTATCTATTTCTGCATTACTTATACTACAAACAATAGGCTCTTCTACCTTTTTTAAATCTCCATCTTTTTTTGCATAAAAATAATATAGCCCATCCTTTTCTTCAACATCAAAAGCTACATTTGCGCTTTTTAAATACTTAGCAACGTTTTCCTTTGAAGCTTTGTTATCTACAATTATTTGAAGTTCGTCAAAATCCTGCCCTTCTACTTCTTTTTTTGTTAATATAACAGGTTTCGGACAAGTAAGACCTCTGCAATCTAATACCTTCATTATATCACCCACCATCCTTTTTTATCTATGGTAAAATAAACTTTTACCAAAATAAAGATATATAAAAATAATTAATAAAACTACCTCAAACTATTTATTTTCTTTATAATAGGAAAAATTATATTATAATGATAAAAATACTTTGCCACCTTTGAACTTTGTATTAATTCATTTAGCAAACTATCCCTTGAAGATATATTAATTATAGGAGTTAAAAGAGCAAATATTAAAGATATTATAAAAAAACATTTTAAAAAACCTAAAATCATTCCCAATAACTTATCTAAAAAACCCAATTTACCCTTCCTTATTTTTATGTTTTCCCTAATTATATTAAAAAGTATGTTAAGAATTAAAAAAACTAAAAAATAAGTAGCTGCCGTCAAAAACAAATCTGTAGCCATCCTTGATATATATTTTTTATCAACAAACAAATTTAAAACATCTAGAGTTTGCTTTGAGCTTATTTTTTCTAAAAAAACTTTTTGCATACTTCTATATATATTTGTGTTGTTTATTATATAATCCATAACATATGGAGACAAAACTTTTGAAAAGTAGATCGAAAGCCCTAAAAAGAACAACCTTACTAAAGTTAAAACAAAACCCTTTTGCATTCCATCCAAACTACCGTATAATAATATTAGCACTACGGCTATATCAAGATAATTTACCTTTATCAACTCCTCCATAATATCCCTTCTTACATTAAAGTGAGGTGAAAAAAATGTTTAATAAAGATTTTATACTAAAACTTAAAAGATTTTTTATTTTTCTTTTAATTTACACCCTATTATTTTTTACATTCTTTAAGACTCTTCCCTACACTCTACCTTTTGTTCTTGCTATTATTATAGCATTAATAAACAAACCTTTTAACAAATTTTTAATAAAACAATTTAAACTTCCTGTTGCTTTATCATCTATTATAACTACTGGTATAACCTTTAGTTTAATATTTTATATCTTAAGTTTAATAATAATAAAAATCATATCAGAAGCAAGAACCCTTCTTTTTAAAATTCCAAATGTTGATACTTTATACCCTTATATTCAAAATATTATTATAAACCTTGAAAGGCATGTAAGAAATTTAGACCCTTTTATAATTGAAAAGCTACAAACAAACCTTAACAAGATATTTTCCTCTGCCTTTAACATGCTACAAACCCTTTTAAATACCATTTTATCCTTTGCTATAAAACTGCCTTCTGTATTTTTAATTATAATAATAACTTTTATAGCCACATACTTTTTATCAAAAGATATAACCCTCTATGAAATGGAACTTACAAGTATATTCAATGAAAACGGAAAGAAAAAATTCGAAGAATTTATTTCTGAAGCATATAAAATGCTTATAGGATACATCAAATCCTACTCTATATTAGTAAGCTTAACATTTTTAGAAAGCTTAATTGCCTTCACGAGCTTAAAGCTTAGCTATGCCTTCCTTTTAAGCTTAGTATGTGCCCTATTAGATATATTCCCTATACTAGGGGTTGGCCTTATATACTTTTCTTTAGTTATATACTTTGTAATAATGAAAAAATATTACATGGCCATAGCTGTAATAATAATATATATAATCATCACCATAATAAGGCAAATAGTTGAACCAAAGCTTGTATCTTCAAATCTTGGTTTGAATCCTATTATGGTCCTTGCATCAATTTATATAGGAGTTAAAGCCTATGGATTTTTAGGAATGCTATATCTTATATTTTTAATGGTTTTTTACAACATCCTTAAAAAAATACAAGTTATATAGTATATTAAGCCTCCCTTTTGGAAAAAATCTTAACTAGATTCAAAAGGGAGGTTTTTATATGCTACAAGAAAAGAAGCTGCAAATTTCCATTGAAAGCGACAAACCACATTCTCCATTCATTCTTTCTAATGAAATAACAAATCTTATTAAAGACGTAGAGGTAAACAGAATAGTCATCCTCTGTATAGGAACCGACAGATCTACAGGAGATTGCCTTGGCCCTTTAGTTGGAGACAAATTAACTAAAAGTTATAATTTAAAAGAAATTGACATATATGGTACCCTTGAAACTCCTGTCCATGCTAAAAATTTAAACAATTATATAGAAATGATTTACTCAAACTACAAAAACCCATACATAATAGCCATAGATGCTTCCCTTGGTAAAGTTGAAAACATAGGCAAAATAAATTTATATCAGGGTCCTATCTTTCCTGGAGCTGGAGTTAACAAAAATCTTACTCCCGTTGGTGATATTTCAATAACAGGAATAGTAAACATGTCAGGATTTATGGAATATTTTGTTCTTCAGAACACTAGGCTATCCCTCGTAATGAAAATGGCAGATGTTATATCCTTTTCCTTATATCTTTCCCTTAAAAAACTATACCTTAATTCAAACATTACAATAAGGTGATTCCAAAATATACATAGAATAACATAAAACCCTCCTGCTAAAAATATATTCAGGAGGGTTTTGTATGATAATAAGCGTAGAGGATTCCCTTGAAAACATATATCAAGAATTAAAAAATCTAGGCTATGAAGTTTATAAGATAAGCCAAAACATTCCTTCAGATATATACATATACTCTGAAACAAATACCCCTTTAATAAAACTCAACTCAATTATTCAAGCTAAAGACCAAGGTTCTTTTATTTTAAACTGTGACAATATGAACTTACAGGATATAATATTTTCAATTCATCATAAAACATATTCCCCTCTTTTTTAAGCTACTTAATGTAGCTTATTTTTATTCATAGCCTCTTTTAAAACAGCCTTTTCCTCCTCTGATAAATCATATTTTGAAATTCCGTTTATAATAGGCTTTGCAAAGGCCGTGCTTTCATTTCTTCCATAAATCCCTGTAATTATAACTCCATCGTTGTTGTCATCTAAAAGAGCTATTGAAAAGCTAAGATCTGAACCGACATCATCAAAGGCCCTGTATCTCATCACTGCAACCTTTTGAATACAATTTTTTAACCTATTATCCACTTCTTCATAAGCTTCAACCACTTTTTTAGTAAGTTCTAAAGCCTCATCAATTTTTGCATTATTCTCCATTATAAGTTCTTCTATATTTTTTCCTGTTGTTCCCCTCATCATCTTTTTATATCTTTTTTCTAATCTTGATATTTCAATCCTATTTAAAATATCCATAAATAAAAGTATTATAACTAATACCAACAAAATTATAAGAATAGGAATTTGAAAGTCCTGTAAAAAAGAATAAATTATGTCCATGCTCCACACTCCCTTTTAAATGTTTCACGTGAAACATTTTATATATTTAAAAGTTCTAAAATCCTTTGTAGGTCATCCTCAGAATAATATTCTATCTCTATCTTCCCTTTATTTTTTCCACTATTTATCTTAACTTTAGTTCCAAAAAACATTTGAAGTTTTTCTTCAACATCTTTGTAATAAACATTATTATTTTTTGTTTCCTTTTTCTGTTTTTTACTGTTTAACTCCCTTACTATTTTTTCCGTTTGTCTTACATTTAATCCTTCCTCTACTATTTTTTTTGCTAATTGATATTGAACCTCTTTGTCCTCTATGGATGCTATTATCTTTCCATGTCCCTCTGAAATATCCCCATTATTTATGTATTCAATAACCCTTTCATCTAAATTTAAAAGCCTTAAGGAATTTGCTATGGCTGATCTTGATTTTCCAACCCTTTCTGCTATTTCTTCCTGAGTTAAATTAAATTCCTCCATTAATTTTTTATAAGCCATGGCTTCTTCAATAGGAGTCAAGTCTTCCCTTTGTATATTTTCAATTAAGGATATCTCCATTATCTCTCTATCCGTTAAATCCTTTTCAACCACTGGAACTTTTTTTAAACCAGCTATCTTTGCAGCCCTCCAACGCCTTTCCCCAGCTATTATTTTATAAAAATCCCCTTCTTTTTTAACTATTATAGGCTGAATTATACCGTGGGCTTTTATAGACTCTGCTAAAGAATTTATTTTTTCATCATCAAATCTTTTCCTTGGTTGTTCTTCATTTGGGAAAAGCTTTGTTATATCAACTTCAAAAACTGCTCCATCTTTTTCAGCGTCAGGTATTAAAGCTCCTAATCCCTTTCCTAATACGCTTTTTTTCATACTACTCATCCCTTTCTAGTTCAATAAATTCCTGTGCAAGTTCTTTGTATGCTTTAGCTCCAGTTGAATTTTTATCATAAAGCATTATAGGAAGTCCATGGCTTGGTGCTTCTGCAAGCTTTATGTTTCTTGGAATTATTGTAGTATATACTTTCCCTTTAAAATATTTCTTTACCTCTTCCACCACTTCAATTGATAAATTTGTTCTTCCATCAAACATACTCATTACAACACCTTGAATATCAAGATCTTTATTTAAATTTTTTCTAACAAGATTTATAGTATTCATAAGTTGTCCTACACCTTCTAATGCATAGTATTCACACTGAATAGTAATTAAAACAGTATTTGAAGCCGTTAAAGCATTTATGGTCAAAAGTCCTAAAGATGGAGGACAATCAATAAATATATAGTCATAGTCATCTTTTATCCCCTTTAAAGCCCTTTTTAATATTTTTTCTCTGTCCTCATTAAAAGTAATCTCTATCTCTGCACCAGCAAGCTCAACCTTTGATGGCAAAACGTATAAATTATCAACAACAGTTTTTACTATTGAATTTTTTACTACCTCTAAATCCTCACCCTTTGCATTCTCAATTATAACATCATACATGGAATATTCAAGAGCATCTTTTTCTATTCCAAGCCCACTTGTGGCATTCCCTTGAGGATCTATATCTACTAAAAGTACCTTATAACCCATCATGGCTATATAAGAGGATAAGTTTATAGCGGTAGTTGTCTTCCCAACCCCTCCCTTTTGATTAAATATAGATATTATTTTCCCCATAGTAGCACCCCCAGAATAAAATAAAAAAAATTCACATATATATTTTACAGTACTTATATCAAATAGATAAGGGTGATTTTATGCTTAAAATAATTTTTTCAACATTTTTAGTTGTATTCTTAGCTGAATTAGGGGATAAAACTCAACTTGTAACAATGCTTCTTTCTTCAAAATCTACTTCAAAAATACCTGTATTTTTAGGGGCATCCCTTGCCCTTATATCTACAACGTTAATAGGTGTTCTTTGTGGCTCCTTTGTAGAAAAATACATACCTCAAAATGTTTTAAACCTAGTCTCTGGAATAGCCTTTATATTAATAGGTATCATAATAATTTTTAAATAAAAAGCACCTTATTTAGAAGCAAAACTTCTAAATAAGATGCCGTAGTTACTTTTTTATTCTTACAATAATTTCCATATAATCATCATATTCTTTATGCTTATATTCCGCTTCTATACCATTTCTTGACATTATATCCTTTATTGTGTTGGTTATTATTTTGGGATTTATAACCCACTTATATTTAGGTTTTTCCTTTTCTTCTTTTTGCTTTTTTTGTTTTTTTGTATTTTCACCATTTAACATCTTTTCAATAAGCTCTTCTGTTTCCTTTACATTTAAACCATTTTTTATTATCTCGTCAAGGGCCTTAAGCTGCATCTCTTCCGTAGGAAGTTTCAGTAAAGCCCTTGCATGCCTTTCAGTTAAGTTTTCTTTCAAAAGTATCTCCTTTACTGTATCTGACAGCTTTAAAATCCTAAGCTTGTTTGCTATGGTGGATTGTTTTTTTCCTATTTTATGAGCAAGCTCCTCTTGAGTAAAACCATGCTCTTTTATAAGCCTTAAATAACCTTCAGCTTCTTCAATAAAGTTTAAATCTTCCCTTTGAAGATTTTCTATAAGAGCTAAAACTGCAGAATCTCTATCAGAAGCCTCAACTACTACAGCAGGTATTTCAGTAAGCCCTGCAAGTTGAGAAGCCCTTAACCTTCTTTCACCTGCTATAAGTTCATAAAAGGAATCATTAATTTTTCTTACGCTTATAGGCTGTAAAACACCATACTCCCTTATTGATTCGCTAAGCTCTAGCAAAGCTTGATCATCAAATACTTTTCTTGGCTGATATGAATTTTGTTTTATAAGATTTATGGGTATAATTTTTATTTCATTTTCAACCCTCATTGCACCATCCCACCATGTAACAAGTTCTCTAAATATCTAATTCTATAATAATTTTCTGTTTCCTGCTATTTCCCTGCTAAATTCGTCACCGACATTTCGTCATTTTATAGGTTTTTTTTCTATTTGAGAAGGTTTTCTAGGATACTTTTTGTCAGTGGGTTTTATCTTTCCAACAATTATTAATTTGTGATTTACGTCATATTCTGGTATTGAAGTTTCTACAATATCTATAAGCCTTCCGCCTAATGTTCCTATTGCATTTTTTGAATCCTTTATTTCTTCTTCTATTGAAGGCCCCTTCATAGCTATAAAGTAACCTCCAACCTTAACAAAAGGAAGGCAATATTCACAAAGAATATTCATGGGTGCTACAGCCCTTGCCGTTGATATGTCATATTTTTCTCTGTATTCATCAAGCCTTGCAAAATCCTCTGCTCTTCCATGAACTGCCTCTATATTTTTAAGACCTAATTCATTTATAACTTGGTTTAAAAAATTTACCCTCTTTTTTAAAGAATCTAACAAAGTTACCTTTAAAGTAGGATTTATTATCTTTAAAGGAATTCCAGGAAATCCTGCACCTGTTCCTACATCTATTATTTTTAGATTATCATTTATTAAACCACTTTTTATTATAGATATTGAATCTAAAAAATGTTTTCTAACTATCTCATCATCCTCTGTTATAGCTGTAAGGTTTATTTTTTCATTCCATTCCTTTAAAAGAACCATATATTTTTCAAACATATTGATTTTATTTTCGTCAAGGAAAATCCCATAACTTTTAGCTCCCTTTAAAAGCAAATCCCTATTCATTTTCCTTCACCTTTTTCCTTCTTAACTGTTCTAAATATACTAAAAGCACAGAAATATCTGCAGGAGATACCCCAGAAATTCTTGACGCTTGACCTATATTTTCTGGGCGTATTTTTGATAGTTTTTGTCTTGCCTCTAATCTTAATCCCTGTATTTCCTCATAATTTATGTCTTGAGGAATCTTTTTTGACTCTAACTTTTTAAACTGCTCAACCTGTTCTATTTGTTTTTTAATATATCCTTCATACTTTATCTCTATTTCAACTTCCTCTGTAACATCCTTTGGAAGATCTGGCCTTTCAGTATCTAAGTCTTTTATATTTTCATAAGTTACCTCAGGTCTTTTTATAAGCTCATATAATGTTATACCGCTTCTTATTTCTGAACTTCCAATTGACCTTAAAATTTCATTATTCCTTTCAGAAGGAGATATTACAGTCTTTTTTAACCTCTCTATTTCCTTTTCTATGTTTTCTTTTCTTTTTAAATATCTTTGATATCTTTCTTCTGTAACAAGTCCTATATCATAACCCTTTTGTGTTAATCTAAGGTCTGCATTATCCTGTCTTAACAGCAACCTGTATTCTGCTCTGCTTGTCATCATTCTATAAGGTTCATTTGTTCCTTTTGTTACAAGATCATCAATTAAAACTCCTATATATGCTTCAGATCTATCAAGAATAAAAGGTTCCTTTCCCTTTACTTTATGAGCAGCGTTTATTCCCGCAATTATACCTTGTGCTGCAGCTTCTTCATAACCTGAAGAACCGTTTACTTGACCTGCAAAAAATAACCCTTCAATGGTTTTTAATTCTAAACTAAGCTTAAGCTGAGTAGGATCAATGCAGTCATATTCTATTGCATAAGCTGTTCTTAATATCTCACAATTTTCAAGGCCAGGTATAGACCTATAAACTTGTATTTGAACATCTTCAGGAAGAGAACTTGACATACCCTGAACATAAAGTTCATCAGTATCTTCTCCTTCAGGTTCTATAAATACTTGATGTTTTTCCTTATCTGGAAATTTCATAACCTTATCCTCTATAGAAGGACAATATCTAGGTCCAACCCCCTCTATAAGTCCTGAAAAAAGAGGAGATCTATGTATATTTTGCCTTATAATCTCATGGGTTTTTTCTGTGGTATAAGTTAAATAACAAGGAATTTGTTCTCTTGTTATATCATCAGACATAAAAGAAAATGGAACTACCTTTTCATCTCCAGGTTGGATTATCATCTTTGAAAAATCAACAGATCTTTTGTGTATTCTTGCTGGTGTTCCTGTTTTAAATCTTCTTAGAACTATTCCATGTTCTTCAAGACTTTTTGAAAGTTCATTTGCAGGAAAAAGCCCATTAGGACCTCCGCTGTAATTTACTTCTCCTATAAATATCCTTGCCCTTAAATAAGTTCCTGTAGTTATAACAAGGGCTTTACATTCAAAGTAAGCCCCATTTTTTGTTTTTACTCCTTTTATTCTTCCATTTTCAACGTCTATTGCAACAACTTCATCCTGCTTTAAGTATAAGTTTTCCTGTTCCTCTAAAGTTTTTTTCATTAAAGCTTGATACTTTTTCTTATCAGCCTGAGCTCTTAAAGAATGCACAGCAGGTCCTTTAGATGTGTTTAACATTCTAGATTGTATATATGTTTTATCTATATTTATACCCATCTGTCCACCAAGGGCATCTATTTCCCTTACAAGATGACCTTTTGCTGTTCCACCTATAGATGGATTACAAGGCATAAGAGCTATACTATCAAGGTTTAAAGTGATAACTAAAGTTTTACATCCTAATCTTGCTGCTGCAAGGGCAGCTTCACATCCAGCATGTCCTGCTCCTACAACTATTACATCATATTTTCCTGCATAGTACATAAAGTCACCTCCTACTTACCTATGCAAAAATCACAGAATATTCTATCTATTATATCTTCTGCTACTGTATTTCCTGTTATCTCCCCAAGTTTTAAATAGGCCTCTTTTAACTCAATAGATGCAAGATCTAAAGGTAGATTGCTTTTTATAGTTTGTATTCCCTTTAATATGCTTTCATTTGCTTTAATTAAAGCATCTTTATGTCTTACGTTAGTAACCAATATATCATTCTTTGAAGATACTTTTCCTTTAAAAACTAAATCAGCTATTGCTTTTTTTATTTCTTCTACCCCATGCTCATCCTTTACAGATGCTTTTACTACATTTTTAAATCTTTTATTTATATAATCCATATCTATCTTAATTGGAAGGTCTATTTTATTTACTACAGCTATAACATTTTTCCCTTCTATTAAATCCATTATATCCTCATCTTCTTTTTCTAAAGGCCTTGAACCATCCATCATAAATATTATAAGGTCAGCATTTTGAATATACTCCTTAGACTTTTCAACTCCTATGTTTTCTACAATATCCTCTGTTTCTCTAATTCCAGCAGTATCTACAAGAATAACAGGTATACCATCTATGTTTATATATTCTTCAATTACATCCCTTGTAGTTCCAGGTATATCTGTAACTATAGCTCTTTTTTCCTGCAAAAATGCATTTAGAAGGGATGATTTTCCAACGTTAGGTTTTCCAACTATAGTGGTTTTTAATCCATCCCTGAATATTTTTCCGCTCTCTGCATTTTTTATTAAATAATCTATTTCGTTATAAACATAATTTAGATCATCTAAAAGCTTATTTACAACAAGCTCATCTACCTCGTCTTCTGGAAAATCTACCGTAGCCTCTATATGGGCTAAACTGCCTAATAGTTTATCCATAAGGTGTTTTATCTTTTCTGAAAGTTTTCCTTTCAATTGATTTACAGCAAGATTTAAACTATCATCGGTCTTTGCCCTTATAAGATCTATAACTGCCTCTGCTTGAGACAAATCTATTCTTCCATTTAAAAAGGCCCTTTTTGTAAACTCTCCAGGTTCTGCAAGTCTTGCTCCATTTTTTAAAACTAAAGATAAAACCTTTCTTACAGCCAAAACTCCCCCATGGCAGTTTATCTCAACTATATCTTCTCTTGTGTATGTATAAGGGGCCTTCATATAACTTAAAATAACCTCATCTACAATCTCATCTGTATCAGGATCTATAACATAACCATACAACATGGTATAACTTTTCATATTTTTTACGTCTTTTCCTTTAGCGCTTTTAAATATTTTTGAGGCTATTTCTAAACTTTTATCTCCAGATAATCTTACTATTCCTATTCCACCTTCTCCAATAGCCGTTGATATTGCTGCTATGGTATCATTTAACATATTATCACCTTCTTTTTAGTTTAATAAATATTATACCAAAAAAATAATTTTTCAATCAAAAAAAGAGGCTTTAAGCCTCTTTATTTTTCAAATCAATAACAACTCTTCTAAAAGGTTCTTCCCCTATGCTATAGGTAATAACATCAGGGTGGTTTTGTAAGGCTGAATGTATAATCCTTCTCTCATAAGGATTCATAGGCTCTAAAGTTATGCTCTTATTATATCTTTTAACTTTATAAGCCAACCTATTAGCAAGCTTAATTAAAGCTTCCTCTCTTTTCTTTCTGTAGTTTTGAGTATCTAATAAAACCTTTTTAAACTCATTTACTTCATTATCTTTATTTATAACAAGGCTTAAAAGATACTGAAGAGCATCTAAAGTCTCTCCTTTATGACCTATAAGAACTGACATTTTTGGACCTACAAGATTTATTTTTAATATATCATCTTCATCCTTTATTTGTATCTCACATTTTAACCCCATCTTATCCAATACATCCCTTAAAAAAGTTTTTGCTATAGCTTCGTAATCCTTCTTTATAATTAACTTCACTTTAGCTGGCCTTGCTCCTATAAGTCCAAAAACCCCTTTACTTCCTTTATCTATTATTTCAACCTCAACCTTATCTTTAGAAACACCTAACATCTTTAATCCATTTTCAATTGCGTTTTCAACCGTCTTCCCTGTAGCCTCAACCCATTTTCTCATATATTCACCACCTTATTGTAGCTTAGCCTCTTCCTTATGCTTGATCTTATTTATAATAAAGTATTGCTGCAATATTTGTATTATGTTGCTTATTATCCAGTATAAAACAACCCCTGCTTGGAATTTAAAGAACATAACAACAAACAAAATTGACATATAGAGATTCATCTTTTGTTGCTGTTTAGCAGTTGGGTCATCCCCCTTTGGAGCAACCATTAGACCATTTAAATATGTTGTTAAACCTGAAATTATAGGGAGAATATAATACTTATCATATGAAGCCAACCTATCTACCCATAAAAATCCTACATCTTTAAAACCTTGAATATTGGCAACCACATAATACATCGCTATTATAATAGGCCATTGTATTAAAAGAAGTAAACATCCAGATAAGGGGTTTGTCCCACTTTCCTTATAAAGCTTAACCTGCTCCTGTTGCATTCTTTGAGGATCATTTTTATACTTTTCCTGTATTTCTCTAAGCTTTGGCTGAAGCTTTTGCATCATTATATTAGACTTTGTTTGGCTTATAGTCAAAGGAAGAAGTATAGTCTTAATTATTGCAGTAAAAATAACAAGATCTAAAAAATAAGCAAGACTTAAATTTGAAACGTATGTAGTTACAAAACTATGTATTCCATTAAAAAATGCCGTTAAAATTCCAACTAAGAATTTCAAATTTTAACCTCCTTTTTGAAAATTTAGAATTTAAGGAACGGGGTCATACCCGCCAGGATGAAAAGGGTGACATTTTAATATTCTTTTTATAGACAAAATAGCCCCCTTAAGGGCTCCATACTTTTGAATGGCTTCAAGGGAATATTGAGAACAAGTTGGATAAAATCTACAGCTTGGAGGTTTTAAAGGAGATATATATTTTCTATAAAATTTTATCAAAAAAATTAAAATTTTCTTCATTTAAATCCCTTCTTTTAAAATTCCAGCTTTTTTAAGAACATTAAATATAGACTTTTCAATTTCATGGAAGTTTGATTTTGCACTTTTAGATCTTGCAACAAATATAATATCATAACCTACTTTAAACTTATCCTTATTAACTCTAAAAGCCTCCCTTATAAGTCTTTTTACCCTATTTCTAACTACGCTCTTTCCTATTTTTTTGCTTACAGAAATTCCTAATCTATTTATATTGCTCTTGTTTTTAAATATATACACTACAAGAATATCATCGCTATATGATTTTCCCCTACTATAAATAAGCCTAAAATGCTTGTTTTTTCGAATTCTTTCTTCCTTTTTCATCTTATTTCCCCATTTCGGCCTAAAATTGCACAAAAAGGCCACTTAACGCGGCCTTATGCAGTCAATCTCTTTCTTCCTTTCATTCTTCTTCTTTTTAGAACTTTTCTACCATTTCTTGTGCTCATTCTCTTTCTAAAACCATGCTCTTTCTTTCTGTGTCTCTTCTTTGGTTGGTATGTTCTTAACATCCTTTGCACCCCCTTTTTGCTATTATCTATGGTTAATGGGCATATTACTACATTATACTTTACTATTAAGATTATATATATAAGCTATAAAACTGTCAAGAAATTTACAGTTGTTAATAACTTTAAAAAAGGGCTGTGTTTTTTGTGGATAACTATTGTAATAGTATATGATATTTGATAATATATTTATGCATATCCACAAGAGAGTGTTAATAATTTAGTATTTACCAAAGGTCAAAAAATTATTCACAATCTGTGGATAAAATTGTGTATAATTTTACGCTATTTTTTTCTATTTATTTAATTTTACATCGTTTTTGTTATGTTGATATTGTTAATTTAAGTTTGTGGATATTGTTAAAACCTATCTTAAGGTTAAAAAATATTAACATAATCAACAATTTTGTGAATAACTCTTAAAAAACTTGTCAACATTTTTATATGGACACGTTATCTGTGGATAAGTATGTTAAAATATATTAGGGAGGAAATTTTATGGACAATCTCTTTGAAATTTGGGAAAAAACCTTAGAAATTGTTAAAGCAGAATTATCTCCTCTCGGCTTTAACACTTGGATAAAATGTATTGAACCTGTAAAAATAACAAATAACATAATATATCTTTTAGCACCAAATGAATTTACAAAAGGAGTTTTAGATGTAAGATATAAAGATCTCATTGCTAATGCGGTTAAATTAGTTACATCTAAAAAATATGAAATTAGATTTATACTTTCTACAGAAGAAATCAACATAAATGAATCTAATACAGTTAATCAAAAGAAAGAAAAAACAGAAGATATACAAACTTCTATGTTAAACCCAAAATATACCTTTGAAACCTTCGTCGTTGGAAATAGTAATAGATTTGCCCATGCAGCTTCCTTAGCTGTTGCAGAAGCTCCTGCAAAAGCATATAATCCCCTCTTTATCTATGGGGGGGTGGGCCTTGGAAAAACCCATCTTATGCATGCTATAGGCCACTATATATTAAGCAATAATCCTTCTGCAAAAGTAGTTTACGTATCATCTGAAAAATTTACAAATGAATTAATTAACGCTATTAAAGATGATAAAAATGAAGAATTTAGAAACAAGTATAGAAATGTAGACGTTCTTTTAATAGACGATATTCAATTTATTGCTGGAAAAGAAAGAACTCAAGAAGAATTCTTCCATACATTTAATTCACTATATGAAGCCAACAAACAAATAATAATCTCAAGTGATAGGCCTCCAAAGGAAATACCAACTTTAGAAGATAGACTGCGTTCAAGATTTGAATGGGGGCTTATAGCAGATATTCAGCCTCCGGACTTTGAAACAAGAATAGCTATATTAAAAAAGAAAGCCGATATGGAAAACTTAAATATACCAAATGAAGTTATGGTATATATAGCAAACAAAATACAGTCAAACATAAGAGAATTAGAAGGAGCTCTTATAAGGATAGTTGCATATTCTTCCTTAACAAACAAAGAAATAAGCGTAGATCTTGCTGCAGAAGCCTTAAAGGATTTTATATCCAACAAAAACACAAAACAAATAACAATAGAACTTATAATGGATGTAGTAGCAAGTTATTATAACTTAAGACCAGATGATTTAAAATCTCAAAAGAGGACTAAAAACGTTGCATTCCCAAGGCAAATTGCTATGTTCCTTGCAAGAAAGTTAACTGACCTTTCACTCCCTAAAATAGGTGAAGAATTTGGAGGAAGAGACCATACAACAGTCATCCATGCATATGAAAAGATAAGCCAAGGATATGAAAAAGATCAAAACTTAAAAGACACTATAGATGAACTTATAAGAAAAATAAATCAAAAATAATCAACACCTGTTTATAATTTACCTTTAATAACCTGTGAATAACTTTTATTTAGTTTCTTTTTGCTTAATTGTGTGGATAATCAATGCATGTTTTTCATGCATTATCCACAATTTTTTTATTAAATAAATCCTTGAATTTCAATAGGTTAATAAACTTATCCACAAAATCACAACACTTATTACTATTACTACTAAAGTTTTTATAAGAAATATACTCTTTTCTAAAAAAGTTTTAAATTATCCACTGTGGATAAAAAGGGAGGTTAAAAAATGTTTTTCACATGCGAAAAAAATATTCTTCAAGAGGCTATAAATATAGTTCAAAAAGCTACATCTTCGAAAACTACCTATCCTATCCTTGAGGGTATTTTAATAAGAGCTGTAGACAATAAAGTTTATTTAACTGCAACAGACCTAGATATCGGAATCGAGACTTTTATAGATGCAAATGTAATAAGAACAGGCTCTATTGTTTTAAACTCAAAACTTTTTGGGGAATTTATAAGAATGCTTCCTAATGATACAGTTTCCATAGAACTTTTAGAAAACAACTTTGTTAAAATAACTTGCCAAAAATCTGAATTTACTATACTTGGTAACAACCCTGACGAATTTCCAAAACTTCCTGCTATAAATGAAAATTCCCTATATGAAATACCTCAAGACATACTAAGACTTATGATAAAACAAACAATATTTGCCATAGCTCAAGATGAAACAAGACCCATATTAACTGGAGTTTTATTTGAAGTTAAAGACAATATGTTAAGTTTTGTAGCACTAGATGGATATAGATTATCTTTAAAGAGAATAGAAATAGAAAACTCAAACAACATAAGTGCAGTTATTCCTGGAAAAACGTTAAATGAAATATCTAAGATAATAGAACCTTCTGAGGAAAAAGTAAAAATAACTTTCACACCTAATCATATTTTGTTTAACCTAGGTAATACCAAGGTTATCTCAAGATTGTTAGATGGAGAATTTGTGAATTATAGACAAATAATACCTCAAGAACATAAATTAAAGGTAAAAGCTAATAAGGAGTTGCTTTTAGATAGTATAGAAAGAGCATCTTTACTTGCTAGGGAAGGAAAAACTAATTTGATAAAATTCAATATAGGAGATAATAGAATAGTAATTACTTCAGATTCTCAATACGGAAAAGTACAAGAAGAAGTTCCTGTGGAATTGGAAGGAAATAATCTAAAAATAGCTTTTAATTCAAAATATTTCTTAGATGTTTTAAGAATAATAGATAGTGAAGAAATATATCTTGAGTTTACAACTAATATAAGCCCCTGTGTTATCAAAAAAGTAGACTCCGATGATTATATTTATCTTGTTCTTCCTGTAAGATTAATAGAAAACTAAAAGCCACCTTTAAGGTGGTTTTTAAATAGATAAGGAGGATTTTTATGCAGAAGATAGAAATATATACCGAATATATAAAACTTGACCAATTTTTAAAATGGGTAGGAATTGCTGAAACAGGAGCAATGGCTAAGGTTATAATTAAAAGTGGGGATGTTTATGTAAACGGGGTTCAAACCCTTGAAAGAGGCAAAAAAATAAGAAAAGGAGATATTATAGAAGTTAAAAATATAGGAACATTTGAAGTGGTTTAGGTGAAGTTTATGTTTATAAAAAGACTTGAGTTAATTAATTTTAGAAATTATTCAAATCTAAATATAGAATTTATAAATGGATTTAATATACTATATGGGCAAAACGCTCAAGGAAAAACAAACATATTAGAAGCTATAAATTATCTAAGCTTACTAAAATCTCACAGATCGGTAAAGGATAAGGAATTGATAAAGTGGGGAAAAGGTAAAGCTTATATAAAAGGTGTTTTTCAAAAAAATTTAGGCGATTTTTCTGTGGAAGTTTTGATATCTGAAGAATCTAGAAAAGAAGCTAAGTTAAATGGAATAAAACAAAACAAAGCTTCTGAAGTTATAGGAAATGCAAATGTTGTAATATTTTCTCCAGATGATTTAAGACTTGTTAAGGAAGGTCCAGAGGTTAGAAGAAAATTTATAGATAATGAGCTTAATCAGATAAAGCCAAAATATCAGTATTATTTATCTTTATATAATAAGGCTTTGTTTCAAAGAAACAATCTTCTTAAAAGTAATTTTGATAAATCTTTGATTGATGTGTATGACCAGCAACTTGCAGAATACGGTAGTTACATTGTTTTTCATAGAATTGAATTTATAAAAAAGCTTAGCATAATCTGCAGGCTTTTTCATAGAAAAATTACAGATGGAAAAGAAGAGCTTGTAATAAGATATAAGGGAGATGTTTACGAAGAAGATATAAACAAAATAAAAGAAAAGCTATATTTATCTTATAAAAATAGCATTGAAGAAGATTTGAAAAAAGGTTATACTTCAAAGGGACCTCAAAGGGATGACCTTCAAATATTTTTAAATGGAGTTGATGCTAAAACTTTTGCATCCCAAGGCCAGCAAAGAACTGCAGCAATATCATTAAAATTGTCTGAAATAGAAATAATAAAAGGGGAAAGGGGAGAGTACCCTATTCTTTTGCTTGACGATGTTATGTCAGAACTTGATATTTTAAGGCAAAAACATCTTCTTGATTCCCTTAAGGGTCTTCAAATTATATTAACTATAACCGGTATTGATGATTTAGGAAGGTTAGATTTTAAAAACAAAAAAATATTTGAAGTAGTAGATGGAAGAGTTCAAATTAAAGAGCTTTAAGGAGGAATTTTTATGTTTCTTCATCTTGGAGAAAATGTTGTTATTCCGCTTAAGGAAGTTATAGCTATATTTGATATAACTTCAACATCAAGCATAGATACTAAAAATTTTTTAAAAATAGCTGAAGAAGAAGGGTTTGTAAGAAGAATTACAAATGATGAACCAAAATCCTTTATATTAACAGAAAGGGATAAAAAAAGTATAATCTATTTATCTCCTATATCTTCTCTTACTTTAGCTAAAAGAAGCTTTTTTATTGACGAATTTTTAAAGGGGGATTTAAATGAGTAAGAAATATGGTGCCAGTGAAATTCAAGTTTTAGAAGGATTAGAAGCAGTTAGAAAAAGACCAGGGATGTACATAGGAAGTACAGGTCCAAGGGGTCTTCACCATCTTGTTTATGAAATAGTTGATAATGCTATAGATGAAGCCCTTGCTGGTTTTTGTAAAAATATAGATGTAATTATTCATAAGGATAATTCAGTAACTGTAATAGATGATGGAAGAGGAATTCCTGTAGATATTCATCCTAAACTTGGAAAAAGCGCAGTTGAAGTTGTATTTACTGTTTTACATGCAGGCTCAAAGTTTGGTGGAGGAGGATATAAAGTATCCGGAGGATTACATGGAGTTGGTGCTTCTGTTGTAAATGCCCTTTCAAAGTGGCTTATTGTTGAGGTAAAAAGAGATGGAAAAATATTTAGACAAAAATATGAAAGAGGAAAACCAATTACTGATTTGGAAGTTATAGGAGAAGCTAGCGATACAGGAACAAAGGTTACTTTTCTTGCTGATGATGAAATATTTGAAACAACAGAGTATGAATATGATGTATTATCTCAAAGACTTAGAGAGCTTGCATTTTTAAATAGAGGAATAACAATAAATTTTTATGATGAAAGAATTGATAAAAAAGAAACGTACCATTATGAAGGTGGAATTAAAGAATTTGTTAAATATTTAAACAGAAACAAAGAAGTGCTGCATGAAGAACCTATATATTTTGAAGCAGTTAAAGATGATATAATAGTTGAAATTGCTTTTCAGTATAACGATGGGTATGCTGAAAGTATATTTTCATTTGCAAATAATATATCAACAACAGAAGGCGGAACCCATGTTAGTGGCTTTAAATCAGCCCTTACTAAAGTTATAAACGACTATGCTAGAAAATATGGATTTTTAAAGGAAAACGAGAAAAATCTCCAAGGTGAGGATACTAGGGAAGGAATTACAGCTGTTATTTCTGTAAAAATTACAAATCCAGAGTTTGAAGGCCAGACAAAGACAAAATTGGGAAATACAGAAGTAAGAAGCATAGTAGACTCCATTGTTACAGATAAAGTTTCAGCTTTTTTAGAGGAAAATCCAAGTGTAGCTAAAGTAATAATTGAAAAATGTATACTAGCATCAAGGGCAAGGGAAGCTGCAAGAAAGGCAAGGGAACTTACTAGAAGAAAAAACGTATTAGAAAACACATCTTTACCTGGAAAGCTTGCAGACTGTTCAGAAAAGGATCCTAAACTTTGCGAAATATTCCTTGTAGAGGGAGATTCAGCAGGAGGTTCTGCAAAAGGAGGAAGAGATAGAAGATTTCAAGCTATTCTTCCTTTAAGAGGAAAAATAATGAATGTTGAAAAACAAAGGCTTGATAAGATATTAGCTTATCAAGAAATAAGAAATATGATAACAGCCTTTGGGGCAGGGATTGGAGATGATTTTGATATAGAAAAGATAAGATATGACAAAATAATAATAATGACCGACGCCGATGTTGACGGAGCCCATATAAGAACTCTACTTTTAACTTTCTTCTATAGATATATGAGACCTCTTATAGAAGAAGGACATGTTTATATAGCACAACCTCCTCTTTACAAGATTACAAAAGGAAAAAATGTATATTATGCTTATAGCGATAGGGAACTTGAAGCAAAGCTAAATGAAATAGGAAGGGATAACGTTGAAATACAAAGATATAAAGGTCTTGGAGAGATGAATGCAGAGCAGCTTTGGGAAACTACAATGAATCCAGAAACAAGAACTTTACTTAAAGTTACTATTGAAGATGCAGTAGAAGCTGATGAAATATTTACTATACTGATGGGAGATAAGGTTGAACCAAGGAGAGAGTTTATTCAAAGAAATGCTAAAAAAGTTCAAAATCTTGATATTTAAAAGGAGTTGACGGTATGGAGGAGATTAAAGTTGTTGATATAAGCGATGAGATGAAAAAATGTTATATAGATTATGCGATGAGCGTTATAGTAGGTAGAGCTTTGCCTGATGTTAGGGATGGGTTAAAACCTGTTCATAGAAGAATTCTTTATTCCATGCATGAACTTGGGCTTTTTCCTGAAAAGCAATATAGAAAGTGTGCAAGAATTGTTGGAGATGTTTTAGGTAAATACCATCCTCATGGAGATAGTGCTGTTTATGATGCGATGGTTAGACTTGCTCAAGATTTTTCAACTAGATATCCCCTAATAGATGGCCATGGAAATTTTGGATCAATAGATGGCGATGGAGCAGCTGCGATGCGTTATACGGAAGCTAAGCTTTCTAAAATTTCCATGGAAATGTTAAGAGATATAAATAAAAATACTGTGGATTTTGCAGATAACTTTGATGGAACAGAAAAAGAGCCCACGGTTTTACCATCTCGATTTCCAAACCTTTTAGTAAATGGTTCTTCGGGTATAGCTGTAGGTATGGCAACTAATATACCTCCCCATAACTTAGGGGAAGTTATAGATGGACTTATAATGCTTATAGATAATCCTGAAGTTACCATAAAAGAATTGATGACAAAGATAAAAGGGCCTGATTTCCCAACTGCAGGAATAATAGTAGGAAAAGAAGGAATAAAAGAAGCCTATGAAACTGGAAAAGGAAAAATAGTTGTAAGGGCTAAAGCTACAATTGAGGAAGAAAAAGGAAAACACAGAATAGTAGTAACTGAAATACCTTATCAGGTTAACAAAGCAAAGCTTATAGAGGATATTGCAGAACTTGTTAAGGAAAAAAAGATTGAAGGTATATCAGATTTAAGAGATGAGTCAGACAGACAAGGAATGAGAATAGTAATAGAGCTTAAAAGAGATGTAAATCCTAACATAGTTTTAAATCTTTTATATAAACATACAAAACTTCAAGATTCTTTTAGTGTTATAATGCTTGCTTTAGTAAATGGCGAACCTAAAGTTTTAAATTTAAAAGAAATTTTAGTTCATTATTTAGATTTTCAAAAGGAAGTTATAAGAAGAAGAACCAAGTTTGATCTTGATAAAGCTGAAGCAAGAGCACACATATTAGAGGGCCTTAGAATTGCCCTTGATCATATTGATGAGGTTATAAACCTTATAAGAAGCTCAAAAACTGTGGAAGAGGCAAGAGGCGGTTTAATGTCAAAGTTTGGGCTTTCAGAAAAACAAGCTCAAGCTATACTTGATATGAGGCTTCAAAGGCTTACAGGGCTTGAAAGGGAAAAGATAGATGAGGAATATAGGGAGCTTTTAAAAACTATAAACTATTTAAGAGAGGTTCTTGAAAATGAAAAGTTGGTTCTTCAAATAATAAAGGACGAGCTTTTAGAAATAAAAGAAAAGTATTCAGATGAAAGAAGGACAAAAATAACTACAAGTTCAGAGGAAATAAATATTGAGGACCTTATAGAAGAAGAGGAAGTAGCAATAACTATAACTCATGCAGGATATGTAAAGAGGATGCCTATAGATACTTATAGAAGTCAAAAAAGAGGTGGAAAAGGCGTCCAAGGAATGTCTATGAGGGAAGATGATTTTGTTGAGCATATATTCATAACTTCCACCCATAGTTATATTATGTTCTTTACTAACTTAGGAAGAGCATATATGCTTAAAGCATATGAAATACCTGAAGCGTCAAGGACAGCTAGGGGAACCAATATAGTTAATATTTTACCTATAAATCCAAGGGAAAAGATACAGGCCGTCCTTGAAATAAAAGAGTTTGATGAGAACAAATACTTGTTCTTTGCAACAAAACTTGGAGTTGTTAAAAAGACTTTACTAAGTGAATTTGCAAATATAAGAAAGAATGGTTTAAATGCTATAAATTTAAAACTTGGAGATGAACTTATAGGTGTTAAACTAACAGATGGAAATCAGAAAATCATGATAGTTACTCAAAATGGATATTGTATAACCTTTGAAGAAGATGATGTAAGACCTATGGGAAGAACTGCAGTAGGTGTTAAGGGAATAACTTTAAGAGAAGGAGATATAGCTGTTGGAATGGAAATATATGATGAAAATTCAGATCTTTTAGTTGTAAGTGAAAACGGATATGGAAAAAGAACCTCATGTAAGGAATATACAGTTCATTCCCGTGGAGGAAAAGGAATAAAAACATATAAAGTTACAGAAAAAACAGGAAAAATAATTGGAATAAAAACAGTTAAAGAAAGCGATGAAATTATGCTTATAAATAACAATGGAATAGTTATAAGGCTTGAGGTTGCAGCAATTAAACAAACAGGAAGAGATGCAATAGGAGTTACTTTAATGAAGACACAAGAGGATGAAAGAATTGTTTCAATAGGTAAAATAAACAGCAATGATATTGAAGAATAATCTGCCCATTATTGGGCAGATTTTTATAATTTTTTTAAAAAAATAGTTGACAAATGTAAAAATAGGTGATAATATTAAGTATGTAATTGACCTTTGAAAACTGAACAGTGGCGAAGCGACCAGCATATAAATAGGAGTTAGGATTTAAACATAAGAGTTTGATCCTGGCTCAGGACGAACGCTGGCGGCGTGCCTAACACATGCAAGTCGAGCGGAGAGGCGAGGGGGTTTACTCTGAGCCTCTTAGCGGCGGACGGGTGAGTAACACGTGGGTAACCTACCCCAAGGAGGGGGATAACAGGTCGAAAGGCCTGCTAATACCGCATAAAGCTACTGGGGCGCATGCTTTGGTAGCCAAAGGAGCGATAGCTCCGCCTTGGGATGGGCCCGCGGCCCATTAGCTAGTTGGTGAGGTAACGGCTCACCAAGGCGACGATGGGTAGCCGG
>NZ_FNUK01000043.1 GCF_900108045.1 Caloramator fervidus | reverse complement strand
CTCCTATTTATATGCTGGTCGCTTCGCCACTGTTCAGTTTTCAAAGGTCATTCACCGTCGCCCTCGCGACGACATGTTATATATTAGCACGGTTTAGGTTTATTAACTTAATTATTAAAGCTTATTTAATTAATTTAAATTAACTTTTCTTTGATTTTCTCAATTTTTCTTCATATTTTTTATATCGACACGCTAGGTAGCGTATATTTCAAGATTCTTTATTATTTCCTTTATAATATCCTTTATGGCTAAATCCTTTGTTCCTGGAATATATATTCCATGTTTTTGTAATGGAATTATATATTTAACACAATCTAACTTAAATATAGCATTAGATAACTCCCTTGTAATCTCTCCATTTATTCCACCATCAATTAATATCCCTATAGGGCCTACAATGGCATCTAATTTATGTTCTAAAAGAAATCTAACTATATCTTTTTCACCAACATATTTCTCATCTGCACCATTTTTTATCATATTGTTAGCAGCAACTTCATTCGTCCCAAGAGCAAATATATATACTTTATTTTTTAAAACCTTTTTACATTCTTTTATAAAAGTTCTCCCTATTCCCGCACCTTGTCCATCTATTACTGCTATTTTTAACATAATAACCTCCTTTAAGCTTTTTTCTTAATTATATCACAAAATCATATTGACTTTTAAATTTAAAGTATTATAAAATTGTTTTAGTAAAATTAAATACAAAATACAAAAGCCCACGAAGGGTTTAAAACCTTTCATGGGCTTTTTATATTTGAAAGGAGGTATTTTAATGAATAAAACAACCAAACTAATTAAAGCAGGTTTTTTTATCTCATTAGCTTTATTAATTCCCTATATTTTTCATTCAGCTGGATTGGCAGGAGCTATATTTTTGCCTATGCACCTTCCTGTATTATTGGCAGGATTTATATTAGGTAAAAAATACGGATTAGCAGTAGGATTTATATCTCCTATTTTAAGTTCAATACTTACAGATATGCCACCTTTATATCCAACATCATTTGCAATGGCCTTTGAACTTGCAACATATGGATTTATAACAGGCCTTTTATATAATGATAAAAAAATGAATATATTTACTTCTTTAATTTTAGCTATGCTCTTTGGAAGATTTGTATCAGCTATTGCAAATATCCTTCTTTTAAACTTTGTAGGTAAAAAGTTTATATTAAAAGCCTTTTTAGCATCTGCCTTTATAACTCCAATATGGGGTATAATAATACAGCTAATTCTAATTCCAGCAGTAGTAAACATTTATAAAAAAAGGGTGGGATAAAATGAAGGTAAGAGAATTTTTTAATAACATAGCCAATAAATGGGATGAAATTGCTAAACATGATGAAAACAAATTGAAAAAAATAATACATTTATCTAAAGTAAAACCAAATTCAAAAATATTAGATGTTGGAACTGGAACAGGCATATTATTAAAATACCTTCTTGAAACAAATCCACAAAAAATAACAGCAATAGATATTTCAGAAAATATGATAGAAAAAGCAAAGGAAAAATTTGATGATAAAAGACTAGAATTTATAGTATCAGATATATTTGATTTTAACCAAAAAGGATACGACTATATATTTTTATATTCTGTTTATCCACATATACAGAATAAAGAATTATTATTTAAACATCTATCCCATTTATTAAATTCAAATGGAAAAGTCATTATAGCCCATTCAGAAAGCAAAGAAAAAATTAATGAAATTCACAAACAAAATCCTATTTTTGAAAAAGATCATCTTCCTCCTGTTGAAGTAACAGAAAATATAATGAAAAAATACTTTGAAATAGATGAAAAAATAGACGACCAAGATATGTATTACATTTCAGGAATAAAAAAATAAAAGGAGAAGGCATTCACCTTCTCCTTTTATTTATGGTGACCCCTAGGGGATTCGAACCCCTGTTACCACCGTGAAAGGGTGGTGTCTTAAC
>NZ_FNUK01000015.1 GCF_900108045.1 Caloramator fervidus | reverse complement strand
TTGTATTTATAAAATATTTATCAAAAATGCTTGTAAAAATACTCAAACCCCACTTTTCGTTTTTTGAAAAGTGGGGTTTGTCGACGGTCTGAAGCCCTAAAGTTTTAACTTTAGGGCTTTTTTGTTTAAAAATTTAAAAAGAGGAAATAATTTAAATAAAAGCTTTTAAGGTGGTGATTTAATGCAGGATAAACAAAAAATAGAATTATTTAAAGAATATATGATACAAAATGGTTTTGATAGAGATAGAATAGAGTTTAATTTAAAAGTAGTAAATTCTTTCGTAGATAATGCCTTGTGTTTTTTTGATAAAACTTTGGATACCTTTGATAATTTTGTTTTTGATGAATTTACTGATAAAATTTCTTTAATTGATGATGAGTTTGGAGGAAGAGAAGGGATACCCCTTATTTTAAATGCTATGATGGATCTTACGGAATTTTTAAAAGAAAAAAAGTTTATAAAGGGTGGGAAAATAGCTTATTACAGAAGAATGTTTTCTAATTCTAACTATTATCTTGAAAAATATGATATGTTAAAAGGCAAAAAAAATGAGGTAAAAGAAGTTATAAAGAACTATTTAAATGATGATTTTATTAAACGAATAATAAAGATACTGGATAATGTCTATGTGCTGGATTTTGATACTATGAAATTGATAGACAGCTTGTTAAATGATGTGCCGCTAAATAATGTTGATGTTAAATTTGTTGATTTTTTAAAAGATATATTGATTGATTTTGAATTTTTAGAGGCAAAAAATTCATTTATTAATGCTACTAAACTAGGTAGAATGATATCAAGGCTTGAGCCAGAAGAAAGATATGCAATTATTTTTTATAATGTTTTTAATAAATTTAGAGATTTTGTGTATACTTTGTTTTCAATATTTAGTAAAAATGATTTTATAAAAATTACTTTAAAAACTAATAAATTTGATAGTTTTATTAATCTTAGTGATGAAGAAAGATTGAGTATAGCATTGAAAGGTGAATTAAATAATATAATTTTTAGATTATTTTTTATTGGCCTGGGACTAATCGATGAAGATAAGAATAGAGGTTTTGTTATATATTCCTTGACTAATTTAGGTAAAAGTATTTTTAAGGTAGTAGCAAATTATTTTAATACTAGTTTAAAGGAAAATCTACAGAATATAAATGCTTACATAAAGAACAGAAACTATAAAGAAGCCGAAATTGCAATTAAAGATTTTCTTATAATTTTTGGTAAAAACATTGTGGTTTTGGATTTATTAGCTCAAAATTTTATGCTTCAAAAAAATTTTTTACAAGCTTACGAAGTTTTAAAGTATGCGTATGATGTATCAAATAAGAAAAGTAAATATATAAAAAGAGTTATATATCACTTAATTTTATGTTGTAAATATCTAAAAAGAAAAGAAGAAGAAAAAATATATGAAACCAAGTTAGCTGAATATATGTAGGGAGATGATTAACTTGATAAGAAAAAAGATGTTAGAAAGTAATATGGTTGCTATTGTAAAAAATCAAGATGAGAGTGCAGCTTTAAGAGAAGCTATTAGTCTTTTGCCTTTTAATGGATTAATAAATAATAATCATACTGTTACTATAACTGCGAACCTAGTTAATTTAAATTCTCCTCAGCAGGGAGTTATAGTTGGACCTCAAACTTTAAGGGAGCTAATTAGAATAATTAAAGGTCAAAATCCTAAAAGAATAATTGTTGCAGCAGGTTCTGGAGGAGCAAATACCTTTGATGTTTTAAAAGCCTATGGTTATGATAGCGTTATAAGTAGCGAAGGAGTTGAGTTTTGTGATTTAAATGTTGGAGAATTTGTAGATTTATCTTTGCAACATGATATAGTAAAAACTACTAAAATAAATAGATTGATTTATGAAACAGATTTTTTGATTTCATTTACTCAACTAAAAATTCATGAAGAAGCTACTATGTCGGCTTCTATTAAAAACGTGGCTTTAAGTTGGCCGCCAGCGTCAATTCATGGATATCCTAAGAAAAATTTAGGAATTCATGAAGACCTTCATGGATTTATTTATGCTTTTGCTAAAGAAGTTCCAATAGATTTGTCTATTGTAAGTTTAAATCCTGCTATGATAGGAACAGGGCCATCGAAAGGAAAAGCTGTTCATAGTGGATTTATAGTTGTTGGATTTGATGCAGTTGCAGTTGATACTATATGCGCTAGGCTTTTAGGTTTTAGACCTCAAGCTATAAATTATCTGTTTAGATTGAGTAAAGATAAAATAGGGGTTAGTAATATAGAGGATATTGATATAAAAGGGATAAAACTTATTGATGCGGAAAAACAGTTTTCTTTACTTGCATATGGTAAAGAATTTGCAATAGATGAGTAAAAGGCTGCATAGTGCAGCCTTTTAAAATTAATATGAATATTTTCTTAAGAGTTTTTGTTTGGTTTTCCAAAGTTTTAAAGATAAATCAACATAATATTTATGAGGATTTTCAAATCTTAAAACTTCTTCCCAAAGGGTTTCTATTTCTTTTAAGCAGTAATTTCTTATTTCATGAACAGAAGGACTTTTGTATATGCATTTACCTTTATCAAAAATTTTTACGAGTAGTTTTCTTGCTGTGTAGTTTTCAAGAATTTTTGATTTCCAAGTAAATATAGGATCAAATATTTTAAGGGGCTTTGACTCGTCAATTTCTTCATTTGCAAAAGTTATCAAGTCTGCTATGGCTTTATTTGTATTTTTGTCATATAATCTATAAACTTGTTTAAATCCCGGGTTAGTAATTTTTTCAGGGTTTTCGCTTATTTTTATTTTTGGAATTATTCGTCCGTTTTCTTCTACGGCAACTAATTTATAAACTCCTCCAAAGACTGGCTCAGATTTAGCAGTTATTAATCTTTCGCCAACTCCAAAGCTATCTATTTTTGCTCCTTGAGCTAAAACATCTCTTATTATATATTCATCAAGGGAATTTGAGGCTATTATTTTACAATCGCTAAAACCAGCTTCATCTAGCATTTGTCTTGCTTTTTCAGATAGATATTTTATATCACCACTGTCTATTCTAATTCCTTTTGGCCTATATCCTCTAGGTAAAAGTTCTTCTTTAAAAACTTTGATAGCATTTGGTATTCCGGATTTTAATACATTATAAGTATCAACAAGAAGCAGACAATTATCAGGATATGTCCTTGCCCATGCTCTAAAGGCTTCTAGTTCATTGTCAAACATTTGAACCCAACTATGGGCCATAGTTCCAACTGCAGGTATTCCAAACATTTTTTCGGCAATAGTATTGGCTGTTGCTGCACAACCACCAATATAAGCAGCTCTAGCTCCTAGTATTGCTCCATCATAACCTTGTGCTCTTCTTGAGCCAAATTCAAGAACTGGACGTCCCTGCGCAGCTCTAACTATTCTATTTGCTTTTGTAGCTATAAGAGATTGATGGTTTATTGTTAGTAAAACCATAGTTTCTATAAACTGTGCTTGTATTATAGGTCCTCTTACTATAATTAAAGGTTCATTTGGGAATACAGGTGTTCCTTCAGGGATTGCCCAAACATCACACTCAAATTTGAAATTTTTAAGATAATCTAAAAATTCCATGCTAAAAATTTTTTTGCTTTCTAAAAATTTAATATCTTCTTCTGTAAATTTAAGATTATTTAAATAATCAATAAGTTGTTCTAACCCAGCTATTATGCTAAAACCTCCACCATCAGGAACGTTTCTAAAAAACATATCAAAATATGCTATTTTATTTCCAAGGCCATTTTTTAAATATCCATTTGCCATGGTAAGTTCATAAAAATCTACTAATAGTGTTAAATTTCTGTCGTCTTTCCAATTGATCATTCTGATACTCCTTTCAAGGCACTTGAAAAAATTATACATTGACTATATTATTATTATATTATAGCAAATTATAAAATAAGCTGAAAGGGGAATAGCATGGTATCAATAAAAGAAGTAAGAAAGAGATTACCACAAGAACTTCAAGATAGCTTATATGAAAATTTTGAGCCAGGTATAGTTGATAAAATATTTTATGGAATGGCTTATGAAAAATTGACTACCTTAAGAGTAAATACTTTAAAGTATGATATTTTAAGTTTAATTAATTTTTTAAAAGAAAACAATATTAAATTTGATAGGGTAAAGTGGTATAGGGATGCTCTTATTATAAAAAACGCGGATGAAAGGGATATAGAAAAGTTTAGCATATACAAAGAAGGATACATATACCTACAAAATTTATCAAGTATGATTCCTCCTCTTATTTTAGAGCCTAAAGAGGGTGATAAAGTTTTAGACATAGCTGCAGCTCCTGGAAGTAAAACTACTCAAATGGCAGCCATGATGAACAATAAAGGCTTTATACTTGCAAACGAAGTGGATAAAATAAGGGCAGAGAGGTTAAAATATAATCTAAACTTGCAAGGGGTTAAAATAGCAGAGGTTAGAATAGGAAAAGGAGAAAAAATAGGTGAAGAATATCCTGAATATTTTGATAGAGTATTGTTGGATGTTCCGTGTAGCGGAGAAGGAATAATAAATGTTAGTGAACCTAAAACATATAGGGGATGGAGTTTAAAAGAAGTTGAAAAATTATCAAGACTTCAAAAAAAATTATTTGAGAGTGGATATAAAGCATTAAAACCTAATGGTATAATGGTATATTCAACCTGCACGTTAAATAAAAAGGAAAATGAAGAAGTTATAAATTGGGCTTTAGATAATTTTAACATTAAGATATTATCTATTGAAAAATTTGATAGCAACTTTTTAAATGGTTTAACAAAGGGATTAAATGAGGAATTAAAAAAATGCATAAGGGTAATACCTAATCAAATTTATGAAGGTTTTTTTGTTTGTAAAATACAAAAAAAAGATTAGGGAATTCCCTAATCTTTTTAATTGATTAATTTATTTAGTTCGTCTTCATATATTGTTTCGTTTTCAATTAGATATTCAGCTAACAGGTTAAGTCTATTTATGTTGTTTTGAATAAGATTATATACTTCGTTGTACAATTCATCTGTAATATCTTTTAATACATTTATTATTTTTTCATTATTTATTAAATTATTTTCTTCTACAATGCTATAATTTAAAAATCCTGTGTTTTCAATCATTCCATATTCTTTTATCATGTTTAATAATATACTTGTAACTTGTTTAATGTCAGAGTATGCCCCTGTTGTTATATTTTCTTTTCCAAAAATCAACTCTTCTGCCACCCTACCTGCCATGGCAATTTTTACCTGATTCAATAGGTCCTTTTTAGTTTTAAACATTTTATCTGGAGGTATATTTAAAGTATATCCTCCTGCTCCTTTAGTGCTAGGGATTATTGTTACTTTTTTTATTGAAATTTCTGGAGCTATTAGTTTTGTTACAAGGGCATGTCCAGCTTCGTGATATGCGGTTATTTTTTTATCTGTTTTGGTTATATGGCTTCTATCTTTTTTTTCAAAACCAGCTACCACTATATTAAAAGCTTTTTCAAAATGGTCATAGTTTATATACTCGCTTTCTTCTTTAGCAGCTATGATAGAAGCTTCATTTATAAGATTTTCAAGTTTTGCACCTGAAAAGTATGGTGTCATTTGTGCAATTTTATATAGATCTACTTCAGAAGATATGGGTTTATTTTTTGCATAAAGTTTTAATATTTCATATCTAGCTTTAATATCTGGTAAATTTATCTCGATGTGTCTGTCAAATCTTCCAGGTCTTAATAGGGCATCATCAAGAACATCTAATCTGTTTGTTGCAGCAATTACAATAATTCCTTCACTATCTTTGAATCCTGACATTTCTGAAAGCAATGCATTTAATGTTTGGTCTCTTTCATCTGATCCACTATCAGCTTTTAAACTTCTTTTTTTTCCTATTGCGTCTATTTCATCTATAAATATTACTGCTTTGCCTTTTTCTCGCGCTTTTTTAAACAAGTCTCTTATTCTTGCAGCTCCTACTCCAACGTATACTTGAACAAAATCAGAACCGTTTACAGCAAAAAAAGGAACGTTTGCTTCATTAGCAAGAGCTTTTGCCAGAAGCGTTTTTCCAGTTCCTGGAGGACCATATAATATAACTCCTCTAGGGAGTCTTGCATTAAATTTTGAAAATTTTTCAGGATTTTTAATAAAGTCTACTAGTTCTAACATGCTTTCTTTTGCTTCTTCATTTCCTGCTATATCTTTAAATGTTATTTTGTTAGAGCTTTTGGATATATATTCTATATTCGATAAAGATGAGATTGTTGACTGACTTTTTACTTTTTTTGAAGCTAGTCCTAATATTAAAGCCGATAAAATTCCAAAGGCGAGAATACTAGCTATGCTGTTTAACAAATTTCCATCATTTTCTTTAACCCTTACATTTTGAAGTAATAATTTTTCTTTGAAATTATTAATTCTTGGATTTTCAGTGTAAAATATTTTACCATCTTTTGAAATAACTTTTATATATTCAAAGTCGCTTAAATATACGGTATCTATTTTATTTTGTTCTACCATGTTTATGAATTTTGAATAATTTATTATGTTTTTTTTGTTTTGATTTTGCTTGTAAAAGTAAATGCTAATAGTTAAAATAATAAATATTAAAAATGTAGGAATTATTATCAGGTTTATTTTCTTTATCTTGTTCATTTAACCACCTCATTAATATAGTTTACATAATATTTTACATTTTAATTGATTTTATGTAAAATTTATTACATATATATTTCCATGTAAATTTATGTAATAACAGGGGTGATATTAGTGAAAAAGGAAGTAATTATTTACACAGATGGTGGGTGTAGGGGTAATGGTAAAGAGGAAGCTGTAGGAGGATATGGTGCTGTGCTTATTTACAAAGATAAGGTAAAAACTATAAAAAAAGGATTTAAAAGGACAACTAATAATGTTATGGAATTAACTGCAGCAATTGACGCATTGTCTATGTTAAAAGAACCTTGCAAAGTAAAGCTTTATAGTGATTCGGCGTATCTTGTTAATGCTTTTAATAATGGCTGGGTTGAAAAATGGCAAAAGAATGAATGGAAAACGTCCAGCAAAGAGCCTGTTAAGAATAAAGAACTTTGGGAAAAACTAATTGAGCTTTCAAAAATACACGAGATAGAGTTTATAAAAGTTAAAGGACATGCTGATGATGAATTAAACAATCTATGTGATAAACTTGCAAATGAAGCTATGGATGAAATAGAAAAAGAGTGATAAATGCAATTTTTAATTTACAAAAATCTCATTGTTGCAATTTATAATGCAAATGTGTAAAATAATAATAAGCGTTAATATATTTAAGGGGGAATAGTAAATGTCATTGTATGAACATTTAAAAAGGATGAATTTAGTTAATTTAGGAAATGTATATCATAATTTACCTGCAGCAAAGCTTGTTGAGCATGCTATAAAAAGAGGAGAAGGAGTTATTACGGATACAGGTGCTTTAAATATAAACACTGGAAAATATACAGGAAGATCTCCTCAGGATAGATTTATAGTTGATTATCCTGAAATACACGGAATGATAAATTGGGGTAAAGTTAATAAACCTATAAGTCCAGAAACTTTTGAAAGAATTTATGCAAGATTAACAGCTTACTTACAAAAAAAAGATATATATGTATTTGATGGATTTATTGGGGCTGATAGAAGGTATACACATTCTGTTAGGTTTATAAATGAACTTCCAGCGCATAATTTGTTTGTAAGACAATTATTTATTCGTCCAACACAAAAAGAACTTGAAAATTTTATTCCTCAATTTACTGTAATAAGTGCGCCTAATTTTAATGCTATTCCAGAGCTTGACAAAACAAATTCTGAAGTTTTTATAATACTAGATTTAGTTAAAAAGATTATAATAATTGGTGGAACCCACTATTGTGGAGAAATGAAAAAATCTATGTTTACTGCTATGAATTTCTTGCTTCCACAATCCAATGTTCTTCCTATGCACTGCTCAGCTAATATGGGAAAAGATGATGATGTAGCTTTATTTTTTGGACTTTCAGGCACAGGAAAAACAACATTATCAGCAGATCCAGAAAGAAGACTTATAGGTGATGATGAGCATGGATGGTCAGATGATGGCATTTTTAACTTTGAAGGTGGATGTTATGCAAAATGTATTAATCTTTCAAAAGAAAAAGAACCTCAAATTTATGAAGCAATAAAATTTGGTTCTTTATTAGAAAATGTAGTTGTAGATGAAAATGGTATTCCAGATTATTCGGATAATAGATATACTGAAAATACAAGGGCCGCATATCCTATTGAATATATTCCAAATGCTGTTTTAGATGGAGTTGCAGGTCATCCAAAGACAATACTCTTTTTAACAGCAGATGCTTTTGGAGTGTTACCTCCTATTTCAAAATTAACAAAGGAACAGGCTATGTTTCATTTTATATCAGGATATACAAGCAAATTAGCAGGAACAGAAAGAGGAATTGTTGAGCCTCAAGCTACTTTTTCATGTTGTTTTGGAGAGCCTTTTATGCCGATGAATCCATCAGTTTATGCAAAGATGCTTGGTGAAAAGATAACAAAACATAATGTTAATGTTTATTTAGTAAATACAGGTTGGAGCGGAGGACCATACGGGGTTGGAAAAAGAATGGACTTAAATTATACAAGAGCCATGGTTAGAGCGGCTATAAATGGAGATCTAGAAAAAGTAAAATATGTTGAGCATCCTATTTTTAAAGTTTTAGTTCCAAAGGAATGTCCTAATGTTCCATCAGAAATATTAAATCCTATAAATACTTGGCATTCAAAGGATGAATATAATAGATATGCTAAAGAATTAGCTATTAGATTCTATGAAAATATTAAAAAGTTTAGAGATTTATCAAATGAAATAATAGAGGCGGCTCCAAGTGTTTTGTAATATAAAGCTAGAAAGGCCCTAAGAAGTATTTTACTTCTTAGGGCCTTATATTGAATATTTTTTGTTTAGGGTTTACAATAAAAATATATATTAAACAGGGAGTGCTGCCTTATGAGAATAAGAAAAATAGAAGTTGGAAACTCTAAAAATATAGTGCCTATGGAAAAGTCAAAGGTAGAAAAAGATTTTTCGCTGGCATTAGATCTTGCAAATAAAGAACAAACCGAGGAGCAGCTGCAAAATTTATTAAAGGAGATAGATTATTTAGGAAAAAGACTTATTTCAACAAGAAGCTTGGAAGATGCAAGAAAATATAAAGCTAAAATTCAAGAATATCTATCTTTTGTTGTAAAAAATATATATATTTTAAAAAAGGAACCTGGTCCATTTAACTATGGTTTGCACATAAAGATTGAGGTTATAAATAAAAAAGTAGATGAGTTGACTAGAGAGCTTTTAGAATCTCAAAAAGAAATAATGAATTTAGCTGATAGGATAGAGGAAATAAAAGGACTTTTAATAGATGTTTATAGATGATTTTACGTCTTTACATTTCATCTTGGGACTGTCAAAAGTGCCTTCAAGTTATCTTGAAGGCACTTTTTGTATATTTTTTATTTTTTTTGCTTAAAATAATAATGGAGGTGGAAATATGCAAGAAAATAAAGAAAAAGAAAAAAAGGATGTTAGTTTGATTGGGCTTATAGTAAAGTTTTTAGTAAATGCTGTTATACTTGTAATTGCAAGCTTTTTAGTTCCAGGGTTTAGAGTAGCTGGTTTTGGAACGGCTATTTTAGCTGCGATTGCGATTTCACTTTTAGATTATATAATAGGATTAGTTTTCAAACTTGATGCTTCACCTTTTGGAAGAGGTATAGTGGGATTTTTAATTTCAGCAGCCATAATTTATTTAACTCAATTTATAGTAGCAGGAGTTGCAGTAACTGCATGGGGTGCTATTTTAGCAGCTTTAGTTATTGGTATATTAGATATGATAGTTCCTACAGATGTTTTTTCACAAATGTCTTAAAAGCTTAAAAAATCCATAAAGGTTTTTCCTTTATGGATTTTTTGTTTAATGTGATATTTTTTATGTCAAATGATGTATATTATATTTCAATAAATTAAATTATATGCTATAATATATCCAGAAAAAATAATATGGGGGTATATTATGGAAAAGTTTGACATTGCTATGGGGATTGTTAGGGTAACGGAGGCTGCAGCGCTTGCTTGTTCTAAGCTTTTAGGGAAAGGTAGTATTGAGCAAGTAGATATAGCAGCTGTTAATGGTGTAAGGCATGCTTTTGAATTATTACCTATAAAAGGTAGAGTAATTATTGGAGAAGGAGAAATAAATAAGTCTCCTATATTATATATTGGTGAAAAAGTTGGTCAATGGAAGGATGGACAGGTTGAGTATGATATAGCTATTGATCCTATTGATGGAAATATACTTGTAGCTAAGGGAAGACCTAATGCTATAAGTGCTGTTGCTATTTCACAAAAAGGAAATATTTTTAGAGCTCCTCAAATTTACATGAAAAAGATTGCAGTTGGCCCAAAAGCAAAGGGTGCTATTGATTTAAATGGGGACCTTGAAACTAATCTTAAAAACGTAGCAGAAGCTTTGAATAAGGATTTAAAAGAGTTAACTGTAATGATACAAGATAGACCAAGACATGAAGAATTTATAAAGAAACTAAGGGAAATTGGAGTTAGAGTAAAAATATTTGGAGAAGGTGATATTGCCGCAGCTTTAGCTACAGCTTTTGAAGATACTGGAGTTGATGTATTATATGGAATAGGTGGAGCTCCAGAAGGTGTATTGGCTGCTGCAGCTTTAAAATGTTTGGGTGGAGAGATACAAGCTAAACTATTGCCTCAGAATGAAAAGCAAATATTAATGTGCAAAAGAGCAGGAATTGATGATGTCGATTGTGTTTTAACTACAGATGATCTTATAAAAGGCGATGATGTATATTTTGCAGCTACTGCTGTTACTGATAGCGATCTTTTAAAAGGAGTAACATATAAAGGAGATACTGCTTATACACATTCAGTTGTAATGAGATTAAAAACGAAAGTTATAAGGTTTGTAGATGCGGTTCATAAATTAGAAAAAAGTTTAATTAATTATAAAGAAGAATTTTAGGCTGTCCTTTACGTGGACAGCCTAATTTTTAATAATTTCATTTTTACTATATTTATTTAAATAAATTTCTCTCATTTTTTCTACTTCTTCTATTGCAAGGGGTTTTGGCATTCCTATTTGAGTTGCTAAAATATATATTTTAGCAGACTTTTCTAATATTTGACAAACATTAAAGGCTTCCTTTAAATTTCTGCCTAGGGATATTGCACCATGGTTTGCAAGAAGAACAGCATTTTTGTTTTCTAACACCTCAATTATATTTTCTGCCAGTTCTTTTGTTCCTGGGAAGGCATACTTGGCACATGGAACTTCGCCACCAATTATCATAGCCATATCTTCTATTATTGCCGGTATGTTTTTTCTTGTAACTGCAATAGCCGATGCATATATGCTATGGGTGTGTATTATTGCATTTACATCCCTTCTGTGTTTGTATATTTCTACATGTGCAATAAGCTCAGTAGATGGGGCATGTTTACCATCTATTATATTACAATTTAAGTCACAAATTACTATATCTTCCTCTGAGAGCTTCTCATATGGTATTCCGCTTGGGGTTATTAATACTTTATCTTCAAAACGAGCGCTTATATTTCCCCATGTTCCTACTACTAATCCTATTTTTTTTATTTCTTGACCGTAGTATATTATTTCTTTTTTAAGGTTTTGTATATCCATTATCTCACCTCATAATTTTGATGTTTTCTTCATAGGGAGGATAGATTATTCCCCTGTCTGTTATTATGGCAGTGATATTTTCATGAGGAGTTATATCAAAGGAAGGATTAAATACTTTTACATTTTCAGGAGCTATTTTAACATCAAAAATTTTTCTTACCTCATCATGATTTCTTTCTTCTATTGGTATTTCATCTCCGTTTTTTATATTCAAATCAAACGTAGAATATGGTGCTGCTACATAAAAAGGAATTTTATGAGCCTTTGCTAAAACAGAAAGAGCATAAGTTCCTATTTTATTTGCTGTATCTCCATTAGCAGCAATTCTATCAGCCCCAACTATAACCGCATCTATAAGTCCAAGCTTCATAACGTATCCTGCCATGTTATCTGAAATTAATGTCACATCTATGCCATCGTTTAAAAGTTCAAAAGTAGTTAATCTTGCGCCTTGTAAAAGAGGTCTTGTTTCATCTGCAAAAACTTTAATATCTTTTCCCATTTGTTTTGCACTTCTTATAACCCCAAGAGCTGTTCCCCATCCTGCAGTTGCTAGAGCACCTGCATTACAATGGGTTAAAACTGTACACTTGTTTGGAAGCAAAGAGGCGCCATATTCTCCTATTTTTTTATTTAATTCAAGGTCTTCTAAATAAATTGAGTTAGCTTCCTTTTCTAAGGTTTCAATTACTTTGTTTAAATCAGATTTTAATGAAGAATAAAACTTATCTTTCATTCTATTTAATGCCCAAAATAGGTTAACTGCAGTTGGACGAGTAGATGCAAGAGTTTCGAATACTTTTTGCATATTTTTTTCATATTCAGTAGCATTATTAGAAAAAACTTCTCTAGCGCCAAGAACTACACCATACGCTGCTGCAATACCAATAGCAGGGGCACCTCTTACTACCATATTTTTTATAGCTTCTGCTACTTGAAGATATGAAGTGCATTCTATGTATTTAACTTCTAAAGGTAAAAGTCTTTGATCTAGTAAACTTAATTTAAATTTAGACCAGATTATAGAATTCATATATACTTCCCCTTTACTTTAAACTTCCAAGTTCTAAAGTAGCATTTTTACAATTGCAATTTCTAGCATAAGGAATACCTTCAATGGCTGTTAAAAATAATTTTTTAATGTTTTCTGTCATTGATGCCATATTATCCATAACTTCTTTATGGGTTAAAATTGATTTTGATATACCAGCAGCATAATTAGTTACCATTGCAACAGTAGCATAGCATAAGTTGGCTTCTCTAGCAAGAACAACTTCAGGGAAATTAGTCATGCCAACAACATCAGCACCTAGTATTTTAAACATTTTTATTTCTGCTGGAGTTTCAAATCTTGGGCCTTCTGTGCACACATATGTTCCTTTTTCGTTAAAATTAATTTTTAATGATTTACAGGACTGTATTAGTATATTTCTAAGTTCAGGGCAATATGGTTCAGTCATATCAATATGTACTACCCCGTTGCTTCCATCAAAGAATGTTGATGGCCTATTTTTAGTAAAATCGATAAATTGATCTAAAATTATAAAAGTTCCAGGAGATAGCTTTTCAGATAAAGAGCCTACAGCTGCAGTTGCAAGAACTCTTTCAACATTTAGTAGTTTAAGAGCATATATATTTGCAAGGTAGTTAACTTTATGGGGTGGCAATTTGTGATTTTTACCATGTCTTTCAAGAAAATAAACAATGGCTTCAGAATGTTGACTTTCTAATAAGGTTACATTACCGTAAGGTGTGCTTACTTCTATTTCTTTTGAATTTTTAAAGATATCTGGAGAATAAACTCCAGTTCCGCCTATTATAGCGATACGTTTCAAAATATTTCACTCCTTTAATATTTACATAAATGTTTTTTTTCTTTAGTATATAATTATAGCATTTATTGTTATAATTTTAAACTTGATTGGTGGTGATAAGTTGAGGACTTTTATTACTTTTGATTTTGATTTAAAAACTAAGCAACAAATCGCTAATATTCAAAGAATAATCAAAGATAATTCAAATAAAGGAAGGTTTAAATATTATAATAACTTTCATCTGACTTTACAGTTTTTAGGAGAAACAGATTTGTCAACAGTTAATGAAATATACGATCAGCTTTTAAAAGCTGCAAAAAGTTTTTCAAAGGTGAAAGTTTTTTTACAAGGAATTGATGCTTTTGTAAGTGGTAATAATATAAGGACAATATATTTAAAAGTCCATGGGGAATTGGAAAAAATAAAAAATATAGCTGAGAAAGTGTTTTTAATTACAAATAAGTTTGGATTTAAAAAAGATAACAAATTTATTCCTCATGTTACAATAGCTCAGGATGTGGATTTAAATATATCCTTTGATGAATTAAAAGAAAAAGTTAAAGGTATAAAGATAGACAATATTGTTTTTGATAAAATTATAATAATGAAAAGTGAAGAAATTGAAGGGAAAAGAATATATACTCCATTAAAAATTTTATATTTAAAATAAATGAAAGGATGGTTATTATGATAACTAAAGAACAAATAGCTAGAATAAATGAACTTTATAAAAAGCAGGTGGAAGGAACGCTTACAGAAGAAGAAAAAAAAGAGCAGGCTTATTTAAGGAGATTATATGTGGATGCTATAAAGCAAAGCCTTAAGGCACAGCTTGACAGCATTAAAATTGTAACTCCAGAAGAATATGAAAAACTTAAAAAGGAAAAAGGGGGCTGTTGTGGGCATTCTCACTGCAATCATAAACATTAAGGGTGATATTAATGAAAAGTGATTTAAGAAAAAGTATGTTGCAAAAAAGGTTAATGCTTTCGAAGGAAGAAGTAGAAAAAAGAAGTTTAAAAGTAATAGATAATTTACTTAAAGTTGTTGACTTAAATAAGCTAAATAATATTATGCTTTATTATCCTATAAAAAATGAAGTTTCAACTTTAAGTTTGATAGAAATTTGTTTTAATAAAGGTAAAAAAGTTATTTTACCTAAAGTTTTGAAAGATGTTAAAGAGATTTTACCTTGTAAAATTAATTCTTTTGAAGATCTTATTGTAGGAGAATATGGTATATTAGAACCTAAAACTTTTGAAGTTATAGATAAGAATGATATTGATATAGTTATAGTTCCTGGAGTGGCTTTTTCAAAGGACGGCTTTAGATTAGGTTATGGAGCAGGTTACTACGATAGATTTTTATGTGATTATAAAGGATTAAAAATAGGTATTTGTTATTCATTTCAACTTTTAGATGATGTTTTTCAACAAGAGCATGATGTTATAATGAACTGTATCATAACTGAAGAACAGATAATTGAAGTTAAGGATTTTAAGTGATAAAATAATGTTGAATATTTTAAAATTTTTAAAAAGGAGGAAATATTATGTCAAAGAATGTTTTAGAAAACCTAACAAAAAAATATGATTTTATATGGGATAAAATAACCCAAGAAGATTACAAACAAATGATGGATTTTGCAGAAAGGTATAAAGAATTTATGAATAAAGCAAAAACAGAAAGGGAAGCTGTAACAGAAATAGTAAGAATGGCAAAAGAAAAAGGATTTATAGATTTATATGAAGCTATAAACGTTAATAAAAAGCTTGTTGCTGGAGATAAAATATATGCTGTTAACAGGGATAAATCAGTGGTTTTATTTGTTATAGGAAATGAACCTATGGAAAAGGGTATGAATATAATAGGTTCCCATATAGATTCTCCAAGAATAGATTTAAAACCAAATGCTTTATATGAAGATGAAGGTTTTGCCCTTCTAGAAACACATTATTATGGAGGAATAAAGAAATATCAATGGGTTACTATTCCATTAGCGCTTCATGGAGTTGTAGTTAAAAAAGGTGGGGAAAAAATTAATATAGTTATAGGGGAAGATGAAAACGATCCTGTTCTTTACATAACAGATCTTTTAATACATTTATCAGCTGATCAAATGGAAAAGAAGCTTGCTAAGGGAATAGAAGGTGAAGATTTAAATGTATTATTTGGAAGCCAGCCAATAGAAGATAAAGAAGCAAAATCAAGAATAAAGTTAAATATTTTAAGAATTTTAAATGAGCGTTATGGAATTGATGAAGAAGATTTTGTAACAGCTGAATTTGAGATAGTTCCTGCAGGAAAGGCAAGGGATGTAGGTCTAGACAGAAGTATGGTTATGGCATATGGTCATGATGATAAGGTATGTGCATACACATCATTAGAAGCTATATTAGAAATAGAAAATCCTCAAAGAACTTGTGTTGCAATATTTGCTGATAAAGAAGAAACAGGAAGCAATGGTGCAACTGGTATGCATTCTAGATTTTTTGAAAATGTAGTTGCAGAAGTAATGGAATTAAAAGGAGAATATAGCGAATTGAAGTTAAGAAGAGCGCTTTCAAATTCAAAGATGCTTTCAGCTGATGTTACTGCAGCTTTTGACCCAATATATCCAAGTGTTCTTGAAAAGAAAAATAGTGCTTATATGGGTAAAGGAGTTGTAATTACAAAATATACTGGTTCAAGGGGAAAATATTCCTGCAACGATGCTAATGCTGAGTTTGTAGGATTTTTAAGAGATTTATTTAATAAACATAATATAACTTGGCAAACAGGAGAACTTGGAAAAGTTGATCAAGGTGGCGGTGGAACTATTGCATATATACTTGCTGAATATGGAATGGAAGTTGTTGACTGTGGTGTAGCACTATTAAGCATGCATGCTCCTTGGGAAATAGCAAGCAAAGCAGACATATATGAAACTTATAAAGCTTATAAAGTATTCTTCCAATATGCATAAAAGGCAGGATTTCCTGCCTTTTAATCTTTTATGCGATGTTATTTTTGATAATTTTTAAGCTCCTGAATTATTTTTGAAGCATCATCTTTAGTCCAATCTTTGCTTTCGTTTTTTCCTATAAGTTTTTGAGTGAGTTGTTTTAGTTGTTCTTCACTTAGATTTTTATCTTTGGCAAGTTTCATTATATAATTTTTTTGATTTGGTGTGGCATAATCGATTTTATCTTCTTTTGTTTCTGTGTTCTCATCAGTTACCAAGAGCTCTTCCATATCTTCAATATCTTGAGTGAATATTCCAGATGTTCTTGTGGCTGAAAGGGTAGCATCTATTAATGCTCTTTTTTTAGCCATTTTTAGTATTGTATTTACGATTGTATAAGGATTTTGTTTTGCAAATTTTGTTTCTTTGCTGTTACAAGAGCCTAATCCTTCTGAAATTATTTCACCTGTTTTTTTGCTTCTTAGTGAACATTTACAAAGATAATAAAAAAATCCTTCCTTCCAATTTTCTACTTTTTCAAGTATATCTACGCTTATAGTAAAACCATAAAGGTTACAAAGTTTTTCGGCTCCTGGTTTGAATAAACTTGGTTTTGGGCTTCCTGGTATTTTTCCGTAATCTTCTCCCTCTTTCATTTGGCTTTTAATAAAATTTTGTATTAATTTAAATTGTTCTATTTCCCTTTCTATAAGTTTTTCAGAAATAGATTCTCTATCATCATATATAACAAGTTCCTTTTCCATATAAACACCTCCACTTCTTATATATATTATACAATTTGGAGGTTTATATGTATATAAAAGACAAAATAAAAAGGTGGCATTTAGCCACCTTGGTGCCGAAGGCGGGAGTCGAACCCGCACGGGTTTTACCCCACCGGATTTTGAGTCCGGCGCGTCTGCCAGTTCCACCACTTCGGCAAGGACAATATTATATTAACATGGAATTTTATTTCCGTCAATATACTATTTATTGTTTTTTGCTCTTCTTGGTTTTGGCTTAGGGCGACCAATTACTTGTTTCTTTTTAGCCATTTTTTCAATAGTCAGCATATCTACAAAGGCTAGGGTCGCTAAGGATACCAGAATCATTTGTGTATACTGAAATATAATAGATTCGTAGAATACTTTAAATAAAGGTGGAACTATAGCAAATATAAATAAAAGCATTACAATATGTATTTTTTTTATTTTTGATTTTAAGATATAAGGGCGAATTAAATTAAAAAGTATTAATGATATAAAAACTATTGCTAAAACAATACCAAGTTGCTTTAAAAACATCTAAATCCCCTTTCATTTTTAGTGTCAAAAATATTATAACAGCATTTTAGTTTATAAACAATATTATTTTTTAATGCTTTGTGGTAAAATATTCTTATGATGGTATAGATATAAAAATATTGTAAAATGTTGTCGAAATGAGGTGAAATAATGTTGAGATTTTTAGATGCTGGAGAATCTCATGGAAAAATGCTTGTAGCTATAATAGAAGGATTCCCTTCAAATGTTGAAATAGATTTTGAAAGTGTAAACAAATTTTTATCAAGAAGACAAAAGGGATATGGACGAGGAGCAAGAATGAAAATAGAAAGCGACAAAATAGAAGTAATTTCAGGTATAAGAGGAGGAAAAACTACTGGAGCACCTATATGTATAGCAATACATAATAAAGATTATGAAAATTGGAAAGAAATAATGGATTATCTAAAGGAATATAAAGAAAAAGTTACAGTTCCACGACCTGGTCATGCAGATCTTAATGGTGTTTTAAAGTATGATTTAGATGATATTAGAAATGTAATTGAAAGAGCTAGTGCAAGGGAAACGGCAATAAGAGTTGCAGTTGGTGCTATTTGTATGGAACTTTTAAAAGTTTTTAACGTCAAATTTATTAGCAGGACGGTTAAGATTGGAAATATAGTAGATACAACAAAAGTTGAGGAATATTCTGATGAAATTGTAAATATTATAGAAAATTCACCTCTGAGATGTTTAGATAAAAAAGTTGAAAAGGAAATGATGGATTTAATTGATAAGGCAAGGGAAGAAGGAGATACTTTAGGGGGGGCAGTAGAGGTTATAGCTTTCAATGTTCCTCAGGGGTTAGGAAGTTATTCGTTTTATGATAGAAGAATGGATTATTTGATTTCAGGAAGTGTAATGTCTATTCAAGGAGTTAAAGCAGTAGAAATAGGAGAAGGGATTAAAGGATCAGAAACTAAAGGAAGTCAGTTTAATGACAAAATAATTTTTGAAGATGGAATTTTTAAAAGAGCTTCTAATAATTCAGGAGGAATTGAAGGTGGAATAACAACAGGAATGCCCATAGTTGTTAGAGCATATATGAAACCTATTCCTTCTATAAAGAAAGAATTTGAGACTGTGGATATATATGGAAATAAAATTAAAAGCAGATATGAGCGTTCAGATGTTTGTGCTGTTCCCTCTTTAGCTGTTGTTGTTGAAAGTGTTTTAGCTTATGAAATTTTAAAAGAATTTTTAAATAAGTTTTCCGGGGATAGTTTAGCAGATGTAATAAATTCTTATAATCATTATAATTTAAGGGTTGGTGGGGGAAAAAATTATGGAAGAAGTTTTGCTAATTCAACAAAGTAAGGAAAACGATGTAAAAGCTTTCGAAATTTTATTTAGTAAGTATGAAAAAAAGATATATAACTTAGCTTATTATATTTTAAAAAATGAACATGATGCTATGGATGTAACTCAAGAAGTAGCATTTAAGATATATAAGGCTTTAGCTAACTTTAAAGGTAATAGCAAACTAGCTACATGGATACATAAAATAACTTATAATACTTGTCTTGATTATATAAAAAAAGGAAAAATGATTTATCTTTAGATGAATTTATTGCTGTTGAAAGAGAAACTATAAATAATACTGAAGATGAACTAGAAACTAAGGAATTAAAAAGCATCATAAAAAGTTGCCTTTTAAAACTGAATGAAGATTTTAGGATTATAATAGTTTTAAGAGACATACATGGTCTTACATATCAAGAGATTGCTAATATATTAGGAATAGAGTTAGGAACTGTTAAGTCTAGATTAAATAGAGCCCGCGAAGCATTAAAAAATGAGCTTATAAAATGTGGGATAAAAAGGGGGTAATTATATTGAAAGAGAAAAAATATATAGACAATTTATTCAAAGATGATTTGGATTTTGAAGGAGGACTTTTAAATAGTTTGCTAGTTGAACCTCCTAAGAGTATGCATGATAATATAATGAGTAGTTTAAAACCCAATATAGAATATGCAAGAAGGTTTTCTTTAAAAAGATATTTATATGCAGCAGCTGCTGTATTTATATTTACTATAGGTGCAGGGGCTTATTTAAATAAAGTTGTAAATAAAAATGAAGCAAGGATTGTTTCAAAGCCATTTAAAATTCAAGTTAAAAATGTAGAGAAAAATACTAAAGTGGAAGTTAAGAATACTGATAAAAAAGTAAGTGTCGAAAAACAGAGTGCAAAAAGTTTAAATAAAACTTCTTTAAGTAAAAAAGAAGTTTCAAATAAAAAAGTTCAGCGAAGTATTAATAATAACTTAAAAAATGAAGCAGATAATAATAGTAATGCGATTAAAAACCAAGTGACGTCTTTGGTTGCTTCTGATAAGTTTAGTTCAAAAACAAATATGAATAATATTCCATCATCCTTATCTCAAGCTGTAATTTTATATCAATATGAAGTTATTTGCAAAAGCAATAATACAAAGGTTATTGATTTTATAAATAACAACTCTCAAAAAATAGCTCAAGATTTGTATGCAATAAGCATAGAAAAATTTGAAGAATTAAATAAAATTATATCTGAAGAAGGTTTACTTATTAAAAAAATGTCGGATGTTCAAAAAGATAACGCTATAACTATAAAACTAATAATAGAGTAATTTAAACTTGCCATGTTGGCAAGTTTTTTTATATTATTAATATGTCAATTAAATTTTTATTTGAGGAGAGAATGACAATGAAGAAAATGGTAATTATAGATTCTAATAGCTTACTCAATAGGGCTTTTTATGCATTGCCTCCTATGAACACTTCTTATGGTCAGCCTACAAATGCAGTTTATGGTTTTACTTTAATGCTTTTTAAGATTTTTGAAGAAATATCTCCTGATTATATAATTGCTGCGTTTGATAAAAGTAGGAAAAATTTTAGACATGAAAAATATAGCGATTATAAAGCGGGAAGAAAAAAGATGCCGGATGAGCTAGCACAGCAATTTGAACCTGTAAAGGAATTGTTAAGGGCTTTTAATATTGGAATTTTAGAAGTTGAAGGATATGAAGCAGATGATATAATTGGAACAATATCTAAAAAATACGCAGGAAGTGACCTTAAAATTTTTATAGTAACTGGAGATAGAGATACTTTGCAATTAGTTAATGATAATGTAAATGTATTATTAACTAAAAAAGGTGTTACAGAAATAGAAAAGTATGATTTAAATTACATAAGAGATAAATTTGGTATAAATCCTATTCAGATAATTGATCTTAAAGCTCTAATGGGAGATTCATCAGATAATATACCAGGTGTGCCAGGAATAGGGGAAAAAACTGCTTTAAAGTTATTAAGACAATATAAAGATTTAGATAATATTTATAGTAACTTAGAAAGCATAAATCCTATAAGAATTAGAGAACTTTTAAGAGAAAATAAAGAAATAGCATACCTTAGTAGGCAGTTAGCTACGATTAATTTAGAGGTTCCTGTGGATATTAATTTAGATGATGTTAAAATAAAAAATTGTGATAAGAATAAAGTAAGAGATATTTTTATTAAACTGGAGTTTAATAGCCTTCTTTCAAAGGTTTCTTATGAAGATAAGGAAAAGGATATTAATTTAAAAAAAATTGATGCAATAGAAGATATAAATAAAATAAAGGAAAGTATAGCATTAAATAGCAAGTTTAATTTTTGTTTTGTTCAAGATAAAAAGAGTATATTAGGAATGACAATTGAAAATGGTATTTTCATACCTGAAAATTTGATAAAAGAATTCTATGATATTTTTTCAAATAATGAAATAGAAAAAAATACATATTCATCAAAGATTGTGTATAATTATTTAAAAGAAAGAGATATACAACTTAAAAATGTTAATTTCGATGCAGAAATAGCTGCCTATGTTTTGAATCCATCTCTTAATAACTATTCTATGATGAATTTGATTAATAAGTATTTAGGTCAGCAGCTTAGTTTTGATGATGTTATTAAACAAGCATGTTATTTTATTAATCATTTAGATGTTATAAAAGAAAAAATGCTTAAGGAAATGGAGGAGTTAGATCTTATATCTTTATACTTTAAAGTTGAGCTGCCTCTTGTAGAAGTTTTATCGGATATGGAAATTGCTGGATTTAAGGTTGATAAAGAAACTTTGCATAGCATAGGTTTTCAATTAAGTGAGGAAATAGATAGATTAACAAGTGAAATATATGATTTAGCAGGTGAAGAATTTAATATTAACTCTCCTAAACAGCTTGGTACTATTTTATTTGAAAAGCTTAAACTTCCGGTTGTAAAGAAAACAAAAACGGGGTATTCAACTGATGCAGAGGTTCTTGAAGAGTTATCTTCTTATCATGTAATAGTAGAAAAGGTAATACAATATAGACAGCTTACAAAATTAAAAACAACATATATAGATGGTTTAAAGGATGCTATATCTAATGATGGGAAAATACATTCAAATTTTAATCAAACTGTCACTGCAACAGGTAGAATATCAAGTACTGAACCAAATTTACAAAATATACCTATAAAATTAGAACAAGGAAGGCAAATACGAAAGGCTTTTGTGCCATCTAATGAAAATTGTTTGATATTGACTGCTGACTATTCTCAAATAGAGTTAAGGATACTAGCTCATTTATCTAAAGATGAAAATTTAATTGATGCCTTTTTAAAAGGACAGGATATTCATGCAAGAACGGCTTCAGAGATTTTCAAAGTTCCAATTGAAGAAGTTACTCCCCTTCAAAGAAGTAGAGCAAAGACGGTTAATTTTGGAATTGTTTATGGTTTGTCAGATTATGGATTGGCAAAGGATTTAAAGATATCAAAAAAAGAGGCTAAAGAATATATTGACAAGTATTTTGAACGTTATAAGGGTGTAAAAGAATATTTGGAAAAGACTATACAGTTTGCAAAAGAAAAAGGATATGTAAAAACTATTTTAAACAGAATAAGATATATTCCAGAAATAAGATCTTCTAATAGAACTTTAAAAATGCTTGGCGAAAGATTAGCTATGAATACTCCAGTTCAAGGGTCGGCAGCTGATGTTATAAAAGTGGCTATGATTAAAGTATATAATAAGCTAAAAGAACAAAACTTAAAATCAAAAATAATTTTACAGGTTCATGATGAACTTGTATTAGAAGTTTATAAAGATGAACTTGAAATAGTAAAAATGATAGTAAAAACAGAAATGGAAAATGCAATAAAATTGTTAGTTCCTCTTGTTGTTGATATTAATTATGGTGAAAATTGGTATCTTGCAAAGTAGGTGATAATTTGTTGGTTGTTGGTTTAACTGGAGGAATTGCAACGGGTAAGTCTACTGTTTCAAAAATCATTGCTGAAAAAGGAATTGTTGTTATAGATGCTGATAGAATATCTAGGGAGATTGTAAAGCCAGGTGAAGTAGCGTATAAAAAAATAGTTGAATTTTTTGGGGAAGAAATATTAAGTGAAAATGGAGAAATTGATAGAAAAAAATTAAGAAATATAGTATTTAATGATTATAATAAACTTAAAGTTTTAAATGAAATAACACATCCTGAAATATTAAAAAAAATATTAATCAAGATTGAAGATTTAAAAAGCAAGGGGGAAAAAATTTGTGTATTGGATGCTGCCTTGCTTATAGAAGCTAATTTTCATAAATTTGTTGATAAGGTAATATTAGTATATTGCGATATAGAAATACAAATATCAAGACTAATGAAAAGGGACAATTTATCAAGAGAAGAGGCTATAAACATAATAAATTCCCAAATGAGTTTTGAACAAAAGAAAAAATATGCAGACTATTTAATAGATAATAGCAAAGATATAGATTTTACAAAAAAACAGGTAGATCGTGTTTTAAATAGCATTCTAGGTATGGAGGAGATAAATGTATAAAAAAAATTTGTTGATTTTACTTGTAGTTTTGTTTTTTATTTTTAATTTTAAAAATATAATGAAATTATTTTATCCAATAAAATATAAAGAATATGTTTTTAAATATTCTAAAGAGTATAATATAGATCCATACTTAGTTTTTGCCTTAATAAAGGCAGAAAGTAATTTTGATGAATGTGCCCAATCTAGAAAAGGAGCTATAGGTTTGATGCAAATAACTCCAAAAACTGGAGAATATATTGCTAAGTTGTTAAATGAAAGGTATTTTAGTAGAGAGTTTTTATATGATCCAGAAATAAATATAAAATTTGGCGTATTTTATTTATCTAAGTTATATAGGGATTTTAATTATGATATTGATTTTTCATTAGCTGCTTATAATGCAGGGGAAGGAAATGTTAGAAGGTGGATTAAAAACAATGTTTCACCTAATGAACTTCCATATAAAGAAACAAAGCTTTATATAAAAAAAGTCAAGTGTTATTATTACAAATACAAATGGCTTTATGAAAAAAAGTTTATATAAAAATATTGACAAAATAATATTATTTTGATATTATTATTGGTGTCGAGCGGAGATGGCGGAATTGGCAGACGCGCACGTTTGAGGGGCGTGTGGGTATCCCGTGCGGGTTCAAGTCCCGCTCTCCGCACCAAAGGACCTTTTAAAGGTCCTTTTTTTATTTTGCTGGGATTTATCCGAATTTTTTGTTTTTTTTGTAGTAAAATTTCTAAAAGGATTTTTTGAATGTTTGTTGAATTAAATAAATAAGTAAAATTTTTAAGTAGGTGATACATTGTTACTTATTAATATTGCAAGCAATGATTTTAAAGTAAAAAATATCTCTCTTAGTGACCTTGTAGATGTATTAAATTTTATCAATGAAGATTCTGATAATCTTTTAAGTATCGGTTATGATAAAAAGATAAACTTAGAATTTATTAAAGAAAAGTATATGGAAAGTCTAGTTGATCCTTTAGAATTTTTCTGTGGTATTTATAAAGAGGATGAAATGTTAGGTATATTAAAAGGAAGATTAGAAAATAAGGGTGTTTTGGAGGTATGGTTTTTAACTTATATTTTAAAAAAATCTTTTAGGAGATTAGGATTAGGAAGTTACATTTTAAAACTTGTAGAAGACTACTTAAAGTTTCAATATAATGTATTAAAATATTATGCTATTGTTTCTATTGATAACGAGAAGAGTATAAAGTTTTGGATTAAAAATGGGTATATAATTGAAAGAACCTCTGAGTATTTTAAATTAAATGATAAACCTGTTAATATTTTAATGAAAGGAGTGAAATAAATGAATCAAAATGTTAATTGGTATTTACAAAAAAGACTAGAAAGAGTAAAACAAGCTCTTGAGAAAAACAATTATGAGGTTTATATCGTTGATGATTTAGATGAAGTAAAAAGTTTGTTGTCAAATTTAATTGATAAAAAATCTACTGTATCCTTTGGAGGTTCTATGACCCTTTTGGATGGTGGAATAATTGACCATTTAAGAAATTTAGATATAGAGCTTTTAGATAGATATAAAGAGGGGTTAACTAAGGAAGAAATTTTAGAATTACATAGAAAATCCTTTTTTGCAGATTATTATATTACAAGCTCTAATGCTATTACAGAACAAGGATATCTTGTTAACTTAGATGGCAATGGCAATAGAGTTGCAGCAATGATTTTTGGTCCTAAAAAGGTTATTGTAATAGCGGGTTATAATAAGATAGTAAAGGATCTTGATGAGGCATATGAAAGGGTAAGAAATTATACAGCACCTATTAATTCAAAAAGATTGTTAAGAAAAACACCTTGCGTAGAAGTTGCAAAATGTTTAGATTGTAATTCTGATGAGAGAATATGCAATCATTATTTAGTTACATACCGACAAAATGTAAAAGGAAGAGGAATTGTAATATTAGTGAAAAAAGAGTTGGGATTTTAAACCTTAAGAAAGGAGTAGCAGCATGAAAAGATTTAAAATAATTTTATTTGCAATGTTTTTTTTAGTGGTTTTACAAGTTCACACTAAAGCTAATAGTTTAGATCAAAGAAACAAAGTTGCTTTATCTAGAGGACCTCAGCTGGTAAGCTATGCAACAAGATTTTTAGGCACAAGGTATAGATATAGTGGCCAAACTCCTTTTGGATTCGATTGTTCAGGTTTTACATCTTATGTTTATAGATGTTTTGGATATAATATTCCACATAGTTCAAAGGAGCAGTATAAAATAGGAGTTAGAGTTTCAAAATCTCAGCTTCTCCCAGGTGATTTGGTGTTTTTTAACACAAATAGAAAAGGGATTTCGCATGTGGGTATTTACATAGGCAACGGTAAATTTATTCACGCATCATCTGGAAAAGGTTATGTTACAATAACTAGCTTAAATGATTCATATTATTTGAAAAGATATGTTGGGGCAGTAAGAGTATTTAGATAGAGCACAGCTCTATCTATTTTTGTGTGGGGGGGGAGCATTATGAGATATGTTAGAATACAGTTTGATAAAAAGAAACCTATGATGAATAAATTTTTAATAGCATTATCTATTATTATTAGTATGATATTTTTATTTACTTACTCTTTGTTAAATATAAAGTCTTCGGCATTGATTTATAAAAATGATATTAGTAAAAAAAATAAATATGTATATTACTTTGTTCAGGCAGGTTATTTTAAAAATAAAAACAATGCAGAAAATTATGCTAAGATGCTTAATAGTAAAAAGTTTTATGCTACGGTAATACATAGCGATAATGCATATAGAGTTTTGATATGGATAGATAATGATAAAAATATTATAAAAAAATATGAAGATTACTTGAAAAAAAGTAATATATCATACATAATAAAAGTTGTTGAGTTTACCGAAAAGAATGCTATACAACTTTGTAAAATTGTTGATGAGCAGTTAATGATTTTAAAAAATCAAAGAAGTTTTGAAAATTTATCAATTAATTACTGTAAAATTAAGGAATTTAATGTTGAATGTGAAAACTTTATAAAAAATTATAGAAATAAAGATATAAATAGCTGTTTAAAAAATCTGGCTAATGAGATATTTTACATTAAAAAATTTAAAAATGTGCAAGATTAACTTGCACATTTTTTTGAAATGATATACTATTTACGAGGTTTAGTTAGTTTTTTATAGTTTAAAATTTAATAAAATGTTAAAAATTTATTAAAGGAGTAGTAATTATGGGGAAGTATAATTACAGGGGGATTAGTTACTTAATAATTCTTATGTTAGTTTTTGGGTTAGCAGGAACTTTACTTGGGGAACTTTTAGGAAAAGCTATAAAAGTTCTTGCATTTTTGCAAAAAGATTATGTAATAGGCTTAAAACCTATGTATTTAGATTTAAAGTTTTTTGCTTTAACTTTTGGAATGACTTTTAAAATTAACATGTTAACTATGTTAGGAATGATTATAGCATTTTTTATTTACAAAAAAATGTAGGTGATATTATGAAAATCATATTAGCTTCTTCTTCACCAAGAAGAATAGAAATACTAAGAAAATTTAATATTAATTTTGAGGTTATTCCGTCAAATTTTGAGGAGAATTTAAACATTAACAATCCTTTAGTTCTCTCAATCGAACTGGCAAGAGGTAAGGCCTTAGAAGTTTCAAATAGAGTAGATAGAAAATCTATTATAATTTCTGCAGATACAATTGTTGCAAAAGGACAAAAAATTTTTGGAAAGCCAAAGGATGAAAAGGATGCTTATTATATGTTAAAAGAATTAAGTGGTAGCACTCATGAGGTTATAACAGGTATTTGTGTTTATGATGTTTTTAGAAATTTTTTGATTTGTGATTATGAGATTACAAAAGTTGTTTTTAAAGAGTTGACAGATTTCGAGATTAATGATTATATAAAGACAAAAGAACCTTTTGATAAAGCAGGAGCTTATGGCATTCAAGGTATAGGTGGTTTATTTGTTAAGAAAATAGATGGATGTTTCTATAACGTTGTTGGACTTCCTATATATAAGTTGAATTTAATGTTGAGGGAAGTGGGGGTTAATCTTTTAAGAGGGAGTGTTGATTTTGAGTAATTTCAAAATTAAGGATATACCCCCTTATGAAAGACCACGTGAAAGGCTTATTAAGTATGGTCCTGAAGTTTTATCTAATGCAGAGCTTTTAGCTATTTTAATAAGAACAGGAACAAAAAATTTAAGTGCAATTGATCTAGCTCATAGCATAATAAATCATAAAGGATTAGATTTTTTGTGTAGCTGCTCTTTTGAAGACTTAAGCAAGATTAAAGGAATAGGAGTTGCTAAAGCTGCCCAAATAAAGGCTGCTATTGAATTGGGAAAGAGGTTAAAAGGGTTAAGAAATCATAATAAAGTTAAGATCACTTCTCCTAAGGATGTTTTTGAACTTTTAGGAGAGGATATGAGATATTTAAAAAAAGAACATTTTAGAGTTATAATGCTTAATACAAAAAATGTAGTTATGGATATTAAAGATATATCAATAGGTAATTTAAATTCTTCAATTGTTCATCCAAGGGAAGTTTTTTGTGAGGCTATAAAAAGAAGTAGTTTTTCCATAATAATTTGTCACAATCATCCATCAGGCGATCCAAGTCCAAGCCAAGAAGATATTGATGTTACTAAAAGATTATATGAAGCTGGAAAAATTATTGGCATAGATCTTTTAGATCATATAATTATAGGAGATGGTTGTTATATAAGTTTAAAAGAAAAAAATCTGATTTAAGAAAGGAGATAAGTATATGGCATTATTTGGATTCTCAAAGGATATGGGTATAGACTTAGGAACAGCTAATACATTAATATATGTTAAAGGAAAAGGGATAATTCTTAGGGAACCATCCGTTGTTGCTATAAAGAATGATAATACAAAGCAAGTATTAGCAGTTGGAGATGAAGCAAAAGAAATGATAGGAAGAACTCCAGGAAATATAGTGGCAATAAGACCTTTAAAGGATGGAGTAATTGCAGATTTTGATATAACTCAAACTATGTTAAAAAGGTTTATTCAAAAAGTTACAAATGGGGGAGCCTTTGTAAGACCTAGAATAGTTGTTTGCTATCCTTCAGGAGTAACTGAAGTTGAAAAAAGAGCAATAGAAGAAGCGACTAAGCAAGCAGGAGCAAGGGAAGTTCATCTTTTAGAAGAGCCTATGGCGGCAGCTATAGGAGCAGGACTTCCTGTGAATGAGCCGACAGGAAGTATGGTTGTTGACATAGGTGGTGGAACAACAGAAGTTGCGGTAATTTCATTAGATGGAATAGTAACAAGCAAATCTTTAAGAATAGCAGGAGATGAACTTGACCAGGCTATAGTTAACTATGTTAAAAAAGAATATAATCTAATGATAGGAGAAAGAACTGCAGAACAAATAAAAATACAAATAGGTTCAGCTTATCCAGATGATGAAGAAAGAACAATGGATATAAAGGGTAGAGATTTAGTTTCAGGACTTCCTAAAGTTATACAAATTACTTCATCTGAGATTAGGGAAGCTATTAAAGAGCCAGTAACTGCAATAGTTGATGCTATAAAATATACTCTTGAAAAAACTCCACCAGAACTTGCTGCAGATATTATGGATAAGGGTATTATGCTAACAGGAGGAGGAGCCTTATTAAGAGGATTAGATAAGTTGATAAATAATGAAACGCATATTCCTGTCCATATTGCAGAAAATCCTTTAGATTGTGTTGCTATCGGAGCAGGAAAAGCGTTAGAATATATAGATAGGCTTTCATCAAGGGGCTTTGGCTTTTCAAAGTCTAGATAGAAAGAGGGATTAATATGGATTTTATAAAGAACAAGCTACTTACTATAGTGCTTGTTCTTTGTCTTGCATTTACTATATTTATTGGTATTACAGCAGGCCATAAAGGAAACACTGGCCTGTTTCAAAATATTATAAGCATTACTTTGCAACCTATACAAAAAAATCTTTATAAAGCAGGGCAAAGAATAAGTAATGTTTTTTATTTTGTATCTTCAATTGCAAACTTGAAAAAAGAAAACGATATGTTAAAAAAAGAAGTTGAAGAATTAAGGCTAAAACTGGTAGATTATGATAAAGTTAAAAGAGAAAATCAAGAGTTAAATAGTTTGTTAAACTTTAAAAATTCTAACGCTAATTTAAAGCTTATAGGAGCTAATGTTATAGCCAAGGTAGGTAGAGATTGGTTTGATGTCATTTTAATAGATGTTGGAGCTAAAGATGGAGTAAAAAAGGGGCAATATGTTATAGCAGGAAATGGTTTTGTAGGGCAAATAATTGAAGTTAATCAGAATAGTTCTAAGGTTATGACTCTACTTGATGAGATGGCTAATATTCCTGCTAAAGTTTCTTCAACAGAAGAAGTAGGGCTTGTTAGTGGGGTAAAAACTATAAATAAAGATAAGCAGTGTAAAATAACTCTTCTTCCTTTTGATACTAAGGCTAAGGAAGGGGATTTAGTGGTTACAACAAACATAATCACTGAGGATTCAAGCTTAGTTCAAAACGATATTTTAATTGGAAAAATTACTTACATTGAAGATGAAAAACCTAATTTAACAAAACTTGCTTATATAAGACCTGCAGTGGATTTTAATAAGTTAGAAAAAGTTATGGTTATTATCAAATAGGGGAGTAATGTAATGTGAAAAGGGTTTTTGTGTTTGTAGTTTTGGGTATTTTTTCTGTGATTTTACAGCAAGCTTTTTTGTCAAGCCTTATTCAAAATATAAATTTTGATCTAGTTTTAGTGTTTATAATTTGTTCCTCTCTTCTTTTAGATGAAGCAGAATCTTTTTTGGTGGCATTTTTTACAGGAATAGTGTTTGATAGCTTTTTACCTTATATATTTGGTGTTAATTCTATTGTTTATGTTATTACAGCATATTTATTAGCCTTAATTCAAAAAAAGATATATAAAGAAAAGACAGTTATTTTATTGTTTTTAACTTTTACATTTACACTTTTTAAATATTTTATATACTTTAGTAGTTATTATATAGCTTCTATAAGTATTGATTTTTTAAGTGTTTTAAAACAAGATTTTATTATTGAAGTAACATTAAATATGCTTGTGTCAAAATTTTTATATAACCTTTTAAAGGGGATTATTTATAGTTATTTACAAAAAGAGTGGAAATTTTAGAAGGTGATTTTATGGATAAAAAGGAAGCAACGAGGGTTGCTGTTTTTAAAGTAATTGTTTATATAATATTTATTACATTGATTTCAAGAATATTTTACCTTCAAGTGATAAATGGAGAATATTATAGAACTTTGGCAGAAGAAAAGGGAAGAAAATTTATTAATGAGATAGCACCAAGAGGAGAAATATTGGATAGAAATGGTCAAAAGCTTGCAACAAATGTGCAAAGTTTTAATGTTACTTATAATAACGTGAAATCAAAATTAGATAATGATGAGATAAATAAAGTATTATTAGAAACCATAAGGCTTATAATAAAAAATGGGGATGAAGCTAAAATTAATACGCCAACTTTCCCTATTGTTTATAATAGCGGTTCTTTTTATTTTGATTTTGGTTCCAACGATTATGAGATAAACAAAAAAAGGGAAAAAAAATTTAAAGAATTATATTCCCTTAATGAAAATTTAGATGCAAGACAGACATTTATTGAGCTTGGGAAAAAGTTTGATATTTTAACTTCCTATGATAAAAACAACTTAAATTTTAAGTATAATATGACTTTAGAAGAAGCTTTAAGATTGATGGCTTTTAGGCATATGCTACAAGAATCCAAGTTTTCTCAGTATAGAGCAATTTATATAGCCAAAAATGTAGCTAAAAAAACTGCCCTTGCAATAGAATATTACAGAAATCAATTGCCAGGAATACTAACAGAGGTTGCACCATTAAGAAAATATCCAAATGGTGAGGTAGGTTCTGCATTTTTAGGTTATATAGGCAAAATTGGTGAAGAAGAGAAAGATTATTATTCTAGCTTAGGTTATGATTTAAGCAGAGAATTGGTAGGAAAGCAGGGGCTAGAAAAGGTCTTAGAAAATAACAAAGAATTAAACATATCATTAAGAGGTGAACCAGGGGGAATAGAAGTTGATGTTGATAAATTTGGAAGAATTATACGAGAAACAGCTCGTTTAGATTCTGTTCCTGGTGATACTGTTGTAACCACTATTGATTTAGATCTTCAAAAGGTTACAGAAAAGGCCCTTGATGAGACAATGAAAAATATAAGAACAGGGAAGATAAAAACAGATGCGCCATACCCAAATGCTACTATAGGCGCTGCAGTTGTAGTTGATGTAAAAACAGGTGAGATATTAGCTTTAGCTAGTAGGCCGGGTTTTGATCCTAATTGGTTTGCAGAAAAAGGTTCTCCTCCAAAAGAACTTATAGATTATTTATGGCCACAAAATGGAGTATATGGTATAACTCCACTTCCTACTTATAATTATGCAACAAAAGGTGCTGTATCTCCTGGCTCAACTTTTAAACCGTTAGTTGCACTTATGGGGCTTGAAGAAGGTGTTATAACACCAGATACTATAATTTATGATAAAGGGGTATATGACGGTTTACCGGGATTTAATGGTGCTTGTTGGATATGGAATGAGAAGCATAGAACCCATGGACCTGTGGATGTAGCAAAAGCTATTCAAGTATCATGCAACTACTTTTTCTTTGAAGTTGCTAAACGTTTAGGAAAAGAAAAATTTTATGAATGGGCTAATAAATTTGGTCTTGTATCAGATCCTAAAACAGGAGAATCTCCTAATACAGGAATAGAAATCGAAGAAAGTCCAGGAGAAGTTGCAAATCCTCAAAAAATTGTAAAAAGCAACGTTGATGTTACTTTGTTAAATATTAGGGAAAATTTAAAGAGAAAGTATGGCATTTATATTAACAAAGATACTGCAGGATATAAAGCACTAAGAAATATGTTAATATCTGGGCAATATGATGAAAATTTATTAGATTCTATAGGAATTTTAAATGAAAATGCTAAAAAGTATATTAAATATGAAATGGAGTATTTGCACACAGATGCTAACAAGTTGTATCAAATATTAAACGCTGCTATAGGTCAAGGATATACTGATTTAACTCCTTTGCAAATGGTAAGTTATATATCGACCCTTGTTAATGGAGGTTATAGGTATAAACTTCATTTAGTAAAAAAAGTTTTAAATCCAGATGGAACCTTAAAATATGAAAATAAACCCGAACTTATTCAAAAAATAGACATTGATTCTAAATATATAGATGCTATTAAAGAAGGAATGAAAAAGGTTACAGAGGAGGGAGGAACGGCATCCTCTACTTTTAGAAATTTTCCAATACAAACAGGCGGGAAAACGGGTAGTGCTTCTGTTGATAAGTATTTAAAGAGTAAAGGACGTGCAGCCTATGGATGGTATGTAGGGTTTGCACCTTATGACAATCCACAAATAGCTGTTGCAATAGTTATCTACAATGCAGGACATGGAAGTTATGCAGCACCGGTTGCAAAAGCAATTTATGAACAGTATTTTGGGCTTAATAAATCTACAGAGATTCAAAAAAGTTCTACTTTTGACCATTAAAAAGCTGTCGTTTAAGCAAAAAGCGACAGCTTTTTATATTGGTTATGTATTTTTTTAGTTTGTTTTGTATGATAAAATAATAATAAAACGAAAAAATCAGCTAAGCTAAATGAAGGAATTAAAAATTTTTTGAAGAATTATAACTATAGAAAGTGGAGGATAGTGATGGGTTCTGTAGTATTTAAGGGCAACAGAAATGGGATTGTCATTTATGTTTTAGGAAAAGAACCTGATGAGATAAAACAAGATATTTTTAACAAGTTAAGTCAAGGAAAAGACTTTTTTTATGGGTGTAATATGTATATTAAAAGTGACTTTGAATTCCCTGAGGAATTTTTGCTTGATTTAAAAGAAGAGTTAAAGAAACAATTTAATGCAAACCTCATATTAGAAGAAAAAAAGGTAAATTCAAACAAAAGGTTAATTGATTTAAATGAAGGAATGACAAAAATTTTAAAAAAGACCATAAGATCGGGTCAAAGGATATATTATGATGGGAACATAGTAATAGTTGGAGATGTAAACTCTGGTGCAGAGGTAATAGCAACTGGAAATATCATAGTTCTTGGAGTTGTAAGGGGTATACTTCATGCAGGAGCAAATGGAAATACTAAAGCCTTTATAGCAGCTTATGATTTGCAGCCAGAACAGATAAGGATTGCAGATATTATATCAAGATCACCTGATGATAAATCTGATAAACCCAAGATACCAGAGGTTGCAAAAATTAAAGGAAAATATATTTCAATAGAACCGTATTTACCTAATAAACTATTATAATATGGAGGGATACAGATGAGCATATCTATTGTAGTAACATCAGGTAAGGGTGGCGTTGGAAAAACAACGACAACAGCAAATCTTGGAACAGCATTAGCCATGTTAGGTAAAAAGGTAGTTGTAGTGGACGCTGATACAGGACTTAGAAATTTAGATTTACATTTAGGATTAGAAAATAGAATAGTTTATAATTTAGTAGATGTTATTGAAGGAACTTGCAAACTAAAACAAGCCTTAATAAAGGATAAGAGATTAGATAATCTTTTCTTACTTCCAACTGCTCAAACTAAAGATAAAACTGCAGTAAAGCCAGAACAGATGCAAGAGCTTGTTGAAAATTTAAAGAAGGATTTTGATTTTGTAATTATTGACTGTCCCGCTGGTATTGAGCATGGATTTGAAAATGCAGTTGCGGGGGCAGATAAAGCTATAGTTGTAACAACTCCAGAAGTTTCAGCGGTTAGAGATGCTGATAGAATAATAGGAAAGTTAGAAGCAAAAGGATTAGAAGATCATCAACTTATTATAAATAGAATTAAGTTTGAAATGACCAAAAAAGGCGAAATGTTAAACATAGATGATATGACAGATATATTAGCTATAAAACTTTTAGGAATTGTTCCAGATGATGAAAAAATAGTTATTTCTACAAACAGAGGTGAACCTGCTGTAACAGATCCAACCTCAAAAGCAGGACAAGCATATAAAAATATAGCAAGAAGACTTTTAGGAGAAGAAGTTCCATTTATGGAATTAGATAATCAAGAATCAGGATTTTTCTCCATGATTAAAAAGCTTTTTAGAAGATAAGGAGGGATAATATGGACTTTTTCAAGTTTTTCAGCAAACAACCTCCATCAAAGGATGTAGCAAAAGAAAGATTGAAGTTGATATTGATACATGATAGAGCTAATGTTTCCCCAACTTTTTTAGAAATGCTTAAAAGTGATATAATAAGAGTTATTTCAGATTATGCAGAGATAGATGAGAGAGGATTAGAGATTAAATTAACAAAAGCAGGTGAAGAAGGAATCAATACTCCTGCTTTAATTGCAAATATACCTATTAAAAAAATGAAGGAAACTGCAAAGTAAAGATAAAGCCCTTTAAGGTACATTTGCCTTGTAAAGGGCTTTTATTTTTACTATAATAAAGTAGAACTAAAAAAGTAAGGAGTGTGGTTATGTTATCGAAGTTAACTTTTGAAAGGAAAATATTAAAAAATATAGACTATTCAATAATACTTAGCGTATTATTTATAACTCTTTCAGGATTAATATCTATTGGTGCGGCAACTTTGGCTTTTAGTGAAGGGAATTGGCAAAGGATTGCTTTTCAGTTTATATGGTTTATAATATCTTCAGCTGTTTTTATTGGTGTCATTTTGATAGATTACAATATAATTGGAGGTTATTATAAAATACTTTACATTATATCCATAATTTTATTAATTGCAGTATTATTGTTTGGAAGTGTGAGAAACAATGCAAAAGCATGGTTAGGGGTTGGTCCTTTAGGCATACAGCCATCGGAATTTGCTAAAATTGCAACTATAATAACTTTAGCTAAAGTATTGGATGATATTGATAATATTAACACATTTAAAAATTTATCAAAGATAGCTTTGATAAGCTTGATACCTATGGCTTTAATTCAATTACAGCCTGATACAGGAACAAATTTAATTTTTGCAATGACTATATTAGGAATGATTTTTGTTGCTGGGCTTGATTTAAGATTTATTTATTGGTCATTAATTGCAGGTATAACTTCTTTTATAGCTATTTGGAAGCTTAATATTTTAAAGGAATATCAAAAGAATAGAATATTAGTATTTTTAAGACCTGAAATGGATAAACTAGGTGCAGGTTATAATGCTTATCTTGCTAAAATTGCTGTGGGGTCGGGTAAGTTTTTCGGAGTAGGATTATTTAATAGTGGACTTACTGATGGGAAATTTATACCTGAAGCACATACAGATTTTATATTTTGCGTATTTGCAGAAAAATTTGGCTTTATAGGAGTTATACTTTTATTTCTTGCATACTTAAATATCATATTAAAAGGAATAAATATTGCAAGGACTTCAAAAGATAGATTTGGAATGTTTTTAGTTATAGGAATATTGTCTATGTTTGTTTTTCAAATTTTACAAAATGTAGGAATGGATATAGGTCTTATGCCTATAACGGGGATACCTTTACCTTTTATGAGTTATGGAGGAAGTTCACTTTTAACTAATATGATATCAATAGGTTTAATAGTAAATGTAGGGATGAGAAGACAAAAGATAACCTTTTAGTTTTTCCCCTTAGCATATATGCTTTTTTAAAAGCATATCATGTTAAGGGGAGGTGATAAATTTTGTATTATCAAAATTATAATTATATGAACATAAGAAATAGAAGAAAAACCAGTGACTTTTTAAGCAGAATGATAAATAATTTATCTATTGTTTTAATAATTCTTATTGTTTTTATAATGTTAAAAATAGTAAAAACAGACACAGCTTCAAAATTAAATCAATATATTAAATATGTTTTTTATAAGGATTATACCGAAAATTTAAAATCAGTTGCATTAAATAGGGTACATTCTATTAATATGCCTGCTTTTAAAATATTAAATAAAAATGAATTTGTCATTGATCAAGCTCCAGTGGATGGGAAAATAGTTGTTAAGTTTGGAGATAATACTGAGGATAATACCACTTCTAAAGGGATAATATACGAAACGGAGAATGCAAAAGAAGTTAAAGCTATTTATGATGGTGTAATAGAAAAAGTAGAGGCTAATGATAAATATGGACTTTTAGTAACTATAGATCATAAGAATGGTTATAAAAGTATACTTGGATATTTAGATGAAGTAAGGTTTACAGAAGGAGAAACAGTAAAAAAAGGTGAAATAGTTGGCGTTAATGGTTATATACCAAAACAAAAGAAATATGGGCTGTACTTTGAACTGCAACTAAATGGGATTTGTGTAGACCCTTTAAAATACATAAAACTCAACTAACCGCCTTTTGAGGCGGTTATATTTTTGTTGCTTATTTTTTGTTACTTTGTTATTATATGATATGTTATTATATGTTAACTTACATTAAGGAGGAATATAGATGGTTGTAATACCTGAACATATACTAAAAAAAGTTCAAAAACCTGCCCGCTATATAGGAAATGAAATAAATGCTTGCATAAAAAATCCTAAGGATGTTAAAGTTAGATTTGCTATGTGTTTCCCTGATATATACGAAGTTGGTATGTCCCATCTTGGAATTAAAATATTGTATCATCTTTTAAATGAAAGAGAAGATACTTATTGTGAAAGAGTTTTTGCTCCTTGGATAGATATGGAAGAAGAGATGAGGAAAAATAATATACCTTTGTTCGCTCTTGAAACTAAGGATCCTATTAAAGAGTTTGACTTTGTAGGTTTTACACTTCAGTATGAGATGAGCTATACTAACGTATTAAATATACTAGATTTAGCTGGAATACCTTTTTTATCGAAGGATAGACACGATGGACCTTTTATAGTTTTTGGAGGGCCTTGTGCATTTAATCCAGAACCTCTTGCAGATATAGCAGATTTTTTTGTAATAGGAGAAGCTGAAGAGGTTTTAATGGAAATAATTGATTTGTATGTAAAATGGAAGGATAGTAAAAAGACAAGAATAGAGTTTTTAGAAAGCATTTCAAAAATTCAAGGTGTATATGTTCCTCAATTTTATGAAGTCGAATACAAAGAAGATGGCACTATAAAACAAAGAAGGCCTAAGAAACAAGGTTATCCAGAGGTTGTTAAAAAAAGGATAATCAAAGATCTTAATAAATCCTATTATCCAGATGCCTTTATTGTTCCATTAACTGAAATAGTTCACGATAGAATAATGCTTGAAACCTTTAGAGGATGCACAAGAGGATGTAGATTTTGTCAAGCAGGAATGATTTACAGACCTGTAAGGGAAAGAACTACAAATAAATTAATAGAAATGGCAGAAAAGCTTGTTAATAATACAGGATACGATGAAATTTCCTTAACATCATTAAGCATATGTGATTATTCTGATATTCAAAATTTAGTTATGAGCTTAATATCACGCTTTGAAAAAGAAAAAGTAGGATTATCACTACCTTCTTTAAGGATAGATTCATTTTCTGTGGACCTAATAAATGAAATTCAAAAGGTTAGAAAAACAGGACTTACTTTTGCACCTGAAGCAGGTTCACAAAGGATGAGGGATATAATAAATAAAGGAGTTACCGAAGAAGATTTAATAAAATCTGTTACTGCAGCCTTTAAATCTGGTTGGACTACTATAAAACTTTATTTTATGATAGGACTTCCCTTTGAAACGATGGAGGATGTAGAAGGCATTGCAAAACTAGCTCAATCTGTTGTTGATGCGTATTTTAATATTCCAAAACAAGATAGGGCTAAGGGACTTAGTGTTACTATAAGTACTTCATCTTTTGTTCCAAAACCTTTTACTCCATTTCAATGGGAATCACAAGATACAATTGAGGTTTTAAAAGAAAAGCAAAAGTTTTTAAAATCAAAGATAAAGAGTAAGTATATAAATTATAACTACCATGAGTCATACATAAGCTTTTTAGAGGCAGTGTTTTCAAGGGGAGATAGAAGATTAACTCCTGTTTTAATAAAAGCTTGGGAAAAAGGATGTAAGTTTGATGGCTGGCAAGAACATTTTAAATTTGATAAATGGATGGAAGCTTTTAAAGAGTGTGGAATAGATCCTAAGTTTTATGCTTATAGAAAAAGAGAGTTGGATGAAATACTTCCGTGGGATTTTATAGATGCAGGAGTTAGCAAAGATTATTTAATAAAGGAGTATAATAAAGCAAAGGAAGGAGCTTTAACGAGGGATTGCAGGCTTGGATGTACAGCATGTGGAATAACAAAATATCTTGAAGGTGGTGCTTGTTTTAATGGTGCGATATTTAATAAAGTTTCAAAAAACTGATTTGATAAAATTTTTATCCCATTTAGATACTATGAGGACTTTATATAGAGCAATGAAAAGAGCAAATCTTCCTATAACTTATTCTAAAGGTTTTAATCCTCATCCTTCTATTTCAATAACATCACCTTTATCAGTTGGAATTGCAAGTTTGGGAGAATATGCTGATGTAGAGTTTGATAAAGAGTTAGATGAAGATTTTATAAAGTATAGTTTAAATAAAAATCTTCCTTTAGGAATGAAAATATTAGATTGTATAAAAGTAAATTCTAAAATGCCATCATCAATGAGCATAGTGGAGGCTGCAAGATACGAGATTAGTTTAAAATGTGACTTAGAATCTTTAAAAAATGCAGTGGATAAAATTAAAAAGCAGGATAATTTATTTGTTTTAAAAAGAACAAAAACAGGAGAAAAAGAAGTCAATATAAAGCCTATGATTTATGATATTAAATTAAGGGATGATAAAGGTATAAAAATGGAGGTTGTTTTACAAAATAGCAATAAAGGAAGCTTAAATCCAGAACTATTGTTAAATACTTTAAGAAATTATGGAGTGGATATAAAAGAAGAAAATATAACAAGAATAGACATGTATGTTAGAAAAGATAAATTAATAGAACTAGACAAGTTTTATAAGAATAATTTGGGGTGTTAGGCTTGAAAAGGCTTATAATAGATACGGGTATAACTCAAAATAGATGTCTAGTTTTTGAAAATGGTAAAATTATAGATATATATGTAGATGATATAATTCAAAAAAACTTATCAGGAAATATATACAAAGCACGAGTTGAAAATATTAACAATAATTTAGGCGTTGCTTTTTTGAATATAGGGGAAGAAAGGAATGCTTTTATAGAATTAAAAGAAATTCCTAATGTACAAAAAGGTGATGAGCTTATAATACAGATAAAGAGAGATTCTGAAGGGAATAAAGGGCCTAAGGCTACAAGCAAAGTGATATTTCCTGGGAAAAATTTGAAATTAATTGTTGGTTTAAATGAAATAAAAAATGACGGTTTAGATAAAAATTTATATGAAAGTGTTTATTCGCTGCTAAAAGAAATAGTTAAAAAGGATTTGGGGATTATTATATCTTCTATGCCTGAAGATTTTAATATGCTAATTGAAGAGTATAATGATTTAACCAAAAAGTGGAATTTTATCAAAGAAAGAGCAAATTATATAAAAGCACCTTTTCTTTTGTTAAATGAAAGGGATTTTATAAAAGAGGTAATTTTAAAAAATATTAATACCATAGAGGAAGTAATAGTTACAAAAAGCAGTGTTAGAGATATTGTAGCAAAATTTATTGATCAATCAAAAATAAAGATAGATTTAGAATCTGCTACGTTAATTGATAAGTATATATTTGATGTTATGAAAAGAAAACATTACTTTTATGATGCAAATATAGTAATTGATGAGGTTGAAGCTTTTACAATAATTGATGTAAATTCTGGTGACATCAATGGAAAAAATATCCAAACGTTTTTAGATATAAACAAATTAGCAGCAGATAAAATATTTCAATTATTAAAACTTAGAAATTCCAGTGGAATAATTTTTATTGATTTTATAGATATTAAAAAAAATCAAAGGGAAGAGCTGTTACAATACATAAAAGAAATTGCAAGCAAAGATGAAAACATAAGCAAAATATATGGCTGGACAAGATTAGGGGTGCTTGAACTTTCAAGGGCTAAAAAGGGTAGAAAACTAAAGGACTTAATATTTGATGATTATTACAAAGAACTGCTAAATCCAAGTTATATTTTAAAAATAATAGAGAATAAGTGTCTTGTGCAAAAGGAAAGGTTTAATAGAAAAAGTTTAGAAGCTAAAGTTTCATGTAAAACTTTTGAATTGGCAGAGAGGATTAAATTTAAAGAAAAAATAAAGGAAAATATGGGATTAGAACTCAATTTTAAAGTTAATAACAACATTTTGAATTATGAAGTTTAAATTAGATTGTCCATTGACAAACTAGGCCTTATGTGTTAGAATTGCTTTGTAAACCGCTCGCAACGGGCTAAAAGGGTTGACCTGCCTAGATTGCGGCGAGTCTTGACTGAGGAGGTGTAAAGGATGTACGCACTAATAATGACAGGTGGAAAGCAGTATAGGGTTCAAGAAGGTGACGTGTTATTTGTAGAAAAGTTAAATGCAGATGTAGATTCAACAGTAGAAATTAAAGAAGTTCTTGCAGTATCAAAGGATGGAAAGTTAATAGTTGGAACACCTTATGTAGAAGGTGCAAAGGTTACTGCAAGAGTAGTAAAGCATGGTAAGGCAAAGAAGATAATCGTATTCAAGTTTAAGAAAAAGAAGGATTACAGAAGAAAGCACGGTCACCGTCAACCATATACTCAAATTAAGATTGAAAAAATCGAAGCGTAATTTGAAATAGAAGCCTTATAAAGGAGGTGTAATTATGGCTCATAAAAAAGGTGTCGGAAGTTCCAAGAACGGTAGAGATAGCGAATCCAAAAGACTGGGGATTAAAAGACACGATGGACAATATGTTCTAGCTGGAAATATACTTGTAAGACAAAGAGGAACTAAGATACATCCAGGTTTAAATGTTGGTAGAGGAAAAGACGATACTCTTTTTGCTTTAGTTAATGGAATAGTAAGATACGAAAGATTAGGAAGAGATAGAAAGAAGGTTAGTGTATATCCAGTTGCTCAATAATTTAGTTTAAAAATGCACCCTTTAGGGTGCATTTTTGATATAATCAATTAGAGGTGGATTTTATGGATGAAGAAAAATTAATTAATTTTACTGTAAACCAATTAAGATTGTTAAGACACAATGTGATGAATTCATTACAAGTTATATATGCTTATCTTCAAATAAATAAGCCAGATAAGGCTATAGAATACATAAAAGAAATAAATAAAAATATGTCTGGGTTAAGTTTGATATATAATCTAGAAAATCCTTGGTTATCCTTATTTATGCAATATATAATAATGGAGATTGAAAAGATAGGAGTAGATTATGAAATAATTACTAGCATTGATTACATACCAAGCGACGTGTTTACAAAAAATAATAAAAAGATATTTACTTTGTTTGAAAAAATAAAACAATATCTGATTAACAATTTAAGAAATAATGGTGAAGGTAAAAAATTATATATAGAAGTTGGATTGGATGAAAATATGTATGTTTTATCTTTTTATAATACAAAGCTTAAAGATGAAATTAAATCTACAACCTATGAAGTGATATATAAAATGGAAGGGACAATACTAAAATTATACAAACTTGGGAATTGTTTCTTGTTGGAATTAAGCATTGAACAAAAGTAGGTGATGGTATGTTTGTTGATGTAGCAAAAATATATGTAAAGGCAGGAGACGGTGGACACGGAGCCATATCCTTTAGAAGAGAAAAATATGTTCCTTTTGGAGGACCTGATGGTGGAGACGGTGGAAAAGGTGGAGATGTAATTTTCGTTGTAGATAAAGGTCTTAGAACTTTGTTAGATTTTAGATATAAGAAAAAATATGTTGCAATGTCAGGGGAAAATGGAGGAAGCAACAATAAATTTGGTAAAGACGGTGAAGATCTTATAATTAAAGTTCCACCTGGAACAGTTATCAAAGATGCAGAAACAAACAAAATTATTGCTGATTTAAAGGATGAAAACGATTCTGTTGTTGTAGCAAAGGGTGGAAGAGGAGGAAGAGGTAATTCAAAATTTGCAACTCCAACAAGGCAAGCTCCTAAATTTGCAGAACCTGGTATGCCTGGTGAAGAAAGATGGATAATACTTGAACTTAAATTATTAGCTGATGTTGGTCTTGTTGGATTTCCTAATGTAGGAAAATCTACTATTTTATCAATGGTGACAGGTGCAAAACCTAAGATTGCGAACTATCACTTTACTACTCTTACTCCTAATTTAGGTGTTGTGGACTTGCCAGGAGTAAAAAGTTTTGTTTTGGCAGATATTCCAGGAATTATAGAAGGAGCCCATGAAGGAGCAGGGCTTGGAATTGATTTTTTAAGACATATTGAAAGAACAAGGGTTTTAATACATGTAATTGATGCATCAGGGATTGAAGGAAGAGATCCCATTCAAGACTTTTATCAAATAAATGAAGAGCTTAAGTTATATAACGAAAAGCTTGCTAAAAAACCTCAGATAGTAGCTGCAAATAAGATGGATATACCAGGAGCGGAAGAAAATTATAAAAGGCTTGTTGAAGAGATGAGTAAGCATAACATAAAAGTATTTAAAATTTCAGCAGCCACAAATCAAGGTTTAAAGGAACTTATGCAATATGTTGCACAAGTTTTAGAAGCTCTTCCACCTGATGAAGAGCCTATTGGAGAATTTTATATTCCTGAGGAAAAGAAGTTCACTTATACTATCAAAAGGGCAGATGATGGAGCTTTTGAAATAACAGGTTCTTTTGTTGATAGATTACTTCTTAGCGTAAATATTTATGATTCTGAATCTCTTAAATATTTCCATAAAGTTTTAGAAAGAAAAGGAATAATAGAAGAATTAAAACAGATGGGAATAAAAGATGGTGACATAGTAAGAATGAATGATTTTGAATTTGAATTTATTGAATAGAGGTGGATATATGCTTACAGGAAAACAAAGAAGTTATTTAAGAAGTCTTGCAAATAACATTGATTCGATTATTCAAATAGGCAAAAATGGAGTTGATGAAGCATTATTAAAACAAATAGATGAGGCATTAACAGCAAGAGAACTTATTAAAATAACAGTTTTAAAAAATAGTTTATTGGATCCTTACGACACATGCCAATATGTATGTAAAAAACTTTCAGCAGAACCTGTTCAGGTTATAGGCCATAGGTTTGTAATTTATAGAAGAAACAATAAAAAACCTCAAATAAACCTTCCAAGCTAATCCCTTGAGGATAATTCCTTAAGGGATTTTTTGTGATATAATAAAGTGTAGTTTAAAATTTGGAGTGGTGAAGTAGATGAATGTAGGAATTTTTGGTGGAACTTTTAATCCTATTCATTATGGCCATTTAATAGTTGCTAATGAAGTATTAGATAATTTTAAATTAGAAAAAATAATATTTATTCCCTGCGGAATACCACCACATAAAAGAGAAGATATAGCTGCTGCACGATTAAGATATGAAATGGTTAAATTAGCAATTGAAGATAATCCTTTCTTTGAAGTAATTGACATAGAAGTTAAAAAAGATAATTACTCCTATACGTATGATACATTAATTGAGTTACAAAAAATTTATTCTGTAAACAAGTTTAAATTTATAATAGGTTTAGATGCTTTTTTAGAGATAGACAGTTGGAAAAATGTTTATGATGTATTTAAAATGGCCGAATTTATAGTTGTAAACAGGGACGAAAACTTAGAAAATGTAAAGAAAATAATTTTAGAAAAGGCCACAAAATATAAGGGTGAGGTTAAATTTTTAAGAATACCTAATATAGAAATATCCTCTTCAGAAATAAGAAAAAGAATTAGGTTAGGAAAAAGCATAAGGTATTTACTTCCTGATAAGGTTATTGATTTTATACAAAAAAATAAAATTTATAAAGGAGAAGGATAGTATGTATCAGCTTGTAGAAGAAAAAGTAAGAAAAATGCTTGATGAAAAAAGGTTTATTCACTCTAAAAATGTTGTTAAAGCTGCAGTAGCCCTTGCAAATAAATTTGATTTAGATATTGAAAAGATAAAGATAGCTGCTATAGCCCACGATTGTGCTAAAAATTTTTCCGATGATGAATTGTTAAAAAAAGCCAACTACTATGGTATAATGGTTGATGAAATTCAAAAAAGATGTCCTTTTTTATTGCATGGTCCTGTGGGAGCATATATTTGTAAATATGAGTTTGAAATAAAGGATGAAGATATATTTAATGCAATATATTATCATACAACTGGAAGAAAAGGGATGTCTATTTTTGAAAGTATCATTTACCTTGCAGATTTTATATCAGAAGATAGAAATTTTGAAGGTGTTGATAAAATTAGAAAAGAAGCTTTTGAAAATTTTAAAAAAGCGTTACTTTTATCATGTAATAGTACATTAACTTACGTAATTGAGAAAAACAATTTAATTCATCCTTTAACAATTGAATTCAGAAATTGGATTATTTTGGAAGGTGAAAACACATGAAAAAAAAAGGATTAAGAAAACTTTTGGTATTTTTTTCAACTTTTTTCTTAATTTTTTTAGGTTTGGTTTTTGGATATGGCTATTATTTTACCAATAAAACCTATGGCAAGAATGATAAGTTTAATAAGCCAGTAAATGTTTTGGTTTTAGGGGTTGACGCAGGGAATGATAAGAATAATCATAAACGTTCGGATACTATTATGCTTGTAAATTATAATCCTAAAATTAACAAAGTTTTTTTATTATCTATCCCAAGGGATACTAGAGTAAAAATAAATGGAGAATATGAAAAAATAAATGCTGCCCATTCCATAGGCGGAACATATCTTACAATTGAGGTTATAAGGGGCCTTCTTGGTGTTAATATAGATTATTATATTGAAATTGATTATGAAGGTTTTAAAAAAGCTGTTGATGCTGTAGGTGGGGTAGATGTCATAGTTCCAAGAGATATGCATTATAAATCCCATGATATTGAAATTAATTTTAAAAAAGGTGAGAAGGTTCATCTAAATGGGGATTTGGCTGAAAAATTTATAAGATGGAGAAAGAATAACGATGGGACAGGCTATCCTATGGGAGATTTAGGTAGGATTTCAACTCAACAAGAATTTTTAAAATTAATATTTGCAAAATTGAAAACACCACAAGGTATGATAAGAGTTCCTATGCTTATTAATACTCTTTTAAAATATACCAAAACTAATATTCCATATGATTTAATGACCTATTATGCTTATAAGGGATTAAAGGTTGATTTAAATTCTATAGAAAATTATACTTTAAAGGGTGAACCTAAGTATATTTCAGGAATTTCATACTTTATTTATGATGAGGAAAAAAATAGAGAAATTATTTCAAAATTCAAAGATGACGATATAAAAACAAGAATTGTAATTTTAAATTCAACAAAGGTTAATGGTTTAGCAAGAAAATATAAAGAAAAACTTGAAGACTTAGGGCTTGACATAGAAGTTGGAAATTATTCTTCTTTACTTTATGAAACACAAATAAACACATCGAATATTGAAATAGCAAAAAAAATTAAACAAAATTTAAAAATTGGTAAAATAAATTATTTGAAAGATGTTAAAGATGAAATTATAATAATACTTGGCAAGGATGCAATTAAATGATAACTTCTTAAAATTGTTTCATAAAATATACTAAGAGGAAATGAGGAGGGTATAATTTGAAGAGCACACAAAGTTTGGCGTATTTTATTTCTAATGCTGCTTTAGATAAAAAGGCAAAGGATGTTAGAATTCTTAATGTTTCTAATTTAAGTCCTATAACAGATTATTTTGTCATATGTAGCGGTTCTTCTACAATTCAAGTTAAAGCTATTGCCGATGAAATAGAAGATAGAATGGCTGAAAAAGGAATAAAAGTAAGACATAAAGAAGGCTACCATACTGCAAGATGGATACTTTTAGATTATGGCGATGTTATAGTTCATGTATTTCACAATGAAGATAGGGAATTTTATGATATAGAAAGGTTATGGGCAGATGCAATAGCAGTAAATGTGTGACTTTACAAAGGTAAAATTATGTTTTATAATATAATACAAAACTGCATATAGCTAGCATATGAAAAGGAGTAGTAGATAAGCACGGCTTTCAGAGAGCTGGTGGGTGGTGCAAACCAGTAAGCACGGCTTATTGAACTCGCCTTTTTGTAATATGCAGGGAGACCTTTATCTAAAATGAGAGGGCCTTTGGCCAATTAGGGTGGTACCGCGGGGTTCCCCGTCCCTAAAAAGGGATGAGGAACCTTTTATTATAAATCTTAGGAGGTGAAAAATGTGGCATTTTATGATTTTTTAGAAATTGAAAAGAAATGGCAAAAAATTTGGGAAGAAAAAAATAATTTTCATGGTGAGGACTTTTCAGATAAACAAAAATACTATATGTTAGTTATGTTCCCTTATCCATCAGGGAAATTACATATGGGACATGTTAGAAATTATTCTATAGGTGATGTTATTGCAAGGTTTAAAAGAATGCAGGGATATAATGTTTTGCATCCGATAGGATTTGATGCTTTTGGATTACCAGCGGAAAATGCAGCTATTAAGCATGGTATTCCTCCAAAGGAATGGACAGTAAATAATATGGAAGAGATGGAAAAACAATTAAAGGCCCTTGGAATAAGTTATGATTGGGATAGAGAAGTAAAAACATGTATGCCAGATTATTATAAATGGACTCAATGGATGTTTTTACAAATGTATAAAAATGGATTAGCTTATAAGAAAAAATCTTTTGTAAATTGGTGTCCATCCTGTCAAACGGTTCTTGCTAATGAGCAGGTTGTAAATGGAAAATGCGAACGTTGTGGCACGATGGTTGGAAAGAAAAATCTAGAACAGTGGTATTTTAAAATAACTGATTATGCAGAAAGGCTTTTAAAGGATATAGAAAGGTTAAAGGGATGGCCTGAAAAAGTAAAGGTGATGCAGGAAAATTGGATTGGAAAAAGTGAAGGAGCTCAAATTGACTTTAAAATAGAAGGAAGAGATGAAAAAATATCTATTTTTACAACAAGACCAGATACTATATTTGGTGTTACATATATTGTTTTAGCTCCGGAACATCCTCTTGTTAAAGAACTTGTAAAGGGAACAGAATATGAAAAAGACGTATTAGAATTTGTAGATAAAATGCAGTATCTAAATGAAATTGCAAGAACTTCTAATGAGACAGAAAAAGAAGGAGTGTTTACAGGAGCCTATGCTATAAATCCTGTGAACAATGAAAGGGTTCCAATTTGGATTGCTAATTATGTTCTTTTAGATTATGGTACAGGTGCAGTTATGGCTGTTCCTGCTCATGATGAAAGGGATTTTGAATTTGCTAAAAAATATAATTTACCAATTAAAATAGTTATATCTCCAAATGGTGATGAAAATATAAAACTAGAAAGGGCCTTTACAGAAGAAGGCATAATGATAAATTCAGGAAAATTTAATGGTAAGAGCAATAAAGAAGCTTATGAAGATATAATAAATTATCTTGAAGAAAACAATATAGGAAGGAGAAAAGTAAACTACAGATTAAGAGATTGGTTAATTTCAAGGCAAAGATATTGGGGAGCTCCAATTCCTATTGTTTATTGTGAAAAATGCGGTGAAGTTCCAGTTAAAGAAGAAGATCTTCCAGTTATGTTACCTGAAGATGTTGTGTTTACAGGAAAAGGAGAATCACCCTTAAAAACTTCAGAAAGCTTTATAAACACTACTTGTCCAAAATGTGGCGGAAAAGCAATTAGAGAAACAGATACTATGGATACATTTGTATGTTCATCGTGGTATTATTTAAGATATACTGATCCTCATAATGATAAGGAACCATTTAATTTTGAAAAGGCTAAATATTGGATGGCAGTAGATCAATATGTTGGTGGAGTTGAACATGCTATATTGCATCTTTTATACTCAAGATTTTTTGCAAAAGCTTTATATGATTTTAAGATTTCTCCAGTTGATGAACCGTTTACAAATTTATTAACTCAAGGTATGGTTTTAAAAGATGGAGCAAAGATGTCAAAGTCAAAGGGAAACATAGTAAGTCCAGAAGAAATAATACAAAATTATGGTGCAGATACTGCAAGGTTATTTATATTATTTGCGGCTCCACCAGAAAGAGATCTTGAATGGAGCGATCAAGGGGTTGAGGGATGTTTTAGATTTTTAAATAGAGTTTGGAGATTAGTTGATGAACTTGCACCTAAGTGTAAAAATTCAAATAAAGTGAATGTAAATAACTTATCAAAACAAGATAAGGAAATGAGGAGAATAACTCATTATACAGTTAAAAAAGTTACTGAGGATATATCACAAAGATTTAATTTTAATACAGCAATAAGCTCTATTATGGAACTTGTCAATGCTATGTATCAATATAAAGATTTAGAAAATCCAAATTATGATGTTCTTTCTGAAGCAATTGAAAAGATGTTACTTGTTTTAGCACCTTTTGTTCCTCATATAACAGAAGAGTTGTGGGAAAAAATGGGCAAACAAGGAAGTATCCATGAACAAAAATGGCCGGATTATGATGAAAAGGCATTACAGGTTGAAGAAATTGAAATTGTAGTTCAGATAAATGGAAAGTTAAGAGGCAAGTTAGTTGTTCCGGTTAATGCTTCAAAGGAAGAAATACTTGATATGGCTAAAAATGAACCAAAAATAAAGGCCTTAATAGAAGGTAAAGAAATTGTAAAAGAAATTATAGTCCCTGGAAAATTGGTTAACATTGTTATAAAATAATAATGTCAATACATACAAAGGAGGGGTTTTAATGGAAAAGATTGTAATATCAACAAACAATGCACCTGCAGCTATAGGTCCATATTCTCAAGCAATAAAAGTAGGAGATTTTATATTTACATCAGGTCAAATTCCTCTTAATCCAAAAACTGGAGAATTGATAAGTGATGATATAAAGGCAGCAACAAGACAATGTTTAGAAAACATTAAAGCTATACTAGAAGCTGCAGGTTCAAGTCTTGAAAATGTTGTAAAGACTACAGCTTTCTTAAAGGATTTAAATGATTTTGCAAGTGTAAATGAGGTTTATTCTGAATACTTCAAAGAAAATATGCCAGCAAGATCAGCAGTTCAAATTGCAAGACTTCCAAAGGATGCATTAATTGAAATTGAAGCTATAGCAATAGTAAAAAAATAAAGGGCCAAAGGCCCTTTATTTTTGGTTCTATAATAAATGTTGGGGTGGTAAATAAACCTCAACATTTTTTCTTTAAATACAAAAAAGCACTTTATTCAGATGCCAGCTTTGCTAAAATATAATTAACCCACAAAATATTTTGAAAGGAGGCATCTGATAAAGTGCTTAGGAATAATTTTATCAATAATTTGCTTAATTTAAAAGATGTTTTCGTAAAAAATATTGTAAATGGTGATGATTTCGTTGAATTTCATGTTGAAACTAAAAAAAAATCTCATGTTTGCCCTTCTTGTGGCTCTACTACTTCTAAAGTCCATGACTACAGAACCCAAAAAATTAAAGACGTTCCTATTCAGAAC
>NZ_FNUK01000016.1 GCF_900108045.1 Caloramator fervidus | reverse complement strand
CGTCTTTAATTTTTTGGGTTCTGTAGTCATGGACTTTAGAAGTAGTAGAGCCACAAGAAGGGCAAACATGAGATTTTTTTTTAGTTTCAACATGAAATTCAACGAAATCATCACCATTTACAATATTTTTTACGAAAACATCTTTTAAATTAAGCAAATTATTGATAAAATTATTCCTAAGCACTTTATCAGATGCCTCCTTTCAAAATATTTTGTGGGTTAATTATATTTTAGCAAAGCTGGCATCTGAATAAAGTGCTTTTTTGTATTTAAAGAAAAAATGTTGAGGTTTATTTACCACCCCAACATTTATTATAGAACCTTAAGGAATGTAGCTTTATTTTTTGAATAATTTTAAGTAAAATGGTAATACTATCCTCATGAAAGGAGGATAGTTATGAAAAGGATTGTGGGAATAGCCTTTGCACTTGTTTTATCTTTAGCAACAAGTTTTTTAGCAGGGTATTATACAACCTTAAAGTATGTTGAAAGGAACAAAGATATTTTGCAAGAAAAGGCAATTGAAGATGAGCTTATTGAAAATACCGCAAAACTTCCTGATTTAAACATAATTGGACCTTCGACGGAAATAGTATTAAGGGAAAGATATTTAAAGGGTGTTGAGTATAATAGGGATATAATTGAAAAAGCTTCCTCTGAAGTTGTTGGGATGAATAAAACTCAAGCAGAAGAATATTTCAAAAGCAAGGGATATACTGTGATTGATTTTAGCAATAAAAGGGTTTTAGCTGTAAAGGATATATTAGATGAATGGCCAAAAGGATGTTATGTTGTAAAAGAACAAGACGGTTTTGTTGCAATTTTTCAAGTAGATAAAAGCGGAGAGCTTAAACTTGTAAAACTTACAGACCTTAATGTAGAAGATTTGCCTGATGGTGACAAAGAAGAAGTTAAAAAGGGTAAAATATTCGAATCTCTAGAAGATGCTATGGAGCTTATTGAAGAATATACATCATAGTCCATGCCAAAGCCTTGCATGGACTTTTTTGTTGTTATAAAATATCATTATCAAGTTTAGGAAGGTGATTTGGTTGCTTATTTTAGGAATTGACCCAGGTATTGCTATTGTTGGATATGGATTTGTTGAGTATATAAACAATAAATTTAAAGTAATTCATTATGGAGCTATTTATACTACTCCTAAAAATACAATGCCTGAAAGGTTAGAAATAATATTTAATAAATTAGACGATTTAATAAAAACCTTTAAACCAGATGCTGTAGCCTTTGAGGAACTTTTTTTTAACATGAATGCAAAAACAGCTATAACTGTTGGACAGGCAAGAGGGGTAGCAATACTTTGCGCTCAAAGAAACAAATTAAATATTTTTGAATATACTCCTTTGCAAGTAAAACAAGCAGTGGTTGGATATGGTAGAGCAGATAAAAAACAAATTCAGCAAATGGTAAAAATACTTCTTAATTTAAGTGAAATTCCAAAACCAGACGATGTTGCAGATGCTTTAGCTATTGCTATATGTCATGCTCATTCTAGTCAATTTAAAGATATGTTTAGAATAAAATGAGGTGGTTTTGTGTTTGGTTACATTAAAGGAGTTATAACATGCGTTTTTGATGATTATGCTATTATAGAAAATAATGGAATAGGATATATTGTTTTTATGCCTTTAAGAGACCTTAATTTATTAAAGGAGAAGAATAATGTTTTAGTATACACATATTTTCATGTAAGGGAGGATAATATTTCTTTATATGGGTTTTTAGATAGGGAATCTTTAAACATTTTTAAAATGCTTATTAGTGTTTCAGGAGTAGGTCCCAAAGCAGCTTTATCTTTATTATCTAACATAACGCCTCAAGAATTTATCTTAGCCGTTGTATCAAAAGATGATAAAACTTTAAGCAAAGCGCAAGGAGTTGGAAAAAAACTTGCTCAAAGAATAATTTTAGAACTTAAGGATAAATTTAAAGATTATGACTTTGAAACAGAAACTGAGGCTAGAGTTGAAATTGATGAAGATATTAAAAAGGAAGCTATTGCGGCGTTGATGAGTTTAGGATATACTAAACAGGAAGCCATAGATGCTGTAAAGAATGTTAAAGCTAATAATGTTGAGGATTATATAAAATGTGCCCTTAAATTTTTAATGAAGGGTTAGGTGTAATATATGGAGGATAGAATTATAAGTTCTAATTTAAAAACAGAAGATATAGAGTTAGAAGGAAGTTTAAGGCCTAAAACTTTTAGCGAATATATAGGCCAAGAAAAGGTTAAGGAAAGGCTTTCTATATTTATTCAAGCTGCTAAAAGTAGGGGAGAAGCTTTAGATCATGTTCTTTTATATGGTCCTCCCGGGCTTGGTAAGACTACACTTGCAAGTATAATAGCAAATGAGATGGGGTCAGGACTTAGAATAACGTCAGGGCCTGCGATAGAAAGACCCGGTGATCTTGCTGCTATACTTACAAATTTAGGAGACAGGGATGTTCTTTTTATCGATGAAATTCATAGATTAAACAGGAGCGTTGAAGAAATACTTTATCCTGCAATGGAGGATTTTTGTTTGGATATAATAATAGGTAAAGGACCTTCTGCAAGGTCTATAAGAATTGATCTTCCAAGGTTTACTTTAATAGGTGCAACAACAAGGGCAGGGATGTTAACATCTCCTTTGAGGGATAGATTTGGAGTTGTAACAAGGCTTGAACTTTATAGCGTTGATGAACTTAAGCTTATAGTAAAACGTTCTGCAGCAATATTAAATGTAGAAATAGATGATCTAGGAGCACTTGAAATAGCAAGACGCTCAAGGGGAACTCCAAGAATTGCTAACAGATTGCTAAAACGAGTAAGGGATTATGCGCAGGTTAAAGGAAATGGTTTTATTGACATGGATACCGCAAGCAAAGCTTTAGATCTTTTGGATATTGATAAGTTAGGGCTTGATCATACAGATAGAAAAATTCTTGAAACTATAATAATAAAATTTGGTGGAGGACCTGTTGGAATAGATACTCTAGCTTATGCTATTGGCGAGGAAGCTGAAACCATAGAAGATGTTTACGAACCGTATCTTTTACAAATTGGGTTTATAAGCAGAACTCATCGAGGAAGAATTGCAACAAGGCTTGCCTATGAACATTTAGGAATAAAATTAGGAGGGTTTGAAGTTGAAGGTTAAAGATTTTTATTTTGATTTACCACAAGAGCTTATAGCTCAAAAGCCTTTAGAACAAAGAGATATGTCTAGACTTATGATTCTTGATAAAACGACAGGAGATATAGAACATAGAATATTTAAAGATATAGTAGAATACTTAAATCCTGGAGATTGCTTAGTTTTAAATAACAGCAGGGTTATACCTGCAAGACTTTTTGGAGTTAAAAAAAATACTTTAGCAAAGGTTGAGTTTGTCCTTTTAAAGAGAATAGACAAAGATAAATGGGAGACTTTAGTAAAACCAGGTAAAAAGGCTAAAATAGGAACTAGATTTGTCTTTGGAAATGGTGAGTTGGAATGCACTATTTTAGAAAATACTGATTACGGTGGTAGAGTTGTTGAGTTTCATTATGATGGAATTTTTGAAAATGTTTTAGATAAGTTAGGAGAGATGCCCCTTCCACCTTATATAAAAGAAAAGCTTGATGATAAGGAAAGATATCAAACGGTTTACTCAAAGGTTGAAGGTTCAGCAGCAGCTCCAACAGCAGGTCTTCATTTTACAAATGAGCTTCTTGAAAAAATAAAACAAAAAGGAGTAAAAATAGCCTTTTTAACTTTACACGTTGGGCTTGGAACTTTTAGGCCTGTTAAGGTAGAAAACGTCGAAGAACACAAGATGCATGCAGAATTTTATAATATTGATGAGCAGAATGCTCAAATAATAAATCAAACTAAAAAAGAAGGGAAAAGGGTTATAGCAGTTGGAACTACATCCTGTAGAACTCTTGAGACAGTTGCTGATGCGAATGGATATGTAAAGGCAAGTTCAGGATGGACAGATATATTTATCTATCCAGGTTATAAATTTAAGATTATTGATGGCCTTATTACTAACTTTCATCTTCCTGAGTCAACTTTGATTATGCTTGTTAGTGCGTTTGCAGGAAGAGAAAATATAATGAGGGCGTATAATATAGCTGTAAAGGAAAAATATAGGTTTTTCAGTTTCGGAGATGCTATGTTTATAAAATAGGAGGTAGATTATGTCAGCAATAAGATTTGAGCTTTTAAAAGTTTGTAAGCAGTCAGGAGCAAGGCTTGGGAAACTTCATACCCCTCATGGAACTATTGATACTCCAATTTTTATGCCTGTAGGAACACAGGCTACTGTTAAAGCTATGACTCCTGAAGAACTTAAAGAAATAGGAGCTCAAATAATATTGAGTAATACATATCATCTTTATTTAAGACCTGGAGAAAAACTAATTGAAAAAGCAGGTGGACTTCATAATTTTATGCATTGGGATAGGGCTATTTTAACAGATAGCGGAGGTTTTCAAGTTTTTAGTTTAAGTGATTTAAGGGATATTACAGAAGAAGGAGTAACTTTTAAGTCCCATATAGACGGTTCAAAGCATTTTATATCTCCAGAAAAGGCTATAGAAATTGAAAATGCTCTTGGTGCAGATATTATAATGGCATTTGATGAGTGCACACCCTATGAGGCAGACTATGACTATACTAAAAATTCAATGGAAAGGACTTTAAGATGGGCAGAAAGGTGTTTAAAGGCTCATAGAAAGCCAGAGAAACAGGCTTTATTTGGAATAGTTCAAGGAGGTATGTTTAAAGATCTAAGGCAAGAGAGTGCAAGGCAAACAGTAAAGATGGATTTTCCAGGCTATGCAGTTGGTGGGTTAAGCATTGGTGAGCCAAAGGAAATTATGTATCAAGTTCTTGAATGGACTGTTCCTCTTTTACCTGAAAATAAACCAAGATATTTAATGGGAGTTGGAAGCCCTGATGCTCTTTTAGAGGGAGTTATAAGAGGAATAGATATGTTTGACTGTGTTCTTCCTACAAGAATAGCTAGAAATGGTACAGTTTTTACAAGCAAGGGTAAACTTGTTGTAAGAAATGCAGAATATGCAGAGGATTTTAGACCTTTAGATGATGAATGTGATTGTTATGCATGCAAAAATTATTCAAGGGCTTATATAAGACACTTATTTAAAGCCAAAGAAATACTTGCTGCAAGGCTTGCAACAATTCATAACTTAAGATTTTTACTAAGGCTTATGGAGGATATAAGAAGGGCTATTATGGAAGATAGCTTATTAGACTTTAAGGAAGAGTTTTTTAGAAAATATGGATATACAAAGGAGTAATAATTGAAAAGCCCACCTCATAAGTATTTATTAAGGGGGTGGGCTTATGTCAAAAATGGACAAACAAAAGTTACAAAATTTTATGTTGGTTTATGCAAAAGCAATTTTAAGGGGAGTAATATTAGCTTTAGTTCTAATTTTAATTTTAACTGCTGTTGCTTATTTTGCTCAAATAAACGAATCTTATTATAAGACTATAACTTGGATAATAACAATAGTTTCAATTTGTTATGCAGCAATTTATGGAGCTTTAAAAATAGGCAAAAGAGGATTTTTACATGGTGCTATTATAGGTGCTTTATTTATTTTAGTTATGTTTTTAGCTGCATATTTAGTTGATAAAGGTACAGTTAATTTTAGAAGTTATATCATTTTATTTATAACTTCTTTAATAATAGGAGTTTTATCGGGAATGATAGGTATGGTATTAAAAGGGAATGAATAATACTTGAACTTGACAGTTATCGTTGGTATAATTAACATGGTAGGCTTATCTTTGGAAATTTGTAATTTAAAGGAGGAGTTAATATGAAGCACGTTAAGACAATAAACGTTGGTACACTTAAAGCTAGTGTAGTTAAGCCAGGATGTAAAGAGTGTGCAAATTCATGTCAATCAGCTTGCAAGACTTCAGCAACAGTAGCAAATTTACCATGTGAACATAACTAATGGAGCAGTAACTTTAAAGTTACTGCTTTTAAATTTACAAAGGAGGTATAAAATTGAAGATTCATAAATATAAACTATTTGGAAAAAACATAGTTATAGATGTAAATAGTGGAGCAATTCATGTAGTTGATGATGTAGTTTATGATTGTTTAGATTATTATGAAAACAAAAGTAAGGATGAAATAATAGAAATTTTATCAAATAAATATTCTAATGAAGAAGTTGTAGAAGCATTGGAAGAAATAGATTATTTAGTAAAAGAAAAAATGCTTTATACTGAGGATATTTATAAGGATATGGTAATTAATGATAATAGCCCTTCTTTTATAAAGGCTATGTGTTTAAATATTGCCCATGATTGCAACTTAAAATGTAAATACTGTTTTGCTTCAGAAGGAAGTTATGAAGGAAAGAGAAGTCTCATGAGTGCAGAGGTTGGTAAAAAGGCTATAGATTTTATTATAAAGAATTCTGGATATAGACATAATATAGAGATAGATTTATTTGGCGGAGAACCTTTGATGAATTTTGAAGTTATAAAAGAAATAATTGAATATGCTAAATCAGAAGAAAAAAAGCATGGCAAAAATATAAGATTTACAATAACAACAAATGCTACACTTCTTAATGATGAAATAATAGATTATATTGATAAAAATATGGGAAATGTTGTTTTAAGCATAGATGGTAGAAAAGAAGTAAACGATAAAATAAGAATAAGATATGATGGTTCAGGAACATTTGATTCTATACTGCCTAAAATAAAAAAGATGGTAGATAAGAGGGATAAAAACAAACAATATTATGTAAGGGGAACTTTTACCCATGAGAATTTAGATTTTTATAATGATGTTGCATTTTTAGCAGATCAAGGATTTAAAGAGATTTCAATAGAACCTGTTGTGTTAGAGGAGGATAATCCTCTATCAATTAAAAAAGAAGATTTGCCAGTAATTTTTGAGCAGTATGAAAAAATTGCAATGGAAATAATTGAAAGAAAAAAACAAGGAAACGAGTTTAAATTTTATCACTTTAATATAGATATAAATGGAGGACCTTGTATATATAAAAGGATATCAGGATGTGGAGCAGGATATGAATATGTTGCAGTAACTCCAGAGGGAGATATATATCCTTGTCATCAATTTGTTGGAAAAGAGGAGTTTAAGTTAGGAAATGTATTTGAAGGGAAAATAGATGAAAAGTTATCTAATCAATTTAAAAATGCCCATATTTATAACAAACCAAAGTGTATGGAATGCTGGGCAAGGTTCTATTGTAGTGGAGGATGTCAAGCAAATAATTATTCTTTTAATGGGGATATTCACAAACCATATGAGATTGGTTGTGAAATGATGAAAAAAAGAATAGAATGTGCAATTGCAATAAAAGTTTTTGAGGCTATGCAGGATTTTTAGCTGATATGTAGAATATGATAAATGTAGTATTTGGTGTTTACAAAAGATACAAAGGGGGATTATTATGAAAACTAGAGATAGAATTAAATTTATTTTAAGTGTTTTTTTAATTTTTTTTGTTTCATATGTTTTGCTTTTTGGAATTGTAGTTGGGGATTATCAAGTAAAGCCCTTAAGTAAAGTAGTTAAGCTAGGGCTTGACTTAAAGGGTGGGGTTTATGTAGAAGAAGAAATAGTGGATAAAAATGTTAGTAAAGATACAGTAGAAAGAACAAGGGATTTAATAGAGCTTAGAGTAAACTCACTAGGGGTTAGTGAACCTGTTGTTGCAATAACAGGAAGCAATAGAATTAGGGTTGAAATCCCAGGAATTTATGATCCTAAAGCAGCCCTTGAACAAATAGGAAGAACAGGAAAATTAAGATTTGTTGGGCCAAACAATGATGAAATTTTGACAGGTAAGGATGTCAAAGATGCTGTTGTTAGTGTTGATCAAAGGACTAATGCTCCTGTTGTTCAGCTTAAGTTAAATCAGGAGGGAGCTAAAAAGTTTGCAGAAGCTACAAAAAAATACTTAGGAAAACAAATAGCTATATATATGGATGATGAGCTTATTTCAGCTCCAACGGTTAGGGATGTTATTCCAAATGGTGAGGCTATAATTACAGGAAGTAGAAATGTTGAGGAAGCTAAAAGACTGGCGGGAATTATAAAATCTGGTGCTCTTCCTGTTAAGCTTTATCCTGCTACAATAAGGGCTATTGGTCCTTCCCTTGGAGCAGAGGCTATTCCTACTAGTTTAAAGGCTGCAACAATCGGAATTATTTTAGTTATGTTATTTATGCTTGTTTATTATAAAATTCCTGGATTTATAGCAGATCTTGCGCTTATTGTTTATATGATTATTACAGCATTAATATTTACTGTTGTATTAAAGACTACTTTAACGTTGCCTGGAATTGCAGGGCTTTTACTTTCAATAGGTATGGCAGTTGATGCAAATGTTCTTATTTTTGAAAGAATAAAAGAAGAGTTAAGGCTTGGAAAGTCTTTAAGGACAGCTATAGATGCAGGTTTTAAGAGGGCATTTAGTTCAATACTTGACTCAAATATAACTACCTTAATTGCTGGATTTGTATTATATTTTGTTGGGACAGGTGCAGTAAAAGGTTTTGCCCTCACCCTAATAATAGGAGTTTTATCAAGTATGTTTACAGCTATAACTGTAACAAGATTCTTATTAAAATCTTTTGTTAATTCAGGCTGGATAACAAACAGCAAGTTCTATGGAGCATAGGGGGAGGGATATACATGGAAAGAGTATTTAAAATAGTTGAAAGAAAAAAAATATGGTTTTCAATATCTCTTATAATAATTATGATTGGTATGATAACATGGATGTTTAAAGGGTTAAATTTAGGTATAGATTTTAAAGGTGGAACGGTTATAACTATAAAAATAGGTAAGCCTTTTGATGTTGTTGAGCTTAGAAAATACTTAGAAAAATATGATCCTCAAATTGATGTGAGGGAAATTGAAGGGCATGAGGTTACTATAAGAAGCAATAAAATTACAACAAATGAAGTTAATCAAATATTTAATGATGCAAAAAGAAAATATGGTTTAAAAGATGATGCATTGCGTTCTGTAGATACAATAGGGCCAACTATAGGAAAAGAGCTAAGAAGAAGTGCTTTAATTTCAAATTTGCTAGCAACTTTAGGAATACTTATTTATGTTTCTTTAAGATTTGAATTATGGTCAGGGGTTGCAGCTATAATAGCCTTAATTCATGACCTTTTGATAACTTTATCAGTTTATGCCGTTTTACAAATTCCAGTAAATTCAAGTTTTATTGCGGCGATGCTAACTATATTAGGTTATTCTATAAATGATACGATAGTTGTGTTTGATAGAATAAGAGAAAATAGTAAACTTGGAAAATACGATGATTTTGAAACACTTATAAATGCAAGTATTACTCAAACCTTATCAAGGTCTATAAATACTGTTTTAACAACTTTATTTACTATAACTGCAATATATATATTAGGTGTTCCTTCTATAAAGGAATTTGCTCTTCCATTAATTATAGGTATAATAAGCGGAGCATATTCATCAATATTTATAGCAAGTCCTCTTTGGAGTATATTTGAAAAAAGATATAAAAGAGTTTAAAAGAGTTAGCTTTTGCTAGCTCTTTTTTTGTTGAAAAATTAAAGGATTTTATATATAATATCCTTGTTTTCTGTATTACATGTCTGTTGAGGAGACTGGATATGAAAAGGTGGAAAATCAAGGATAGAAGCTGTGATATTTTTGTTCATGAAAATAGTTTGATAAATGCTTTACTTATATCAAGAGGTATTACTACAAAGGAAAAGGTCAATGCCTTTTTAAATCCTAGTTTGGAGCAGCTTTATGATCCATTGCTTCTAAAGGATATGGATAAAGCAGTAAAAAGAATAGATGAGGCTATTAAAAAGAGGGAAAAAATTTATATATATGGAGATTATGATGTAGATGGTATCACAAGTACAGCTATATTATATAGAGCTTTTAAAAGGTTAGGAGTGGATGTAAGTTTTTATATACCTGATAGAGTAAATGAAGGATATGGTATTAATAAGGATGCTATAGACCACATTCATTCTCTTGCTGTTGATTTAATTATAACTGTTGATAGTGGAATTACGGCTGTTGAAGAAATTGAATATGCAAAATCATTAGGGCTTGATGTTATAGTGACTGATCATCATGAGTGTAAAAGTATAATACCAAATACGATAGCAATAAATCCTAAAAGACATGATTGTAGTTATCCGTTTAAAGGACTTGCAGGGTGTGGCGTTGCTTTTAAGTTAGTTCAAGCTTTGTTTAATTATTATAATATAAAAGGATATGAAGAATTTTTAGATCTTGTGGCAATTGGAACAATTGCAGATATTGTAGATATAGTTGATGAAAATAGAATTTTAGTTAAATATGGTCTTGATATGATTTTAAACAGTGATAAGGTAGGAATAAAGGCTATAAAACAGATTGCTGGAATTAAAGATACAATTTCAACTTACAATGTTGCTTTTCAAATTGCTCCAAGGCTTAATGCTGCAGGAAGGCTTAGTGATGCTAAAATTGCTGTTGAACTTTTTATAACAAATGATGAAGAAAAAGCTTTACAAATAGCAAAATATTTAGATTTAGAAAATAGAAAAAGACAAAAGATAGAGCAGGATATATTACAAGAATGTATGGATATGATTTCAAATGAGGTTGACTTAAAACATGATAGGGTTATTGTTTTATCTTCCCCTAATTGGCATGTTGGTGTTGTTGGAATAGTTGCATCAAGGATAGTTGAAAAGTTTAGAAGACCTACAATTTTGTTTTGTGAGGAAGGAGAGTTTTTAAGGGGATCAGGAAGAAGTATAGAGGGATTTAATCTATTTGAAAATCTTGTGGCCTGTTCAAATCTTTTAGAAAAATTTGGAGGTCATGAGCTTGCAGCAGGAATGACTCTTAAAAAAGGAAATTTGGTTGAGTTTAAAAATAAATTAAATGCCCTAGCAAAAATGGTTGATAGCAAATATTTTACTGAATGTATAGATATAGATTTAGAAGTTGATCCTCAAGAAGTGACAATTCAAACGGCAGAAATTTTAAATTTATTTGAACCCTACGGGGTAGGAAATAAGGAACCTACTTTTGTGCTTAAAAATGCACGGGTTATATCTAAAAAACCAATAGGAAGTCAAGGACAATTTATAAAATTTATGGTAGAAAAAGATAATAAAGTTTTTGAATGTATAGATTTTACTAAAGATAATGATTTTTTAAATAAAGATTGGGAATATGTTGATATAGCCTTTAATTTTAATATTAATGAATGGAATGGAACAAAGATTTTACAGCTTAATGTAAAGGATATTAAGCCAGTCATAGATCATAACTTAGGTAATTTTAGAAAAAATTATTTTAAATACTTAAAGGATGTAATTTGTATTAATAATATTAAATCTTTTAATTTAAGCAATGTTAAGTTTATTAAAAAGGATATTGATTTTTTAAGGGAGTTTATACATTTTAAAAAGGGGATTATTTTATTTAATGATATAAATTCTTTAGATGAACTTAAAATTTATGCTGATTTCTTAGAATTTAGTCTTTATAAAGCTTTTTGTGATGCTCAATTTGTTTTATTTCCTAAAGTAAAGGATATGAATTTAGAGAAGAAATATATTTTAATATATGATTATCTTTTAAATGTTGATGATTATGTTTATTTGGATAATAAAAATGCTACTGTTTTTCACTTTGTAGATGGTAATTTAATAAAAAGATTAAAGAATTTTAAAGAATATGTGGTATTTAATGAAAACAAAACTATTAAGTTTATAGAAGAGTTAAGGTATAATGAAATTATTGGGACGCTTAATGATATAGCAGAAAGATTTGAGTTTAATGTTTTTATGCTTTATAGGCTTTTAATACACCTTAAAAAGAAAGGTATTATAAATATATATAAAAATGGTAATGTAATTAAAATTATTTTATTAAACGAATATAAAACAATTGAAGATGATTTAGAAAATAATTTTAACAGCATAATTAATTTTTTAGAAAATAAAACTAGGGAGGTATAAAAATGGATTTAAAGGAAAAAATAAGAGTAATAGAAGATTTTCCTAAAAAGGGCATAAGCTTTAAGGACATAACAACTGTTTTAAAGGATGGAGAAGGATTTAAGTATATTATAGATAAAATAGTTGAAAAAGTTAAGGATAAAGAGATAGATTTAGTTGTTGGTCCTGAGGCTAGAGGTTTTGTCCTTGGTGCACCTGTTGCTTATGCTTTAGGAGTTGGTTTTGTTCCTATAAGAAAACCTGGAAAACTTCCAGCAGATACTTTAAGATATGAATATTCACTAGAGTATGGAAATGATGCGCTTGAAATTCATAAAGACGCTATAATTCCAGGACAAAGGGTTTTAATAGTGGATGACCTTCTAGCAACAGGGGGAACAATTTCAGCTGTTGCAAAGCTTGTTGAGGAACTTGGAGGAGTTGTTGCTTCTATGGGGTTTGTAGTTGAACTTACTGGTTTAAAAGGAAGAGAAAAGCTTAAAGGGTATGATGTGTTTTCATTAGTTCAATATGAATTTTAATATTGTCGAAAAAATTTGCAAAATGGAGGCATTTAATATATAATATATTAAAAACATGGCTGGTTTTTAACCAGCCATAAATTTTACAATGGAAAGAGGGCTATTATGTTACAGAGGCTTTTAGACAAGATTAAGGAGAACAACCTAGATGTAGATATTGAAATGGTAAAAAAAGCATATCACGTAGCCGAAAAGGCACATGAAGGTCAAGTTAGAGAATCAGGGGATCCGTATATTTTACATCCTGTTGAGGTTGCTCTTATACTTATAGAAATGGGTCTTGATACTGATACTATTTGCGCTGCCCTCTTACATGATGTTGTTGAAGATACCCATTTAAGTTATGATGATTTAAAAAGAGAATTTAATGAAAGTATTGCAGAATTAGTTGATGGGGTTACAAAGCTTGGTAAAATAGAATATAAGTCTAAAGAAGAACAACAGGCGGAAAACATAAGAAAAGTTTTGATTGCAATGGCAAAAGATATAAGAGTTATTCTTATAAAGCTTGCAGATAGACTTCATAATATGAGAACTTTAAAGTATTTGCCCCCTGAAAAACAAAAAGCAAAGGCTCAAGAAACATTGGATATATATGCGCCTTTAGCCCATAGACTTGGTATTTATAAGATAAAGTGGGAACTTGAGGACCTTGCTTTAAGATATTTACATCCAGAAGAGTATTATGATCTTGTTGCCAAAGTTCAAAAGAAAAGGATAGAAAGGGAAAAAGAGATAAATGAAATAATAAATATTTTAAAGGAAAAGCTAGAACAGGCAGGGATTAGGGCGGATATAGAAGGAAGACCTAAGCATTTTTATAGTATTTATAGAAAAATGCATTATAAAAATAAAACTTTTGACCAAATCTTTGACCTTTTGGCTGTTAGGATTATAGTTGATACTGTAAAGGATTGTTATGCTACTTTAGGGATTGTTCATACTCTTTGGAAGCCAATACCTGGTAGATTTAAAGATTATATAGCTATGCCAAAACCAAATATGTATCAATCTCTTCATTCTACGGTTATTGGACCTAATGGACAGCCTTTTGAAATTCAGATTAGGACATGGGAAATGCATAGAACAGCTGAGTATGGTATTGCTGCTCATTGGAAGTATAAAGAAGGAATTAATAATAAAAACCTTGATATAGATGAAAAACTTCAATGGTTAAGACAAATTTTAGAGCTTCAAAAGGAAGCAAAAGATGCCAAAGAGTTTATGGAAAACGTTAAAATAGATCTTTTTTCGGACGAAGTTTTTGTGTTTACACCAAAGGGGGCTGTAATAAACCTTCCTGTAGATTCTACGCCTATTGATTTTGCTTATAAAATTCATACAGACATAGGAAATAAGTGCATCGGAGCTAAAGTTAATGGTAGAATGGTACCACTTGATTATAAATTAAAAACAGGTGATATTGTAGAGATAATAACTTCAACTAATTCAAAGGGACCAAGTAGAGATTGGCTAAATATTGTAAAAAGTTCTCAGGCCAAAAGTAAGATAAAGCAGTGGTTTAAAAGAACCTTTAAAGAAGAAAACATAGAAAAGGGACAGGAAAGTTTTGAAAAGGAAGCTAAAAGGCAGGGGCTTAATGTAAATGAACTATTAAAGCATGAATACGTAGAGACTGTTTTAAAGAAATTTAATTTTACTAACTTAGAGGATCTTTATTCAGCAATAGGAAATGGAGCTTTAACTGTTCATCAGGTTATAAATAAATTTAAAGAAGAACTTAAAAAGGAAGAACCTAAAATAGTTGAAGAAAAAGATAAAAAAGAAAAGAAGACTGAAATTAAAAAACCTGGTATTGTAGTAGAAGGGGAAAAGAATTTATTTGTAAGGTTTGCAAAGTGCTGTAATCCAGTTCCTGGAGATGAAATTATTGGATTTATCACAAGGGGAAGAGGAATTTCAATTCATAGAAAGGACTGCAGTAATTTTAAGTATCTTTCTAAGGAGGAACCAGATAGGGTTGTGGAAGCTAGCTGGACGGGAGAGCATAATGCAACTTTCTTAGCAGAGATATTCATTGAGGCAAATGATAGACATGGGCTTATTACTGATATATCTAGCATTCTTACAAGTTCTAAACTTCCGATTAAGGCTATTAATGCAAGAACAAAAAATAATTTGGCTTTAATTAATTTAACGGTTGAAGTTACAAGCGTTGAACAGATACAAAAACTAATAAAAGATTTTAGAAAAATAAACGGAGTAATTGACGTTTACAGAAATCTAAGCTAGGGGTGAATATATGAGAGCAGTTGTTCAAAGGGTAAAAAGAGCATCTGTTATGGTAGAGGATAGGTTAGTAGGAAAGATAGATGATGGTATTTTAGTTTTGCTTGGAGTTGAAGATAGCGATACTTTAGATGATGTAAAATATATGGCTGATAAAGTTTGCAATTTGAGAATATTTGAAGATGAAAATGGAAAAATGAATTTATCCTTAATAGATGTTAAGGGATCTTTGCTTGTAGTTTCACAGTTTACCCTCTATGGAGATTGCAGAAAAGGAAGAAGGCCTAATTTTATGATGGCAGCAAAGCCTGAACATGCAGAAAAGATGTATAACGAGTTTATTAAAGAATGTAAAAGGTATATTGATAATGTTCAAACCGGTCAATTTCAAGCTTATATGCAAGTTGAGCTTATAAATGATGGGCCTGTCACATTGCTTATTGACAGTAAGAAAAACTTTTGAGGTGATGATATGATATTTGAAGTTTTTACTTTAGGTTATTTTCAAGCCAACTGTTATATAGTAGGAGATGAAAAGACTAAGGAATGTGCCATCATAGATCCTGGCGGAACTCCAGATAAAGTTTTAAAAAGATGTGAGGAATTGGGACTTTGTGTTAAATACATTTTACTTACCCATGGTCATGGAGATCATATAGCAGGAGTTGAAAAGATAAAAGAAAAAACAGATGCTAAAGTATTGATGAGCAAAGAAGATGAGTATTTAGTTAACGGAGGTACACAAGAGCTTCTTCCTATTTTTAGGAATATAAAACCTTTTATACCTGATGAATTTATCAGTGAAAAAGATAAAGTTAAAATAGGAAGTATTGAAGTAGAGGTTATAGAAACTCCAGGACATACTCCTGGAAGCTTAACTTTTAAAATAGGTGATATTTTAATAACAGGAGATACCTTGTTTCAAGGGTCAATAGGAAGAACAGATTTTCCAAAAGGGTCTTATGATGATATAATAAATTCTATTAAGAATAAGCTTTTAATTTTTGAGGACAATGTAAAAGTTTTTCCAGGTCATGGCCCCTCAACTACAATTGGAAAAGAAAAGAGATTTAACCCTTTTTTGAATGAATAAAGTTGTTTTGGGCATACTAGAAGGAGAAGTATGCCTAAAGAGGGGGGAGTTTTATGAAAAAGAAAAATTATAAAAGTAGATTTTTAGATTATGAGAATCCTTTATTGGACGATATTGATTATGATGCTTATATGGAATTATTAAGCAGTGGCCTTAAGGATAGTGAAATTGCAAGGGAATTGAATATAACAGAAGAAGAATTAAAACTTTTAAAGGATAGAATAAGAAAGGATTTGTAAGGGGAGAAATATGTGAAGATAGGGTTAAAAGGACATGATTTTAGATATGAAGTTTTTCATATAGTATCTTTATATATTCCAAAGGAAGAAATAGAATTTGTAGAGGATAATTGCGATTTGGAAGTTGTGTATGATGAAAATAATGGCAGTGTTTTGTGTAGATATAAAGATTTTATTAAAGAGTATAAATTAAAATCCAATGATAAAAAAGAATTAAAAAACGCAATAAAAAAGGTTGTTTTAAAGTTATTTGAAAATATCACCGGAGTGTCTATGCTTTGGGGAATACTTGTTGGTATAAGGCCTACAAAGATAGTTCATGATGCTTTAAGTAAAGGCTTTTCAGAAGATGAGATTAAAAATATGCTCGTAGAAGAATATCTAGTATCAAGTGAAAAGGCAGAACTTGTTTTGGAGGTTGCTAAAAATGAATCAAAGTATTTAAAGCCACCTTCAAAATCTGTAGGATTATATATTGGCATACCATTTTGCCCTACAAGATGTTCTTATTGTTCTTTTACTTCAAATCCTTATTATGGAAATAAACAAGTTTCAGATTATCTTTTGGCTTTAAAAAAGGAATTTTATTCAATTGTAAATTTCTTAAATGAGAATAAAGTAAAAATTGATACCCTTTATATAGGGGGAGGAACACCTACTTCATTAAATGAATATGAATTAGAGGATTTTTTATCTTGGATTAATGAACTTATTTGTGTTAATGATTTAAGGGAGTTTACAGTTGAGGCAGGAAGGCCTGACTCTTTGAATAGGAAAAAATTAAACATATTAAAAAAGAATTTTGTTTCTAGAATAAGCATAAATCCTCAGTCTATGAATCAAGAAACTTTAAACTTAATAGGGAGAAAACACAGTGTTGATGATGTTGTGGAAAAATTTTATGTTGCAAGGGAATGTGGTTTTGATAACATAAATATGGATATTATAATAGGACTACCAAATGAGAATGAAGAGCATATAAAAAAGACAATGAAAAAAATAGCAGATTTAAATCCTGATAGTATAACAATTCATACAATGGCAATAAAAAGAGCTTCTATTTTAAATGAAAAAATGTTTAAGGGAGATAAAGATACAGCTAATAAAATGTATGATATAGCTACAAAATATGTAAGGTATATGGGAATGAGGCCCTATTATATGTATAGGCAAAAAAATATGGTAAGCCCCCTTGAAAATATAGGGTATAGTTATTTTGGGAAAGAATGCATTTATAATATACAAATGATATCAGAATCAACTACTGTTGTTGCCTTAGGGGCTGATGCAGTAACTAAAATAATTTATGAAGATAGCGGAAGAATAGAAAGAGTAGCAAACCTTAAAGATATTAAAGAATATATTAATAGAATTGATGAACAAATAAATAAAAAACTAAAAAAGTTAATTGACAGCCCTTTAACTTATTGATAATATTTACTTAAAAGTGAAAAATTCCGTCCCTTAGAAGGGGCGGTTTTTGTTTATAATATAGCCTACTATGAAAAGGGAGGTTAAATGATGCTAACTCAAGCACCTAAGGGAACTAAGGATGTTCTTCCAAAGGAGTCATATAAATGGCATTACATTGAAGGTGAAATTAGAAAAATTTGTTTTGAATTTGGATATCATGAAATGAGAACTCCTACCTTTGAACATACTGAACTTATATTGAGGGGAGTTGGAGAAACTACAGATATAGTTCAAAAGGAAATGTATACATTCAACGATAAAGCAGGAAGAAGTATAACTTTAAAACCTGAAGGAACTGCTCCTGCTGTTAGGGCTTTTATTGAACATGGACTTCATTTTGATACTCAACCTACAAAACTTTACTATATAACTCCTGTATTTAGATATGAAAATGTGCAAGCAGGAAGACTAAGAGAACATCATCAATTTGGAGTAGAGTTATTTGGCTCTCCTTCTCCTTCTGCTGATGCTGAAGTTATTTCTCTTGCTATGACCTTCTTAAAAAGGCTTGGGCTTGATAATCTAAAGGTTAATATAAATAACATAGGCTGTCAAGAATGTAGAAAAAATTACAATGAGGCTTTAAAGAATTATTTAAAAGATAATTATGATAAACTTTGTGATGTTTGTAAGGATAGATTTGAAAGAAATACGCTAAGAATACTTGATTGCAAGGAAAAGACTTGTCAAGCAATAGTTAAAGATGCTCCAGTTATAACTGATTATGTATGTGAAAATTGCAAAAATCATTTTGAGGGATTAAAACATGAGCTTGATATTTTAAATATTCCCTATGAGGTTGACCCACATATTGTAAGAGGTCTTGATTATTATACTCAAACTGTATTTGAAATAATTACAAGTAGCATAAAGGAAAATCTAACTATATGTGGTGGTGGAAGGTATAATAATTTAATAAAAGAAATAGGCGGTCCTGATATGCCTGCTGTTGGTTTTGGACTAGGAATTGAAAGATTGATTTTAACGTTAGAAGCAAGAGGAATTGAAATACCAAAGCCAAAGGGAGTATTATTATATGTTGCAACTATAGGTGATAAAGCTAAGGATGAAGCCTCAAAGATAGTTTTTGATTTAAGAAATAAGGGAATACCCTGTGAAAGGGACCTTATGAATAAATCTTTAAAAGCTCAAATGAAATATGCCAATAAAATAGGTGCAAAATATGTAATTGTTCTTGGAGATGAAGAGATTGATAGTAATAAAGCAAGGCTTAAGGAAATGGAAACAGGAAAAGAAGAGGATATAGTTTTAAGCGATCTTTATAAGATACTTTTACAAAGGGTTTAGGAGGGGTAATATGGCTGAAAGTTTAAAAGGATTAAAAAGAACCCATATGTGTGGGGAACTTAGAGAATGTCATGTTGGTCAGCAGGTTATTCTTATGGGATGGGTTCAAAAAAGAAGAGACCTTGGGGGACTTGTGTTTGTTGACCTTAGGGATAGAACAGGAATTGTTCAAATTGTTTTTGGTGATGAAATAAATAAAGAGGCATTTGAAAAGGCACAGCTTTTAAGAAGCGAATATGTTATTGCAGTTGTTGGGGAGGTTGTTTTAAGGGAATCACCAAATCCTAATATTCCTACAGGATATATAGAAGTAAAAGGAAAAGAACTTAGGATTTTTTCAGAGTCTGAAACTCCACCTATATACATAAAAGAAAATTTAGATGCGTCAGAAGCAGTTAGATTAAAATATAGGTATTTAGATCTTAGAAGACCTGATTTACAAAGAAATATAATGATAAGACATAAAGCTGCTAAGGTTGTTAGAGATTTTATGGATGAGAATGGATTTTTAGAAATTGAAACTCCTATGCTTACAAAAAGTACTCCAGAAGGAGCAAGGGATTATTTAGTTCCAAGTCGTAATTTCCCAGGAAAATTTTATGCTTTACCTCAATCACCACAAATTTTTAAGCAGCTTTTAATGGTTTCAGGTTTTGATAGATATTTTCAAATAGTAAGATGTTTTAGAGATGAGGATTTAAGAGCTAATAGGCAGCCTGAGTTTACACAAATAGATATTGAAATGTCATTTGTTGATGTTGATGATGTTATAGAGTTAAATGAGAGACTTATCCAAAGACTTTTTAAAGAAATACTAAATGTAGATATTCCTATACCTTTCCCAAGGATTACCTATAAAGAGGCTATGGAAAGATTTGGTTCAGATAAACCAGATATAAGATTTGGATTAGAGCTTGTTGACATAAGCGATATTGTAAAGGATAGTAACTTTAAAGTATTTAAGGATGCTGTGGCAAATGGTGGAACAGTAAGGGGAATAAATGCTAAAGGTTGTGCAAACTTTTCAAGAAAGGAAATAGACAAATTAGAAGAAATTGCTAAAACTTATGGTGCTAAAGGACTTGCTTGGATTGCTTTTAAGGAAAATGAAGTAAAATCTCCTATTGCAAAATTTTTATCAGAAGAAGAATTGAATATGATTAAATCTAAAATGCAGGTAGAAGTAGGAGATTTACTTTTAATAGTTGCTGATAAACCTAAGGTTGTGTTTGCTTCCCTTGGGGCATTAAGGCTTGATCTTGGTAAAAAGTTAAATCTTATTGGACCTTGTAATAAAGATTTTAAGTTTGTTTGGGTTGTAGAGTTTCCTTTACTTGAATATGATGAAGAAGAAGGAAGATATGTTGCAATGCACCATCCGTTTACAAGTCCTATGGATGAGGACATAGATCTTTTAGAAACAGATCCTGATAAAGTTAGGGCAAAGGCATATGATTTAGTTTTAAATGGAGAGGAAATAGGTGGAGGAAGCATTAGAATTCATGATACAAAACTTCAAGAGAGAATGTTTAAAGCTTTAGGCCTTACTATGGATAAGGCTTATGAAAAATTTGGTTTTCTTCTTGAAGCCTTTAAATACGGGCCTCCTCCACATGGCGGATTAGCTTTTGGATTTGATAGAATAGTTATGTTCTTAACAGGAACGGATAACATTAAAGATGTTATAGCTTTCCCTAAGAACCAAAATGCAGTATGTCCTTTAACTAGTGCGCCATCAACAGTTGATGAAAAGCAATTAGATGAACTTGGAATTTCTGTAATAGAAAAAAAGAAGAGCCTTTAATTACAATTTAGATTGCTATTGATATTTTAAAAAAAAGGTGTTATATTATATAAAAAAGCCTGCCGTATTCGTCAGGATGGATTATGTATTGAGCCAACACCCATGAAAAGGGAGCCTGGACTCCTCATGTGGAATGTAGGCCTACCTTGAGTAGGAAACAAGAAGCATGGGGGAGGGCACCCACCTGCAGAGAAGCAGGTTCAATCATTCCATCCAGCGGTACGGTGGGTTTTTATATGTAAGGAGGTTTATATGCTAGGGCCATTTTCAAGAACAGAGCTTTTAATAGGTAAAGAAGGTATTGATATATTAAATAAGAGTACAGTAGCAGTATTTGGAATAGGTGGTGTAGGTTCGTTTACCGTTGAAGCTTTAGCTCGTTCAGGAGTTGGAAAGTTAATTTTAATTGATGGTGATGATATTTGTATAACTAATTTAAATAGGCAAATACATGCAACTTATAATACTATTGGAAAACCAAAAGTTTATGTTATGGCAGAAAGAATAAAGGAAATTAATCCAAATGCACAAGTTATTCCTATTAAAGAGTTTGTAAATAAAGATAATATACATAAATTTTTTAATGAAAAAATTGATTATGTGGTAGATGCTATAGATACTATATCATCAAAGATTGAACTTATTGTAAAGTGTAATGAGCTTAAAATACCTATTATAAGTAGTATGGGAGCTGGAAATAAACTTGATCCTACAAAATTTGAGGTTGAAGATATATATAAAACAAGTGTTTGCCCTTTAGCAAAGGTTATGAGGCATGAGCTAAAAAAAATGGGAATAAAAAAATTAAAAGTTGTTTATTCTAAGGAGCCGCCAATAAGACCATTACCATCAGAAGAGGCTTCTTTTAAAAGGCATATTCCTGGAAGCATAGCCTTTGTTCCTTCTGTGGCAGGACTTATTATAGCAGGAGAGGTAATTAAGGATTTGGTTTTTGGAAAAAATAAATAAAAGTAATTGAGTAAATTTAAATTTTATTATATCATATATTTTGAAAGTTTTTTTACATAAGGAGGTAACTATGGCAGGAACATATTCTTTTGATATAGTTTCAAAGCCTGATCTTCAGGAAATAGATAATGCAATAAATCAAGCCTTAAAGGAAATATCCCAAAGATATGATTTTAAAGGAATTATTGCTGAGATTGAGTTTAATAAAAAGGATGAAATAAAAATTCATGCTCAGGATGAATTTAAACTAAAAAGCATTATTGAAATTTTAAAAGCTAAGATGGTTAAAAGAGGAGTGTCACCTAAATTTTTAGATGAAGGAAAGGTTGAAGCAGCAACGTCAGGAACAGTAAGACAGGTTATAAAGATAAAAAATGGAATTTCAAAAGAAAAGGCTAAGGAGATTGTTCAAGAGATTAAAAACATGAAATTAAAAGTTCAAGCACAAATTATGGATGATATAATAAGAGTTTCAGGAAAAAGCAAAGATGATTTACAAGCAGTTATTCATAATTTAAGGAGTAAGGATTTTGGAATAGAGTTACAGTTTACAAATTATAGGTAAGGTGGGGTAGGTATGGTTGAATGTTGTTCTAAAGAGGATATAATAAAAAGACTAAGAAGGATAGAAGGACAGGTAAAAGGAATTCAAAAGATGGTAGAAAAAGGTGAAGATTGTTCGGATATTTTAATTCAAATTGCAGCGGTTAGAGCAGCGATAAATAAGGTTGGAGGATTAATATTAGAGAATTATTCAAAGTCTTGTATATTAAAGGCAGCAAAACAAGAATTAGATAATGAAAAAGAAATTCAAGATCTTATAGATGTAATATTAAAGTTTATGAAGTAAATCTCCTGCTTACAGTGGGAGATTTTTCTTTATTTAAAAGTTTCAAAGATATTTACTAATTAGTTTATTAAATTTATAATAAAATTAGGAATATTTTTCAAATTGAAAGGGTGTGTTATGATGAGTCTTGAAAATCTTAAAAAAGTTGATCCTGAGGTTTATGAATACATACTAAAAGAGATGGAAAGACAAAACAACCATATTGAACTTATAGCATCAGAAAATTTTACAAGTAAGGCTGTCATGGAAGCCCAAGGTTCACAGCTTACAAATAAATATGCGGAAGGTTATCCTGGAAAAAGATACTACGGTGGATGTGAATATGTTGATTTTATAGAAGATATTGCAAGGGAAAGATTAAAAAAATTATTTGGTGCTGAACATGCTAATGTTCAACCCCATTCAGGTTCACAAGCTAATATGGCAGTTTATATGGCAGTTTTAGAACCAGGTGATAAGGTTCTTGGTATGAGTTTATCTTGTGGGGGACATTTAACTCATGGAAGTCCTGTAAACTTTTCAGGAAAGCTTTTTAACTTTGTATCCTATGGAGTAAATGAAGAAGGATTTATAGATTATGACGAACTTAGAAAGATTGCATTACAAGAAAGACCCAAAATGATAGTTTCAGGAGCAAGTGCTTATCCAAGAATTATAGATTTTAAAAGGATAAGGGAAATATGTGATGAAGTTGGAGCCTATATGATGGTAGATATGGCTCATATTGCAGGTCTTGTTGCAGCAGGATTACACCCTAATCCTGTTGAATATGCGGATTTTGTTACAACAACTACCCATAAAACCTTAAGAGGCCCAAGGGGTGGAGCAATCCTTTGTAAAGAACAATATGCAAAACTTATAGATAAGACCATATTCCCTGGAATTCAAGGAGGTCCTTTGGAACACGTTATTGCAGCAAAGGCGGTATGTTTTAAGGAGGCAATGAGTGAAGAATTTAAAGAGTACCAAAGAAAAGTTGTAGAAAATGCAAAGATTTTAGCAAACGCATTGATAGATAGGGGATTTAAGCTTGTTTCAGGAGGAACGGATAATCATCTAATGCTTGTAGATTTAAGAAATAAGCATATTACAGGAAAGGATGCAGAGCTGCTTTTAGATAAGGTTGGAATTACAGTTAATAAAAATACTATACCATTTGATCCAGAAGGTCCCCTTGTAACAAGTGGAATAAGGATAGGAACTCCAGCAGTTACAACAAGAGGATTTGGTAAGGAAGAGATGATTGAAGTTGCGGATATTATAAATTGGGTTATAGAGAATAGAGATACAGATTTAAAAGAAGCAAAACAAAGAGTTAAAGCCCTTGTTGAAAAATTCCCGCTTTACAAATAACCCACAAAGGATAAAGCCTTTGTGGGTTTACTTTAAATTTTTGACATAAGGGGTTGTTAATCATGCAATATGGTCTATGTTTAACTGGTGGTGGTGCAAAGGGAGCTTTTCAAGCAGGAATTATAAAGTACCTTAAAGAAAAAGATATTAATATCAAGATTATAACAGGAACTTCTATTGGTGCTATAAATGCATATTTTATGATGAAAAATCAATATGAAAAACTTTATGAATTTTGGAATAATATGGATGGAAAAAAGTATGCTTCTTATTTAGATAAAGTTGTGGATAATTCCAAAATCATAGATGAACTTTATAAATTAGAAGGAGAAGATAAAAAAATAGAGAAGGTTTATGTAAATTATGTATTTGTTAAAAAGAGTAGTTTACATGAAGTTATTGTTGATATAAAGAATAAATCACAGGCTGAGGCTTTGGAATGTGTAAAAGCAAGTTCGCTTTTGCCTTTTAGTAAAGATGTTGAAAAGTTTGATACTAAGATATTATTTGAAAAATTTAAAAATGATGTTTCTTTAGGATTATACGATGGATTTAAATTAGATGGTGGTATATTAAACAATTGTCTTTTGGAGCCTTTTAAAAAACATAAAGTTGATAAAATAATAATAATTGGTCTTAAAAGTACTTTTGAAGTTCCAGAGGATATTTATAATTATTACAAAAAAGAAGATTTGATTGTTTTTAAGCCTTGTTTTAATACAAATCCTGAAGATACTATAAAGTTTGAAAAGGACTTTTGTTGCGATTTATTTAAAAAGGGATATGATATTGCATTAAAAAAAGGGGTTTAACCCTTTTTTATTTTAAAATAAATTAGAGGTGATAATATGAAAAAAAGATTTGTTTTATTATTTTTTTTGGGGCTATTGACAATTATGCTACCGTTTTTGCTTTATATTAAAAAGAAAACTTCATATTTGAATGTTTGGATAATAGACAAAACCGTTCCTAATAAGGATTTTAGGGAACATAAAGGTTTAGTTTGGATTTTAAATAATATGAAGGTAAAAAATAAAATAACAGGTAATTATTTTGATTATAAAAAGGATTATTTTGGATTTTACCCAGATGGAGAAAGATATAATATATTTGAGATACAGCCAAACAATCCAGATTTTATATACATAGCTGACGCTTATGGAGTATATGAAAATGATTACAAGCAAAATAAAGAAGATATAAAATCAAATCTAATATATGGAGGATTAAAAGAAGAAGAACTTTTTAAGATAAAATCTTATTTAAATAATGGTAGAGTTATAGTTGCTGAGTTTAATACTATTGAGTATCCAACACAGGAAAAAGTTAAAGATGAGCTAGAAAACATTTTTGGATTTAAATGGAATGGTTGGATAGGAAGGTATTTTGTTGAGCTTAAAAAGGATGTTGAAGTTCCAATGTGGATTATTGAAAATTATGAAAAGCAGTATAATTCAAAATGGGATTTTAAAGGTAGAGGTTTTGTATTTATTTCACAAGATAATAAGATATTAGTTTTAGATAAAAATGATTTTGGTAGTAAAAAACTAAGGATTCAGTTTGGTGAAAAATATTTAAGGGAATTTAATGTAAAAAACTATGTAAATTATAATTATTGGTTTGAAGTTGTTAGTGCAATTGATTCGGAAGTTATAGCAAATTTTATTTTAGATGTTAATGAGGGAGGATATAAAAAACTTAAAAAATATGGTTTAGACAAAAAGTTTCCAGCTGTTCTTAGAAAGGTTAGTTCTGATTATACTTCATACTATTTTTCAGGGGATTTTGCTGATATAAATGATGTGCCTTATTTTTACAAGTTAGAAGGATATGATTTGTTTAAAAAGCTTGTATCAGTAAATACGGATTCTCAAGATGCTTTTTATTGGAAAGTGTATGTTCCAATGATGAAAAAAATAATTAAAGATGTTAAAGTTATGAATAAAGCTATTGATTATGGTTTATATAATTACAAAGGAGTTAAACTTGTATCAAGGATAAAAAACAATGAGTTTCAAATATACAAAAATGGAGTTTGGCAAAGTTTTTTTATAAAAGGGGTTAATTTAGGATTAGCAACTCCAGGGAAATGGTTTACTCAAATGCCTGAAAATGAAGCTGACTATTTAAGATGGTTTGATTTAATTGGAAAAATGAATGTAAATACTATTCGTGTATATACATTAATTCATCCTTCATTTTATAAGGCTTTAAAAACATATAATGAAATTCATAAAGATAATCCTTTATATCTTGTTCAAGAAATATGGCCTGATGAAAATCCTAAGGACCATAATTATTTAGATAAAGAAAATCTTAAAAGTTTTATGAAAGAAATAGAATATGTTATTGATGCAATTCATGGAAATATTGAAATTCCAAAGAGAATAGGAAAATCCTATGGGATTTATGATTCTGATGTTTCTAAGTGGACTATTGCATTTTTGGTTGGAAGAGAATTAGAACCCGATGAAGTTATAAGCACCAATCAAAAAAATAAGGGATACAAATATAAAGGAGAGTATGTGTCATGTCAGGTAGGGGAAGCTACTGAAGCGTGGCTTGCACTATGTTGCGATTATTTAATGAAATATGAAGAAGAAAAATATAAATTTCAACATCCGGTAGCTATAGTAAGTTGGCCAACGTTAGACCCTATCCTTCATAGAAGTGAATTTAATGCTTTTTCTAAAAAAGAGCTTGAATATAATGACAAGGCAATAGTAAATATAAATAATTTTGATTTAGGGGCTAGAAATATTGCAGGATTTTTTGGAGCATATCATATTTATCCTAATTATCCTGATTTTATGAACAATGAAGAGCACTATAAAGAATATAAGGATGAGTATGGAAGACTCATGTATGGAGGTTATTTAAAGGAGTTTATTTCTCAACATAAAAAGTTTCCTGCTCTTGTTGCAGAATTTGGACTTGCTACAGGGGCTGGAAATGCCCACATGAATCCTGATGGTTATAATCATGGAGGAGTGGATGAAATAACTCAAGGAGAAGGTATAGTTAGGATGATGAAGGCAATAAAAAAAGAAGGATATATAGGAGGAATTATATTTGAATGGATGGATGAATGGGCAAAAAAGACGTGGATTACAGAACCTTTTATGATTCCTTATGAAAGGCATGTACTTTGGCATAATGCAGTGGATCCTGAGCAAAACTATGGTATACTTGCGGTAGAGAGCATAAAACCTGAAAAACCTGATTTACAAATAAAGGATGATGGATTGATTAAAAGTATAAGTATATTTTCTGATGAAACATATTTGTATATAGATCTTGAATATGATAAAAATTTTGATTTCATTAATAATGAAATAATAATTGGTATAGATACTTATGATAGAAGTAAAGGTGATTTTAAGTATTCTCCTTATATTGATTTTAAATCTCCAACTGGCATGGAGTTTATTATTAAAATAAAAAATAAAACTGCAAAGATATTAGCACATCCAGAATACAACATAGGAAATATGAAGTTTTCATCTAAAAAGACAGAAAAGGGAATTTATGAAGAAATTAAACCTGTTATAAATAAAAGCAGAGTTACAATGGATGGAAAGATAATTCCACAGATAAGGCAAGATGGAAGTACTTTAAAATATGGAGATTTTACTGATTCAAGTAATTGTTTCTATATTGAGGAAAAAATATATATTAGAATTCCATGGGCAAAGCTTAATGTAACGGATCCTTCAAGTCATAGGGTTTTAGATGATGATAAAAAGTATTTATATTATCCAGAAAGGGATACATTTAAAACAACTGTAACAGACGGATTTATAATAAGTGGAATTGTAGTGGCAAACAACAAATTAGTAGATGTTTTTCCGGGAAAACAATATGTTGAGACTAAAATATACAAATGGAAGGGATGGGAAGAGCCTAAATATAGGGAAAGATTAAAAAAGAGCTATGGTATAATTAAGGAATATTTTAAAACTTTAAAGTAGTCCATAAGGATACTAAAAAGGGGGCTTACTATGATTTGTGAAATAATTTCTATTGGAACAGAGCTTTTGCTTGGAGATATTGTAAACACTAACGCTCAATACTTAGCAAAAAGGCTTAAAGATCTTGGAATATTTGTTTACTTTCAAACGGTTGTAGGGGATAATGAAAAACGTCTTTTAGAGGCTTTTGATATTGCTTTTAAAAGAAGCGATATGGTTATAACAACAGGAGGGCTTGGTCCAACTCAGGATGACCTTTCAAAGGAGGTTGCGGCAAAATATTTTAATAAAGGTTTAATCCTTGATTTTAATTCATTGAAAAAGATAGAAGAACATTTTTTAAGAAGGAATTTACCCATAAATGATGCTATTAAAAAACAGGCGTATATAATAGAAGGTGGGGAAGCTCTTTTGAATGATTTTGGAACTGCTCCTGGAATATATCTTGAAGATAAAGGAAAAGTTTTATTTATGCTTCCAGGGCCTCCTAAAGAAATGATACCTATGTTTGAAAATCAGGTAATGCCAAGGCTTTTAAAATACTCAAAAGGTATTCTTTATTCTAAGGTATTGAAAATTGCAGGGATTGGAGAAAGTTATGTTGAAGAAAAAATAAGGGATTTGATAGAAAATCAATCCAATCCCACTATAGCTCCTTATGTAAAAGAAGGGGAAGTGACTTTAAGAATAACTGCAAGTGCTAAAAATCAAAAAGAGGCAGAAAAACTTATTTATCCTATCGAAGCTGAAATAAGAAATAGACTTAAAGATTTTATATATGGGGAAGGTGAAACAAATCTTGAAGAGGTTTTAGGAAATCTTCTTATAAAGAACAATTTAAAAATAGCAGTGGCAGAGTCCTGCACAGGAGGTATGTTAATTTCAAGACTTGTTAATTTTGCTGGAATTTCTTCAGTTTTATTAGAGGGAGTTGTAACTTATAGCAATGAATCTAAAATAAAAAGATTAGGAGTAAAAGAGGAAACTTTAAAAAAATATGGCGCAGTTAGTAAGGAATGTGCTATTGAAATGGCAAAAGGAGTTGCTTTATCTTTAGGAGCTGATATAGGAATTTCAACAACTGGTATAGCGGGGCCTTCAGGAGGAACAGATAAAAAACCTGTTGGACTTGTTTATATTGGAATGTATTTTAATGGAATAGAAAAGTATAAGGAACTTAGGCTTTCTGGGGATAGGCAAAGGATAAGGCTTTTATCTACAAATTTTGCTATGCATTGGCTTATAAAGGAAATAAAAAATTGGGGGAGGGGAGAATGAACTTTTACAAAGAAATTCTTGAGATAATTTTAAAATATACTCAAGAAGGTATACATGTTATAGATAAACATGGAAATACAATCATTTACAACAAAGCTATGGCAAACCTAGAGGGTATGGAAGAGGAAGAGGTTTTAGGAAAAAATATCCTAGAGGTTTTTCCAAGTCTTAATGAAAATACAAGTACTTTATTAAATGCGGTTAAAACTGGAGAGATTATCATAGATAGATATCAAACTTATTTGAATAAAAAGGGATATCATATAACTTCAGTTAACACAACTTTGCCTATAATAAAGGATGGAGAGATAGTTGGAGCAGTAGAGATTTCAAAGGATTTTACAAAAATAAAAGAACTTTATGATAAAATAATTAAACTTACAGAAGAAAAAGATAACTTAGGTGAGACAACAAATTTTTCAAATATTATAGGATGTAGTCCAAAATTTTTAAAAGCGGTTGAAATAGCTAAAAAGGCAGCAAAATCTTCCTCAACAGTGCTTATTTATGGTGAAACAGGGACTGGTAAAGAAGTTTTTGCAAGATGTATTCATAATGAAAGTTTAAGAAAAGATAAACCTTTTATAGCGGTAAATTGTGCTGCTTTACCTGAATCTTTACTTGAAGGAATTTTATTTGGAACAGTAAAAGGAGGCTTTACGGGAGCTTTAGATAGACCAGGACTTTTTGAACAAGCAAATGGTGGAACTATTTTGTTAGATGAGATAAATTCTATGCCGCTAAACCTTCAAGCTAAGCTTTTAAGAGTTCTTCAGGAAAGTTATATAAGAAGAATAGGTGGACTTAAGGATATTCCAATTGATGTTAGAGTTATTGCAACTATTAATGAGGATCCATATGCTGCAATATTAAATGGAAAACTAAGGAAGGATTTATATTATAGGCTTAGTGTAATAAATATAGCAATTCCACCTCTTAGAGAAAGAAAAGAGGATATACCTTTGCTTGTTAATTATTTTATAAAGAAATATAATAAAGAATTAAATAAAAACATTCAAGATTTATCTAAAGAGGTATATGATGCGTTTATGTCTTATGATTGGCCAGGAAATGTAAGGGAACTTAAAAACTACTTAGAAAGTGCTATGAATTTAGCTACTACAGGACTTTTAAAAGAGGAACACTTTGTAGGTCAATATAAAGAGCAGATTTTCAAAAGATCTTTAAAGAGTAATTTGAGTTTGGATATAGGGCTTAATGAATATTTAGAAAACATTGAAAAAAGTTTAATTTTAAGTGCTCTTGAGGAAACAAATTATAACATAACAAAGGCGGCAGAAAAGTTGAAAATTAAAAGACAAACTTTGCAACATAAAATGAAAAAATATAAAATAAATGAAAGTGCCAAATTTTAAGCAGGTTGATGCAAAAATATTTGCATCAACCTTTTATATTTTTATTAAATTTTTGTTAATAAAGCATTGTTTATAAGTTAACAATAGCAAAAAAATTTGCAGATAATTTCAAAAATATTTTTAAGATTAATTTGTGAATAAATATTCAGTAAATTATAACAAAAGAAATACACTAAATTTATAAAATATCATGAAAATTTAATTTTAAGTTGGCACGAAATTTGCTTGTTAAATATGGTGAAAAACAAATTAAAGTTAAGGGGGATGTTTATGGACAAGGTTAAAGTGGTTTTATGGGGAATAGGAGCTATGGGCTCAGGTATGGCAAAAATGATTCTTGATAAGGAAGGAATTGAGATTGTAGGTGCAATAATTGGACAACCTGAAAAAGAAAACATGGATCTTGGTGAATATCTTGGAATTGATAGAAAAATTGGGGTTTTAACGTCAACAGATGCTAAAAAAGTTTTAGATTCAGTAAAGGCAGATGTTTGTATAATTGCTACAGATTCTTTTGTTAAAAATGTTTTTCCACAAATAAAAATGGCTGTAGAACACAAGATGAATGTTATAACTATAGCAGAAGAAATGTCATATCCACATACAGTAGAACCTGAACTTGCAAAGGAAATGGATAGGCTTGCAAAGGAAAATGGAGTAACAATACTTGGAACAGGAGTTAATCCAGGTTTTGTTCTTGATACATTGATAATTGTTCTTTCAGCAGCTTGCAGGAGGGTAAACAAGATAAGAGCAGCAAGAATAAATGACTTATCTCCATTTGGACCAACAGTTATGAGAACTCAAGGTGTAGGAACAACTCCTGAAGAATTTGAAAAAGGAATAAAAGATGGAACAATTGTAGGACATATAGGATTCCAACAATCAATTCCTATGATAGCAGATGCTCTTGGAATTGAAATAGATGAGGTTGTTGAGACAAGGGAACCTATTATTTCAAATGTATATAGAGAAACTCCACATGTAAAAGTTTATCCAGGAATGGTTGCAGGATGCAAACATATAGCTTATGGAAAGAAAAATGGTGAAGTTGTAATTACTCTTGAACATCCACAACAAATACATCCTCATTTAGAAGGTGTAGAAACAGGAGATTACATTTGGATTGAAGGAGATCCAAACTTAAGCCTTGCGATAAAGCCAGAAACTCCAGGGGGAATAGGAACTATTGCAGTTGCTGTTAATATGATACCTCATGTTATAAATGCAGAGCCAGGATTAAAGTCTATGATAGACATGCCTCTTCCACATGCATTAATGGCTGATATTAGAAAATATATTAAAAGGTAATTTGGGGTGATATTAAATGAAGGCTAAAAAGGGGGATTGGGTTCAAATTCATGAGGTTGTTTTACAACCTCATGAAAGAACCGCAAATATTCCCGAAGACACTAAAAATGTTCCTTTAGAAATGTGGGTTAAAGGATTTTTAAACCATGATGCTAATATTGGCGATACTGTAGAGATAACAACTCTTACAGGAAGGGTGGTAAAAGGAAAGCTTGTCGAGGTAAATCCAACATATACTTATGGTTTTGGTGAATTTGTTCCAGAGATTTTGCAAATAGGTATAACTTTAAGAAATATATTGAAAGAAGGTGATGGCCGTGAGTAAAGATTTAAGTTATCAGGCCGTCATGGCAAGAAAAAACGAGATAATGAAAAAAGCAGTAGGAATAGATTATTCAGTTTTTGAAACGGGAAGAATTGCTTTTGATTATGAAAGAATGATGAGGGAGACAGGATATTCACTTCAAGAAATTCAAAGGATACAGTCAAGCGTTGGTGTTGGAAATACTCCTTTAATAGAGCTTAAAAATTTAACAAAATTAGCAAGAAAATTGGCTCCAAAGGGAAAAGGAGCAAGGATTTTTATAAAGGATGAAGCATGTAATCCATCGGGAAGTTTTAAAGATAGAAGAGCTTCTGTTTCAGTTTATCATGCGGAAAAATTAGGGTTTAAAGGTGTTGTTGCGGCAACTAGCGGAAATTATGGTGCAGCTGTTGCATCTCAAGCTGCTATGAGAAATTTAAAGGCTATCATAGTTCAAGAATGCTATGACTCAAGAAAAATTGGACAACCAGAAATACTTGAAAAACAAAGAAAGTGTGAATGCTTAGGAGCAGAAGTTATACAACTTTCAGTTGGTCCAGAGCTTTTCTATATGTTTTTAAGGGTTTTAGAAGAAACAGGCTACTTTAATGCCTCATTATATTCTCCTTTTGGGATAGCAGGTGTTGAAACTTTAGGTTATGAAATTGCCATGCAGTGTAGGGAAAAAATAGGAAAAGATCCTGATGTTGTTGTTGTAACCCATGCAGGTGGAGGTAATGTTACAGGAACAGCAAGAGGTCTTATAAAGGCAGGAGCTTTAGATACTAAAGTTTATGGAGCAAGCGTTGATTTATCAGGACTTCATATGGCATCAGATTATGATTTTAATAGAAAATCTTTTACAACTGGACATACAGGATTTGGAATTCCATTTGCAACTTGGCCAGATAGATCAGATGTTCCAAGGAGTGCAGCAAGACCTTTAAGATATCTTGATAGATATTTTACTGTAAAACAGGGTGAGGTTTTCTATATAACAGAAGCCCTTGCACAACTTGAAGGAATAGAAAGAGGTCCTGCAGGGAATACGTCTTTAACTGCTGCTTTTGCTCTTGCTATGGAAATGGACGAAGACCAAGTAATAGTAGTTCAAGAAACTGAATATACTGGCGTTGGAAAACATCATCTGTCACAGTTAAGTTTTGCAAGAAAAAATGGTATTGATATAAGGTTTGGAAACCCAGATGAAGAAGTTGCAGGAAAAAATATAATTCTTCCAGAGGATCCAAGGCTTATAAAAGCAAGAGAGGTTGACCTAAACAAATTAAGAAGGTCATATATAAAGAATTGTATAGATAATTACAAAGTTGATTATGTAACTTTAGAAGATGTTGAGTTTTTAGCAGAAGATACTAAAACAGACAAAGAATTTGTTTTATCTGTTTTAGAACAATTAAATGTAAAAGTAGAGTAAACAAGGAGGGAGTAATATGGCAAAAAGACCAGATGATTTTGAAGTGAGGAGACAGCATTTAAGAAATCTTACAGATGAAGAACTTGAAAAAAGATTTTGGCAGCTTGCAGAGGAGATTGTAAAGCCTTTAGTTGAACTCGCTTACACTCATACTTCTCCTGCTGTTGAAAGATCTGTTCTTTTAAGAATGGGATTTTCAAGTATAGAAGCAAAGGCAATTGTTGAAGGTGTTATGAAGCTTGGACTTTTAGGAAAAGGTGCAGGAAACGTAGTTTATAGACTAGCAAAGAAAAAGAATATACCTATAAGGGAAGCAGGACTTTTACTTGTTGAGGGTAAATGTTGGGAAGAAGTTCCAGGACTTTTTGAAGGAGGTGCTTCAAATGCTTGATAAGAATAAAAAACTTGATATTGAAGAAATTTTAAAGGATCTTGAAAATTATAGACCCAAAAGACGTGGATGGCATTGGAGGGAAGATAGAGGAAAACAAATTTATGGAGAATTTGAATATCATCAAGCTTCAAAACCATTAAAACAAAGCATTCCATTACCTGCCGCAAGAAGTTTTGGTAATATAGATCCACAGCCAGATTGTATAATTACAACAGAAATTGCTTCAGGACGTTTTGAAGATGACATAAGAAGAATGAGAATGGCTGCATGGCATGGTGCCGATCATATAATGGTAATTAGAACAGCAGGCCAAAGCCATTTTGATGGACTTATTGAAGGAACTCCAGAGGGAGTTGGGGGAGTTCCAATATCAAGAAAACAAGTTAGAGCAACAAGAAAAGCTCTTGATCTTATAGAAGAAGAAGTAGGAAGGCCAATTAATTTCCATTCATATGTTTCAGGTGTTGCAGGACCAGATATAGCTGTTATGTTTGCAGAAGAAGGAGTAAATGGTGCACATCAAGACCCTCAATATAATGTTCTTTACAGAAACATAAATATGGTAAGATCTTTTGTTGACGCAGCTGTTGCTAAAAAGATTATGGCATGGGCAGGTATGCTTCAAATAGATGGGGCCCATAACGCTAATGCAACTGCAATGAAGGCTTGGAAGGTTATGCCAGAACTTATGGTTCAACATGCTATAAACTGTGCTTTCTCAAAAGCAGTTGGAATGAAACCTGAAAATATTGCTCTCTCAACGGTTCCTCCAACAGCACCACCAGCACCATGTTTAAGGATAGACCTACCATATGCTGTTGCATTAAGACAGTTGTTTAAGGATTATAAAATGAGAGCTCAAATGAATACAAAGTATATGGAAAGCGATACAAGGGAGGCTACTGTAACCCACGTTTTAAATCTTTTAATATCAAGGCTTACAAGTGCAGATATTCAATCAACAATAACTCCAGATGAAGGAAGAAATGTTCCATGGCATTATTATAATATTCAAGCAATAGATACAGCAAAACAAGCTCTTGTAGGTATGGACGGACTTTTAGAAATGGTTGAACTTAAAAAGGATGGATATCTTGCAGAAAAGGTAAGGGAATTAAAAGAAAGAGCAGTTCTATTTATGGAAGAAATACTTGAAGTTGGAGGATATTTTAAAGCTGTTGAAATGGGATTCTTTGTGGATTCTGGTATGTACCCAGAAAGAAATGGTGATGGTATAGTAAGACACATAGATGGAGGTATTGGAGCAGGAACTGTAGTTGAAAGAGATAAAGATTATATGGCTCCTGTTTGTGAACATTTTGGATACAATAATTTACCAGAAGGCCTTGAAAAACCATGTGATCTTATAGATGGTTGTACATTCCACAAGCCAGAAAAGATAGTATTTATAGACGAGCTTGATGAAAATGATAATGTTTATAAGAGATTAAAAGAAACAGAACATTTAAGAAAATCAACTCAAATAAAACCAGAAGTTGAATGGACAGGAGATGGTATAGTTGCAACTACTATATTCTTGCCATGTGATGAAGATACAGCAGAAGCTGCAGCTCTTGAGATAGGTAAGAAAATGGGACTTGAAGATGTTGTAGTAATTCATAAACTTTCTGCACATCCATCAGAAGGAACGGTTGTAGAAATAAAAGGTAGAGTACCATTTACCATAGATATTTCTAAGCTTTCTATTCCAAAGAAACCTGAAGTCTTAGATGATGATATTATAAGAAAAGATATAGAAAGAAAGCCTATGAAGGTTGTGGCTGCAACTGTTGGTGAAGATGAACATTCAGTTGGGTTAAGAGAAGTTATTGATATTAAGCACGGTGGAATAGAAAAATATGGTATAGAGGTTCATTATTTAGGAACTTCATGTCCGGTTGAAAAGCTAGTTGACGCAGCAATAGAATTAAACGCAGATGCTATATTGGCAAGTACTATAATAACCCATAACGATGTTCATATAAAGAATATGAAAAAATTACACGAGCTTTGCATTGAAAAAGGTATAAGAGATAGAATTATACTTGCTGCTGGAGGAACTCAAATTACAGATGAAATTGCAAAGGAAGCAGGAATGGATGCAGGTTTTGGAAGAGGAACTAAGGGAGTTCATGTGGCATCCTTCCTCGTAAAGAAAAGATGGGAAATGGAGAAGGATATAAATGAAAATTGATTGTCTTATAGCTGAAATAGGAAGTACTACTACAGTTTTAAATGCTTTTAACATAAAAGATGAAGTAAGGTTTATAGGTCAGGGACAAGGACCTACAACAGTTTTAGAGGGGGATGTCACAATAGGGCTTAATATGGCATTAGAATCTCTTGCTAAAAATATAGGTGCTGATTATATAGAATATGATGAGTTTTTTGCAACCTCCAGTGCTGCTGGAGGACTTAGGATGACAGTGCACGGCCTTGTTTATGATATGACTGTAAGGGCGGCTAAAGAAGCCGCCCTTGGGGCCGGTGCTATTATAAAAATGGTTACGGCAGGAAAACTAAGAAGGACGGATCTTCAAAAGATTAAGGAGATAAGACCTAACATTATTCTAGTGGCTGGTGGAGTAGATTATGGTGAAAGGGAGACAGCTCTTTATAATGCAGAACAGATTGCAAATTTAAAGCTTAATGTTCCTGTTATTTATGCAGGAAATATTGAAAATCATGAAGAAGTGAAAATAATTTTTGAACAAGCTAATCAACCTCTTTATATAGTGGAAAATGTATATCCAAGGATAGACACGTTAAATGTTGAGCCTACGAGAAAAATCATACAAAAAGTTTTTGAAGAACATATAACTAAAGCTCCAGGAATGGCTAAAGTTAGAAGTATGGTAAATGAATCTATAATACCTACTCCTGGTGCGGTTATGGAAAGTGCAATTTTGCTTTATGAGGTTTTAGGAGATTTAATGGTTTTAGATGTTGGTGGAGCAACTACTGATGTTCATTCTGTTACTGAAGGAAGTGATGAAATACAAAGAATTCTTATAAGTCCTGAACCCTTTGCTAAAAGAACGGTTGAGGGGGATTTGGGGGTTTTTGTTAATTTGCCTCATATTGTTGAAAAGATAGGGTTAGAGGAGTTGAAAAAAGAGTTTCCAGATGCTGAAGAGCTTATAAAAAACAGAAAGCCTATACCTGAAACTGAAAGGGAAAAGGAGTTTATAGAAAGGCTTACTAAGGAAGCTGTTTTAACTGCTGTAAGAAGGCATGCGGGTTCTTTAAGGTATATATTTGGTCCAACAGGTAAAAAAACAGTAGCAGAAGGTAAAGATCTTACGAACGTTAAGTATATCATAGGGACTGGAGGAGCCTTGACAAGGCTGCCTAAGCGGGTTGAGATATTGTCCAGCATTCCCTATGATAATACCGGCGATATGTTCTTATATCCTAAAAAAGGTGTTAAAGTTCTCATAGATAATTATTATATTATGGCTTCCCTTGGTGTATTATCTAAAAAACATAAAGAGGCTGCCAAAAAACTACTACTAGAAAGCTTAGGATTGGAAGGTGCATAATATGTATCCAAGAGTTGAGATAGATTTGAAAAAACTTAAGGAGAACACAAGCTTTTTAGTAAAACTTTGCAAGGAAAACGGGGTAAGCGTTATGGGAGTTACTAAATGTTTTTGTGCCCTTTATGACCTTGCAAAGGCAATGGTTGATAGTGGAGTTGAATATATTGCAGACTCAAGGATTGAAAATTTAATAAAAGTTAAAGATTTAAACGTAAAAAAAGTTCTTTTGAGAATACCTATGCAAAGCGAAGTTGAGCAAGTTGTAACATATGCTGATTATAGTCAAAATTCAGAGCTTGAAACTTTAAAACTTTTAGGTTTAGAGGCTATAAAACAGGGAAAAATTCATAAAGTTATATTAATGGTAGATTTAGGTGATTTAAGGGAAGGAATTTGGCCAACGGATGTGGATAGTTTTGTGAAGGAAGCTGTTAAAATAGAAGGAATTAAAATTGTTGGTTTTGGAGTTAATTTAACTTGTTATGGAGGAGTAATTCCTGATGAAGAAAATTTAGGAAAGCTAGTTGAGATTGCAAAAAACATGCAAGATAAATACAATTTAGAGCTTGAAATTATATCAGGAGGAAATTCTAGCAGTCTATATCTTCTTCTTCAAGGAAGGCTTCCAAAGGGAATAAACAATTTAAGGTTTGGTGAGGCTTTGCTTCTTGGAAGGGAGACTGCCTTTGGAAATTTTGTAGAGGGGCTTCATAGGGATGTATTTACTTTGAAAGCAGAGATAATAGAGCTTAAAGATAAGCCTTCGGTTCCAATTGGGAATATTGGTATGGATGCTTTTGGACAAAAACCTTATTTTGAAGATAAGGGAATCATGAAAAGAGCAATTGTTGCTATTGGAAGACAAGATATAGATCCAAATACATTAATTCCTATTGATAAAGACATTACTGTTCTTGGGGCAAGTAGTGATCATACTATATTAGATGTTACTCAAAGTAAGAGAAATTATAAAGTTGGGGATACAATTGAGTTTTTTATGGAATATGGTTCCCTTTTAAAATCTATGACTTCAGAATATGTAAAGAAGGTAATAAAATAAAGGTCCAGCTTTGGACCTTTATTTTAATATAAAGCCTATTTTTCTTTGCATTTTTCTCAATGTTCTATTTGCTATATAATTTGCTTTTTCAGCACCTTTTTTGTATATTGATTCAAGATATAATTTATCCTCTAGAAGTTCTTTTACTTTGTTTTGAATAGGAGTAAGTTCATCAATTATTGCTTGTGCAACATCGGCTTTAAATTGAGCATACCCACATCCTTGATATTTTCTTTCTATTTCCTCTGGAGTTAGATTAGTTATTGCAGATAATATATTTATTAGATTTTTAATTCCAGGTTGTTCGTCGCTATATCTAACTATACCTATCGTGTCGGTTACAGCTTTTGATATTTTTTTTCTTATAACATCTGGTGAATCCATTATTAGGATATATCCATTTGGATTATCTTCTGATTTTGACATTTTCTTTGATGGATCTTGAAGGTCCATTATTTTAGCAGCTCTTTCTGGAATGTATGCTTCAGGGACTTTAAAGGTGGGGCTATATAGATTGTTAAACCTTATTGCAATATCCCTTGCAAGTTCTAAGTGTTGTTTTTGATCTTTTCCAACTGGAACAAGATCTGTATTATATAAAAGTATATCAGCAGCCATTAAAACGGGATAATTAAAAAGTCCTGCACTGATGCTTTCTCCTAATTTTTTTGCTTTGTCTTTATATTGAGTCATTCTACTTAATTCTCCCATATATGTAAAGCAGTTTAAAAGCCATGCTGCTTCACAGTGGGCAGGAACATGAGATTGTATAAATAAAGTATTTTTTTCAGGATCTATTCCTGATGCTATGTATATGGCTAGTATTTCTAGTGTTCTTTTTCTTAAAAGGGCAGGTTCTTGTCTTACAGTTATGGCATGTAAATCTACTACACAAAAATAGGATTCATATTCATCTTGAAGTTTAACCCAATTTTTTATAGCTCCAAGGTAATTTCCAAGGGTTAGATCTCCAGAGGGTTTTATTCCACTAAATATAACCTTTTTTTCCTCCAAGATTTACATCTCCTTTCTATTAAGTTTTTATATTTAAACTTATGATAGGTTTCATGCTTTTTATATATGCTATTATATTATGTTAAGCTTGTCAAGAAATTATAAAATTTGTTTGAATTTTTCAAAAATAGATGTTATAATCTTAATAAGATTATTTTGGAGGGGTTATATGAAGGTATTAAAAAAAGATGGTAGAGTAGAGGATTTTAATAAAGATAAGATAATGGTTTCGATTCAAAATGCCTCTGATGATGTTAAAGAACCTTTGACTTTGTCTGATGTTGAAAATGTAGTTAACGAAGTTGAAAAAAGGATAAAGCAATTTAATAAAGTAGAGGTAACTTCTTATGAAATAAGGCTTTTAGTTATTGATGTACTTAATAATTTGGGGTTTAAAGAGGTTGCCAAAGCTTACAAAGACTTTGCTTAAGGAGGGGAAATTATGAATTTAAAAGGAAGTAGAACTGCTGAAAATTTAATGAAGGCTTTTGCAGGAGAGTCACAGGCAAGAACAAGATATACATATTATGCGAGTCAAGCTAAAAAGGAAGGTTTTATTCAAATTTCAAATATATTTATGGAAACAGCTGAAAATGAAAAAGAACATGCAAAGGTGTTTTTTAAGTTTTTAAATGAAGAACTCAAAGGAGATGTGGTTAAAATTACAGCAGATTATCCCGTTGCACTTTCAAGCACGTTAGATAATTTAAAGTATGCTGCAAATGGAGAAAAAGAGGAGTGGGCAGAACTTTATCCGGAATTTGCAAAAATTGCAGAAGAAGAAGGATTTCATGAAATAGCTGAAGCTTTTAGAAAAATAGCAGAGGTTGAAAAAAGACATGAAGAAAGATACAGAAAGCTTTATGAAAACTTATTAAATGGCAAGGTATTTAAAAAAGACAAAAAAGTTTTGTGGAAGTGTAACAATTGTGGATATATCCATGAGGGAGAGGAAGCGCCGGAAGTTTGTCCTGCATGTAAACATCCTCAAGGATATTTTGAAGTATTTGTTGAAAATTATTAAGACGCCTGGATGGCGTCTTTTATTTATATTTTATAAGGAGAGGTAATCATGCAAGTTTTAGAGTTTATTGAAAATAATGATGATGTATGTAAATTGTTTGATATATATAAAATTGAGTTTACAGAGGCTTTTAGAAAGATAAAAAAAAATGAATATAGAAAGAAATTAGCCGTAAAACAGTTAAGCCAAATTATTTTTTTTAAATGGTTTTATTCAGCTTTAATTGATAATACCTACTTTTCACCAGCAAATATTTTTAACAGGATTATATTTGAAAAGTTCAAAGATGAAGTTGCTGTTTTACCTAATATTGTTCCTATATTTATTGAAAATGAACTTAGGGATTTTAAGATGGAATATAGAGTTTTTACTGAGGATAATAACGGTTTGTTTAATGATATTCAATTTTTACAAAGTTTTTTTACAAATAAAAGAGTTGATTTAAGTAAATTAAAATTAGATCAAGTTTATAAAGATATTCAAGACAACCTGTTTTTTAAAGACGACTTTTATTTGCTTCAGATTTTCAATTTGGCTGCCTATTTTAATGCTTTTTCTTATGAAAATGAAGGAAGAAGAGTGTTCATAACAGGCAATGATTTTGATGTTGATTTTTTTAATAATAATAATTCTTATAAAAAGATAATAGATTTTTGGGTAAAAATAGCTTCAGAAGTTTTAGGTTTTTTAAACTTAGATTTTTATAATGTAATTTATCTTAAAAGAAATATAAAAAATAAAGGCTTAATTCAAAAGTTTTTAGATAGGTTCTTAAAGGCTTTAGAAATAGACAAGTATGATTTTGTAGACTATATATTAGGAATAAATAAAGATGAATCCAAAAGTCATTATGATAATTACTTTATAATTACATCATATTTAGTTAAATTTTACATACTTCCTTTAAGTTATTTTATTCCTATAATTCAACCCTGCTATCTTTCAAAAATGGATTTTGATATTGTTTTTAGAGAAGCTGAGGCAGTTGTTAATAAGAATTGTTCTTCTTATGATATTTTAAGTGATCCTTTTATAATATATGATCTTACCTATTTTGGAAATAAATTAATGAAAAGAGTTGATAAAACTAAATTTCAAGATGTTTTTGATGAAAAAGTTGATGTAAATGAAATTTTAGAAATAAGGAATGAAATATATAAAAATCCTCAAATGCAAAATTTTTGGGAAAGCATAGGTCCAAAAGAATTAGAAGATTTTATAAAATTTTTAGAACAGGAAGGATTAGAGGAAAAATCAGTTAAAAAAGTACATAAAGAAGGAAATGTTATTTACCTTTTTAACAAAAATGATGGCTAAAAGTATAAGCCATCATTTTTGTTTTTCTTAATGAAGTTAGAAGAAAATTTATAAAACATAAATCCCTGCATTAAAAAGAAGATAGAACTTAATATAAAAGAAATTTCATACCCGTTAGGCATTTCAGAGATTATAAACCCTGCCATAAGGGAGGATAAGGAAATTGTTATATTGTTTGTCAGAACTACTAGACTGTTAAATTTAGCTTGATTTTCAAGTGAAACGGACTTTAATATAAGGTCGTTTTCAATTGGTATAGGAATATTTAAAAATAAAGCTCTTAAAAAATATAGTAGCGATAGCAAAGGTATTGACAATTTAGAAATTAAACTTATAAAAGATAGCCCACAAAGTGTTGGGAAACAGAGCACTTTTGTATACCAAAGGGTTTTAGTTTTGCCAATGCGTTTTGATATATAAGGGGATATAAACATAGCCAGTATAGTTCCAATTATATTAAAACTGTTAATAAAAGAAGCATTTTTTGCATTTAAATTTAATTTGTTTATTAAAAATGTTGTATAGTAGGATCCAATTAATCCAAAGGCAAAAGAACCAAGGGATGTATATAAAATTAAAAATATCATTCTTGGTGTAATTTGTATTTTTCTATATTCAACTTTAGATATATTTGTTTTGTCAGACTTAATTAAAAGTGCGGGTAAGGCACTAAGTAGAGAGAATAATCCGAATATAAACCATACTTTCCTATATTCTAATATGCTGGATATATATCCAGCAAGATAATTACCTATTAGGTTAGTGGTTATGCAATAAGCTAATACAATGCTTATTATTTTTACTGTATTAAATCCCTTAGTATTTTTAACTATAAAAGGGGTTTTTATAACAACCACAATAGAAAGTCCTAATGCATAAATTATTGTTGCTAATATTATAGTTATTATTTTTACATAAAAGGCAAATAATAAAGAACTAAAAAAACACAAAAGGGATGATAGGACAAATAAAGTTTTAGTTTTAAATTTGGTGCTTAATATTCCTGCAAAGTATGCAAATAAAGCAAAAGATGTGGTTTGAACTAATGATATAGTTCCAACTAGATTTTCTTTGTAGCCTATGCTCATGATATAAGGTCCTAATAAAAAGCCATATGCACCTACAAAAATTCCTAAAAATAGCTCAAATATAAGATAAAATAAAATATCTTTTTTTAAACTTTTTATTTTCATTTAGTTCCTCCTTTTTTAAAGCTACTTAACATATTATATATCTAATTATTTAAAGTTTCAAATAACAATTATTGTGATATAATTATCTTGGTGATGAATATGGATTTATTTGATTATATTAACAAAAAAAATCAGCAAAATGTTAAACCTCTTGCAGAAAGAATGCGTCCTGAGACTTTAGATGAGTTTGTAGGACAAGAACATCTTGTTGGAAAAAATAAAATGCTTTATAGGGCTATTATTACAGATAATTTAACTTCTGTAATATTATACGGTCCTCCAGGGACAGGAAAGACGACTCTGGCAAGGATTATTGCTAATACTACAAAATCTGAATTTAAGCAGATAAATGCTGTTACTTCAAATATTACGGATATAAAAAATGCTGTTGATGAAGCAAAAAATATGTTAAAGCTTTATGGTAAGAAAACAATACTTTTTATTGATGAGATACATAGATTTAATAAAGTTCAACAGGATGCTCTTTTACCTTATGTGGAAAATGGAACCATCGTTTTAATTGGTGCAACTACAGAAAATCCTTATTTTGAGGTAAATAAGGCTCTTCTTTCAAGATCATTAATTTTTGAGCTAAAGCCTATAGAGGCTAAAGATATATTTAAGGTATTGAAAAGATGTTTAACTAGTGAAAAAGGATATAAAGATTTAAAAATAGAGGTTTCAGATGAAGTTCTTTGGTTTTTTGCAAATAATAGTGGAGGAGATATACGAAGAGCTTTAAATGCTTTTGAAATGGCTGTTTTAACATCTAAAAATGATGAAGAAAAGATCATAATTACGCTAGATGATGCTGTTGAATGTATGCAAAAGCCACTGATAAATTATGATAAAAATGGAGATAATCATTATGATGTTATTTCAGCATTTATAAAAAGCATGAGGGGATCTGATCCTGATGCTGCTGTTTATTATCTTGCAAAAATGATTGAAGCAGGAGAAGATCCGCTTTTTATAGCAAGAAGGATTGTAATTTGTGCCAGTGAAGATGTAGGAAATGCTGACCCTATGGCTCTTAATGTAGCAATTAATGCAGCAAAGGCTGTTGAGTTTGTTGGGATGCCGGAGGCAAGAATTATTTTAGCTCAAGCGGCTATTTATGTAGCATGTGCGCCAAAGAGTAATGCTTGTTATTTAGCAATAGATAATGCTCTTGAAGATGTTAAAAAGAATCCTAACTTAGATGTTCCAAATTATTTAAAGGATGCTCATTATAATGGTGCTAAAAATTTAAATAGGGGGATAGGTTATTTATACCCCCATGATTATGAAAATAATTTTGTAAATCAAGAATATTTTCCAGAAAAATTAAAAGGGAAAAAATATTACAATCCTACAAATAATGGGTATGAATTAAAAATAAAAGAAAGGTTAAGTAGACTTAAAAAATAATTGTTTTAACGTTGACAATTTTGTTTAGATATGTTAACCTAAAATTAAAATCCTACTTTTTTACTCGGAATTTGGGGTGGTAAAATGAAACTATCTACAAGAGGGAGATATGGGGTTAAGGCCATGTTTGAGCTTGCTCTTCATTATGGTGGTGACCCCGTTTCAATAAAAGAGATTGCAGAGCGGCAAAATATATCAGAGTATTATCTAGAACAACTTTTTGCAAGCTTAAGGAAGGCAGGACTTATAAAAAGTGTAAGGGGATCTAAGGGAGGGTATATATTATCAAGACCTCCTAAAGAGATAACTATAGCAGATATATTTGGTGTACTTGAAGGCCCCATTGAAATTTCTGATTGTATAACGCAAGAAATGAATTGTTCTAGGATAAATTATTGTGCTACAAGGATTTTATGGCTCAAGATTAGCAATAGTATTAATGAGATTTTAAATTCTACTACTTTGCAGGATGTTGTTAATGACTATAACAGCCTTCAAGAAAAAACTAAAGGAGAGGGAGAATAAGTATGGAAAAAAGATTTGTTTATATGGATCATGCGGCAACAACCTATGTTAAGCCTGAGGTTTTAGAGGCTATGATGCCTTACTTTACAGAAAATTTTGGTAATCCTTCTTCTGTTTATACATTCTCAAGGAAATCAAAAAAAGCTATTGAAGAGGCTAGAGAGAAGGTAGCTAAGGCGTTAAATGCTTTGCCAGATGAGATATTTTTTACAGGCGGAGGTTCAGAGGCAGATAATTGGGCAATTAAAGGAGTTGCCTTTGCAAATAGAGACAAAGGAAATCATATAATAACAACTAAAATAGAACATCATGCAGTTTTGCATGCATGTGAGTATCTTGAAAAAATAGGTTTTGAGATTACTTATTTAGATGTGGATGAATATGGAATGGTAAACATTGATGAACTTAAAAAAGCTATAACAGATAGGACTATACTTATAACAATAATGTTTGCAAATAATGAAATAGGAACTATTCAGCCTATTGCTGAGATTGGTAAGATTGCCAGGGAAAGAGGGATTATATTCCATACGGATGCGGTTCAAGCGGTAGGAAATGTAAAGATAGATGTTAAGGAAATGAATATAGATTTACTATCTCTAGCAGCCCATAAGTTTTATGGACCAAAGGGAGTTGGAGCTTTATATATAAGAAAAGGTGTAAAAATAGACAATTTAATCCATGGTGGAGGTCAAGAAAAGGGAAAAAGAGCAGGAACTGAAAATCTTCCTGGTATAGTAGGATTAGGTAAAGCTATAGAACTTGCAACACAGGATATAGATGGTCATAATGAAAGAATTAAAAAATTAAGAGATAGATTGTTAAATGGTATTATGGAAAAAATACCTTATACAAGGCTTAATGGCCATCCTGAAAAAAGACTTCCTGGAAATATCAATGTAAGCTTTAAATTTATAGAAGGTGAATCATTGCTTCTGCTTCTTGATCAATTTGGAATTTGTGCATCAACAGGAAGTGCATGTTCTTCAGGGTCGTTAGATCCATCACATGTTTTACTTGCGATTGGTCTTCCACATGAAATTGCTCATGGATCTTTAAGATTAACTTTGGGAGATTTGAATACTGAAGAAGATGTAGATTATGTTCTTTCTGTTTTACCTAATATAGTTCAACGTTTAAGAGAAATGTCGCCATTGTATGAAAAGTTTATAAAGGGGGAAATATAATTATGGAATACAGTGATAAGGTAATGGAACATTTTATAAATCCAAGAAATGTGGGAGAAATACCCGATGCGGATGGAATAGGAGAAGTTGGAAATCCAAAATGCGGGGACATGATGAAGATTTATTTAAAAATAGAAGATAATATAATAAAGGATGTAAAATTTAAAACCTTTGGATGTGGAGCAGCAATTGCATCAAGCAGCATGGCAACAGAGCTTATTAAAGGAAAGACCCTTGAAGAAGCATGGAATTTGACAAATAAAGCGGTTGCAGAAGCTTTAGGTGGTCTTCCTGCTGTAAAGATGCACTGTTCAGTTCTTGCAGAGGAAGCAATTCATAAAGCTATAAATGATTATAGGATAAAAAATGGTCTAGAGCCATGGGAAGATAGATTTTCAAATTCTGAACATGATCATCATGAATAGTAAAAACCCCGGATTTTCCGGGGTATTTTAGTGAGGTGATTTAATGAAGGAAACAGTTGTAGTAGGTATGAGTGGCGGAGTAGACAGCTCTGTTGCAGCTTATCTTCTCAAAGAACAAGGTTATAATGTTATAGGAATAACAATGACTTTAGTTCCTAAGGATGTATTTTATGAAGATAAAATTGGAGGATGTTGCTCAATTTCTGCAGTAAATGATGCAAGAAAAGTAGCAGATAAGCTTGGAATTTACTATTATGTAATGAATTTTAGAGAAGTTTTTGAGAAAAAGGTTATTAATTATTTTGTAGATGAATATCTTGCCGGCAAAACTCCAAATCCATGTATAGCATGTAATAAATACATTAAATTTGATGAGTTTTTAAAAAAGGCTAATGCCCTTGGGGCAAAATATATTGCAACAGGCCATTATGCATCTATTAAATATGATGAGGATAAAAAAAGATACCTTTTGTTAAGGTCTAAAGATTCTAAAAAAGATCAAACTTATATGTTATATAATTTAACCCAACACCAACTTGCTCATACCTTAATGCCTCTTGGAGGTTATACAAAAGATCAAGTAAGGAAAATAGCACAGGAAATAGGTCTTGAGGTTTATAATAAACCGGATAGTGAAGAGATTTGTTTTATTCCAGATAATGATTATGCAGGTTTTATAAAGAGAAGAGTACCTGACAAAGTAAAAAAAGGTTATTTTGTTGATGTTAATGGAAACATATTAGGAGAACATAAAGGAATAATACATTATACTATTGGCCAAAGAAAGGGATTAGGACTTGCCCTTGGAAAACCTGTTTTTGTTATAGATATAATTCCAGAAAAAAATATAGTTGTGGTAGGAGATGAAAAAGAAGTTTTTAAAAATAGGCTTTATGCAGAAGACGTAAATTTTATTCCCTTTGATAAATTAGAAAGTGAAATGAGGGTTACGGCAAAAATAAGATATACAGCTAAGGAAGCTGATGCTATTATTTATCCATACAAAGGTGGAGTTATTGTGGAGTTTGATAAACCTCAAAGGGCTATAACTAAAGGACAATCGGTTGTTTTTTATGATAATGATATAGTGGTTGGTGGAGGAATAATAAAAGATATTTTATAGCAGCTTTAAAGGTTTTACTTTAAAGCTGTCAGATTGTTGACAAAGTATAATTTTAAAAAGAGAATCCATCACAAAAAAAGGATTCTCTTTTTTTATGTCGAAATATAATAATATACGAAGTAATAAAGGAGGATAAGTATGCTAACAATCAACAAAGATAAAATTCGTAGAGAACAAGTTGAATTTATCTCTGTTGACCAATTGGTTCCAGAAGATCATTTAGTTAGAAAAATAGAAAAAGCTATCAATTTTGATTTCATATATGATCTTGTAAAGGACATGTATTGCTTAAATAATGGGAGACCAAGCATAGATCCTGTTGTATTAATTAAAATAGTTTTAATTCAATATATGTTTGGTATAAAATCTATACGCCAAACGAT
>NZ_FNUK01000002.1 GCF_900108045.1 Caloramator fervidus | reverse complement strand
TTTTCTTGTTCTGAATAGGAACGTCTTTAATTTTTTGGGTTCTGTAGTCATGGACTTTAGAAGTAGTAGAGCCACAAGAAGGGCAAACATGAGATTTTTTTTTAGTTTCAACATGAAATTCAACGAAATCATCACCATTTACAATATTTTTTACGAAAACATCTTTTAAATTAAGCAAATTATTGATAAAATTATTCCTAAGCACTTTATCAGATGCCTCCTTTCAAAATATTTTGTGGGTTAATTATATTTTAGCAAAGCTGGCATCTGAATAAAGTGCTTTTTTGTATTTAAAGAAAAAATGTTGAGGTTTATTTACCACCCCAACATTTATTATAGAACCGATTTAAATATATTTTTTTGTAAAATTATGTTATGTAATTTGATTTAATTTTGCTTTAATTGTATTAAATTGTTAACTAAATTTTAAATTAGTAAAAAATATTTGCATTTAGTTGACACATGTCGGTATGTGTAATAAATTAATATTAGGATCATTTAGGAGGATGTTGTTTTATGATAAGAAATATTGATGAGTTGAGTTATTTAATGTTAAAAAAAGCCTTAGATGCAACAAGTGCAAGAAATAGAGCTATAGCTCACAATATTGCAAATGTTAACACAAAGGGTTATAAAGCCTATAGAGTAGTTTTTGAAGATAAATTAAAGGGAATATTAAAGGGAGAAAATATTCAATTGGTTACAACAAATGAAAGACATATAGATGGAGGAAAAAGCCTGCAAAATTTAAATTATGATATAAAAAGAGACACCTCTTCATCTATGAGGCTAGATGGCAACAATGTAGATATTGACAATGAAATGGCAAATTTAGCGGCTAATGCTATATTATATAATGCTTTAGTATCTCAAGCAAATAGTAAGATTGCACTAAGAAGGTTTATTATAACCGAAGGGAGAAGGTAGTTTATGAATAATATTTTTAATGCCTTAAGGATTAGCGCAAGTGGAATGTCAGCAGAGAGACTTAGAATGGAAGTTATATCAGATAACATAGCAAATGTAGAAACAACAAGAACTCCATCAGGAGGGCCCTATGTTAGAAGGGTTGTTTCTTTTGAAGAAAATTTAACTAAATTTTTAGATAAAGATAATAAGTATAAACAGCGTTTCAATGGGGTTAAGGTATCCTCTATATCAAAGGATCCAAGTCCCTTTAAAAGGGTATATGATCCAAGCCATCCAGATGCAGATAAAGATGGTTATGTTTTAATGCCTAATGTAAATATTTTAAACGAAATGATTGATCTTATAACTGCATCTCGTGCTTTTGAAGCTAATGTAACAGCCTTTAATACTTCAAAGCAAATGATGATGAAAGCATTAGAAATTGGAAGGTAGGGATTTTAGATGAATATAAATGCTGTTAATTTAAATGATTTAACCTTGCAAAAGACAAATCTTCAAAATAATATTATAAATTTTGAAAATTACTTAAAGGAAGCATTAGATAAAGTTAATCAAAAGCAAGTAGAAGCAGAAAATGCTACTATAGACCTTATTACAGGTGAAGCTGAAGATATTCATTCTGTTTTATTAAAAACAGAAGAGGCAAGGCTTTCCCTAGAACTTGCTGCGCAGATAAGAAATAAACTTGTTGAAGCATATCAAGAAATTATGAGAATACAAATATAGTTAGCATCAAAGGAGTGCTATTGATGGATAAACTAAAAGATATGCTAAATAAGTTAAAAGAGAAGTGGAAGACTTTTAATACTCCTAGAAAAGTTTTAATTTTGTCTTTAATTACTTTTATAATAGCAGGACTTATATTATCTGTTGTATATCTTACTCGAGAAAAATATGCAGTCTTATTTTCTGATCTTCAGCCACAGGATTCACAAGCTATAATTGAAAAACTAAAGCAGGAAAAGGTTTCATATAAAATTCAAGGAAATTCTATTTTGGTCCCTGAAGAAAAGGTAGATGAGCTAAGGCTTACTGTTCTTGAAAATGGCTATTTACCCTCGAGTGGACAAGGATGGAGCTTATTTGACCAAAGTAAGTTTGGGGTTACAGATACAGAGGCTAAGATAATGTATCAAAGGGCTCTTCAGGATGAGCTTGCAAGGACAATAGAAAGTTTTGATGAAGTTGAAAAGGCAAGGGTTCATCTTGTTTTACCTGATGATACTGTCTTTGCAAAGGACACAGCAAAAGCAAGGGCCTCTGTTACCTTAAAGCTAAAGGGAGGCAAGACGCTTCCACCTGAAAAGGTTAAAGCAATAGTTGCTTTAATTTCAGGAAGCGTAAAGGATCTTCCAAAGGAGAATGTAGAGGTTATAGATAGCAACATGAATCTTTTGACAGAAAACTTATTCGATGATACCATAAATGGAACGACATCTGCTTTAAAACAGCAGGAGATAGAAAGACAGTTTGAGGCTAGGTTAGAAAAAGATGTTTTATCAATGCTTGAAACTGTTTTTGGAAAGGATAAAGTGACGGTTAAAATAAATGCAGATTTAGACTTTGATTCTACATCTGTTACTACAATAAAATATGATAAAGATGCTATAATAAGAAGCCAGCAAAAAATAAGGGAAGTAGCAAGCGATTCATCAGGCTCAGGAGGAGGTTCAAGTCCTCTTGATAATAATATGAGCAATACTATAGGTAATAATTCAAATCAATCTTCTAACACTCAAAGAGAAGAGGAAATCACAAATTATGAAATAGGACAAACAGAAGAAAAGATTATAAAAGCTCCAGGTGAGGTAAAAAGACTTACTGTTTCAGTAGTTATAGATGGGACTTTAAGTGATATGGAAAAGCAGACTATAAAAAATATAGTTGCTGCTGCAACAGGATATTCTGAACAAAGAGGAGATCAGATAAATATAGAAGCCTTAGCCTTTAACACTGAGTGGAAAGAAAGAGCTCAAAAAGATTTGGAGGAGATGCAAAAACAACTAGAGAAAAAGGAAAAAATAAGGATGTATTCTATAATTGGAAGTTTATTGTTTTTATTAATAGTAGGAATTATATTCTTTATAAGAGCAAAACGAAACAAAAAGAAGGAAGAGGAACATCATATCGATGTTGTTATTTCAGATGCTTTGCCAAAGCCTCAGGTTGCATATGAGCCAGTTTTAACTGAAGAGGAAGAGATGGATCTAGAAAAAGAAATAAGAAACTATGCAACAAAGAAGCCAGATCAGGTGGTAGAGGTTATAAGAACTTGGCTTGCTGAGGATGAGAGGTGATCATATTGCCAAGGGATTCAAGTAAGCTAACAGGAGTTCAAAAAGCAGCTATTTTGTTTATAACTTTAGGACCTGAAGCTTCGGCTCCCATTTTAAAAAGGCTTCCAGAGTCTGAAATACAAAAGATTACCTTTGAGATAGCTAATATGCCAAAGATAAAAAAAGAAATTAAAGATGAAGTTTTAAAGGAGTTTGTAAATTTAAATAAAGCTAAGGACTATATACTAGAGGGTGGATTTGAATATGCAAAAAATCTTTTAAGTAAAGCTTTAGGAACGCAAAAAGCTCTTGAAATCATAGAAAAGGTTTCAGAAATAACTCAGCAATATAGGCCCTTTGGAATTGCAAGAAAAGCTGATGCAACTCAGCTTTTAAATGTAATAATAAATGAGCATCCTCAAACTATAGCTTTAATTCTTTGCTATCTCCAACCTGAAAAAGCAGCTCAAATTCTTTCTGGGCTTCCGGAGGATTTACAGGTTGAGGTAGCAAAGAGGATAGCAACTATGAATAACACTTCACCTATGTTTATTGAGGAAGTTGAGGAAATACTTGAAAAAAAGCTATCAAATGTTATAAGACCAGACTATCAGCAAATTGGAGGTATCCAAGCTCTTGTTGAAATCATAAATCATGTTGATAGAGGAACAGAAAAGTCTATTCTTGATGAGCTTGATAGAGAACAGCCAGAGCTTGCAGAAAAAATTAGAGAAAGCATGTTTGTATTTGAAGATATTGTTACCCTTGACAATGCTTCTATACAGCGTATATTGCGTGAGGTTGACCAAAAGGATCTTGCATTAGCATTAAAAGGAGCCTCAGAGGAAGTTCAAAACGTTATATTCAGTAATATGTCAAAGCGTGCTGCTCAATCTTTAAAAGAAGACCTGGAATTTATGGGACCTGTAAGGCTTGTTGATGTTGAAAAAGCTCAACAGGCTATAGTTGCAATAATAAGACGTCTTGATGAAGCTGGTGAAATAATTATTTCAAGGGGTGGAGACAATGCAATCATCTTGTAAAATAATAAAGTCCACTTTAATTAAGGGGGATGCATTGATTTCTCCACCCGTTATTGAAAAAATTATTGAAAAGAATATATCAGAAGAAAATGAAGAAAAAACAATAGAGATTCTAAAAAACTCCATTTTTGAAGATGCAAAGCAAAAAGCAAAAACAATAATAGAATTAGCTCAAAAGGAAGCTGAAAAAATAGTTGCTGAAGCAAACGAGAAAATAAATTTAATTTTTGAAGATGTTAAACAAAAAGCCTATAGCGAAGGTTATTCTATAGGTTATCAAGAAGGTTATAAAAAAGGATATGAAGAAGGAAAACAAGAAGCTGAATCTTTAAAGAAAAATGCTTCTAATTTTGTAAAAAATGCAGAAGCTGAGGTTAAAGAGTATATAAAAAGAAAGGAAGAGGAAATTATAAGGCTTTCTCTTGAAATTGCAAAGCAGGTAATAAAAACAGAAGTTACTTTAAATTCTGAAGCAATTGTCAATATTGCTAAAAATGTTATTTCAAAATCCCTTGATAAGCATCAAATAATTTTAAAAGTAAATCCTAAGGATTACAATATTTTAAAAAGTAGAAAAGATGAACTTGAAATTTTTGTTGAAAATCCAAATGATTTGATTTTAATAGCAGATCCTGATTTACAAGAGGGAGATGTAGTTGCAGAAACTCCATCTGGATATATAAATGCTAAGATAGATGTGCAGTTAGATATCATATTAAACAATTTATTAAGGAATGATTAGCATGATGAACTTAAATTTTGATGGTCTTTTAAAAAAGATAAAAACTATAGATAGTTTAAAAATGACTGGAAAAGTAAAAAAAGTTGTAGGACTAACTATAGAGGTTGAAGGTTTAAAGGCCTTTGTTGGTGAAGTTTGTAAAATATATATAAAGGAAAATTCTTTTATATATGCAGAGGTTGTAGGGTTTAAGGATGATGGCATACTTCTTATGCCCCTTGGTGATGTTACAGGGGTTGCTGTAGGATGCCCTGTTGAGAATACAGGTAAAGCTTTAAATGTAAAAGTTGGGCCAAGCCTTTTAGGAAAAGTTTTAGATGGGCTTGGTAATCCAATAGATAATACGAAGTTAGAGTATGAAGCAGAATATAAGCTAGACAATGATCCTCCAAATCCTCTTACAAGAAAGAGGATAGATACTATTATGGTGACTGGAATCAGAGCAATAGATGGTTTTTTAACTTGTGGTATAGGTCAAAGGGTAGGAATATTTGCAGGAAGTGGTGTAGGAAAAAGTACTCTTTTAGGGATGATAGCAAGATATAGTGATGCTGATGTTAATGTTATAGGTCTTATAGGGGAAAGAGGAAGGGAAGTTAAAGAGTTTATAGAAAACGATCTTGGAGAGGAAGGACTTAAAAAGTCTGTTGTAGTTGTTGCAACTTCGGATCAACCACCACTTGTTAGGTTAAAAGGGGCTTTTACAGCAACAGCTATTGCAGAATATTTTAGAGATAAAGGACTTAAAGTTATGCTCATGATGGATTCCGTAACTAGATTTGCTATGGCTCAAAGGGAGGTTGGACTTACAATTGGTGAGCCTCCTGCAACTAAAGGTTACACTCCTTCAGTTTTTGCTATGCTTCCAAGGCTTATGGAAAGAGCGGGGAATTCAGATAGAGGTTCTATAACTGCCTTTTATACTGTTCTTGTTGATGGAGATGATTTAAACGAGCCCATTGCTGATGCGGTAAGGGGTATTTTAGATGGGCACATAGTTTTATCAAGAAAATTAGCCAATAAAAATCATTTTCCAGCAATTGATATTTTAGCTAGTATATCAAGGTTGATGCCTCAAATTGCTGATGAAAAGTTAAAGAAAAAAGCTAGTGAGCTTAGGGATATGTTAGCTGTTTATAGAGATTCAGAGGATTTGATTAATATAGGTGCTTATCAAAAAGGAACTAATCCTAAAGTAGACAGGGCTATACAGATTATTGATAAGTTAAATGAATTTTTAAGGCAGGGAATAAATGAATATAGTGACTTTAAAACCACTTATGAAAGGATGCTTTCTATAGGATAGAAGGTGATTAAATGAATAAATTTAATTTTAAATTGCAAAAAGTTTTAGAGTTTAAAACTAGTTTAGAAGAAAAGAAAAAACAAGAGTTTGCTGAAGAACTTAGAAGATATTATAATGAAGAAAATAAGTTAAAGGAGCTTATAGATAAAAAACATCATCTAATCAATAATTCAATTAAGTTTAAGACAGCAGTTGAGTATCAAAACTATGTCAGATATTTAAATTATATTGATAAGATGATAGAAAATCAAACCATTGTATTAAATCAAGTTAAAGCTAATGTTGAAAATGCAAGAAATGAGCTTATAAAAGCAGTTAAAGATAAAAATATTATAGAAAAGTTAAAAGAAAAGGCCTATAGGGAATTTTTGGAAGAGGCAAACAAAAAAGAACAAGCTTTAAATGATGATTATGCTTTACATTTATATTTGAGAAGTGAAGGGAGGTGAAAAGATGAAGGTTGAGGCAGTAGGATTTAAGGATCAAAAAGCTTTACAGTTTAATAAAGTTGAAAACTCAGTTGATTTTGAAGCAGTTTTGGAAGGTATTAGTGAAAATATGGTTAATTTAAATATCTGTCAAGTTGGTGAAAATAATCAAGATGAGATTACAGGCGATGATAATATAAGCCTTGATGTTTTGCAGGCAAATTTAAATGGTTTTATATTAAATCTATATAAAAACATGGATTCTAATTTGTTAAATTTTAATTTTAAGACTAACGATAACGATAATGTTTTAGAAGAAACTATTTTAAACCAATGGCAAAGTTTAAAGAATATTTTTGTAGAAACTAACAATATAAGCAAAGAAATAGTTTCTGAAAAAGATAAATTGAGTATAGCATTAAACGAATTATTTAAAATACCTGAAGATGAAAGGACTTCAATTGATTTTAGTAAGATAGAGGATTTATTAAATACTCAAAAGTTAAAGCTTCATTTAAACAAAGATGTTGCTGAAAATGAAGGAGAAAATTTGTTAAGTTTGCTTTTAAATAGCAAGTTATCTGAGGATAATGTGGAGCAAAATATAAATAATGATTTTAAAAATGTAAATCAAATTGTGCAACAATCAGTTAAAAAAGAAGATTTTACAGAAAATGTTACAATAGAAACATCTAAAGATAATGTTTATCAAACAAAAAATGATTTGTTACAAAATATTGCTGATACTAGGTCCTATGGCGATTTTAAAAAGCAATATACAATAGATTATGATTTAGATTATGATTTTATAAAGCACATAACAAATGAAAGTATTCCTCAAGATAAAATTAACATAAACATAAAAGATTTAAAGGCTGAAATTGAAAAGGTTATACCTTCTTCAAAGGCAGAAGAAATAGTGGATATAGCTATTCAAAAATTTAAAAGCATAAGACTTCCTGATTTAACAGAAGTAAGAGTTAAATTAAAACCAGAGGATTTAGGTGAGATTACAATAAAAGTTGTTCTTGAAAAAGGGGAAATAAAGGGAAGTATAACTGTAGAAAAAAGAGAAGTTGCATTGATTTTACAAAACAGTGTAGAAAATATAAAGCAGGAGCTTAAGAATAATAACGTAAACATAAGCAATATAACTGTTTATTTATCTAACGATGGTTTAGGAAGTGGTTCAAATAGAGAATTTAATCAGTTTAAAAATAATAGACCTAAAAATTTAGAGTTAGAATTTGATGAAGATGTAAAAGAAGAAGATGGGTTAAATATTTATGCTTAAGGAGGTTTATATGGAAGTTTCTAAGGTTTTAAACAACTCTAGTGAAGTTCAGCAATTACAGAAAAAAGATATTTTAGATAAGGATGCATTTTTAAAAATTTTAACAGTTCAATTAAGGCATCAAGATCCATTGAATGCTAAAGATAATACTGAATATATAGCTCAAATGGCACAATTTGCTGCACTTGAACAGATGCAAAACTTAAACAATAGCCTTCAAAAGTTGCTTTTATCTCAAAAGTTAATGGAAGGAACTGTTCTTATAGGAAAACAAGTTGAATTTGATGTTGGAAGCTCAACAGTAATAGATAAGGTTACATCTGTAAAAGTTGAAGGAGGACAAGTTTATTTAAAAACAGAAAAAGGAATATATAAGATAGAACAGGTTTTAAGTGTAGGTGATGTATTAGGTGATAAACAAGATCAATAATTTAAACTTAAATAATTTTAATTTTAGAGTAAACAAGGTTGTTGAGTTTTCAAAGTTTTTAGAAAATCAGCAGCCTGTTAAATTTTCAGGACATGCAATTGACAGACTAAAGCAAAGGAATATAATTCTTGATAAAAATGATTTAGAAAAAATAAACGAGGCTATAAAAAAGTTAAAGGAAAAAGGTGGAAGAGAAAGTCTTATAATTTATAACAATATAGCCTTTATAACTAGTGTTAGAAATAATACTATAATTACTGCTATTGATTCAGGGAATCTAAAGGAGAATGTGTTTACAAATATTGATAGTGCAATAATTTTATAAGGCTGGACCCGAAAGGGAGGCCTTGTCGTGGAATGACTGAAGCGACAAGTAAAGGAGGTATATTATGTTAAGGTCATTAAATTCAGGTGTTAGTGGAATGAAGGCAAATCAAGTTAAAATGGATGTTATAGGTAATAACATTGCTAACGTAAATACAACGGCTTTTAAATCTCAAAGAGTTACTTTTAAAGACATATTAAGTCAAACCCTTGAAAATGCTTCTGCTCCAGCAGGTGGAAAAGGAGGAACAAATCCAAAACAAGCAGGACTTGGAGTTGCAGTTGCTGGTATTGATACAGATATGAGGCAAGGCGCTCTTTCTACAACAGGAAGAGCAACAGATATTGCGATAGAGGGCAATGGGTTCTTTGTAATATCAGATGGAATAGAATATAGATTTACAAGAGATGGATCTTTTACATTAGATTCACAAGGTAATCTTGTAACTTCAGAAGGATTTCATGTTATGGGTATCTACAATACAGCATTTTTAGCTGATGCTTATGATCCTAACAATCCTCCAACTGTTAATGTTGATGAGCCAACTTTTGAGCCAGAAATAAGTCAAGAGAGTTCTCCAAATATAACTGAACTTAAAAATATAGTGATACCTTTTGAAGCATTAGATGAAAGTGGTGCTAAGCAAAAGCTTCTAAGCTTTTCCATAGATAAGGATGGAACAATAAAAGGAATTTATGGAGATAAGACTGTTGTTATAGGAAAAATTGTTTTGGCTAATTTTCAAAATCCAGCAGGTCTTGAAAAGCTTGGAGGCAATACTTATAGAAATACTTCAAACTCAGGAAGTCCTTCATTAGGAATTCCTGCATCATCTGGTTATGGAACAGTAAGACAAGGGTTATTAGAGATGTCTAATGTTGATCTTGCAGAACAGTTTACAGAAATGATAGTTACAAGTAGAGCTTTCCAAGCTAATTCAAGGACTATAACAACATCTGATGAAATGCTTCAGGAACTTTTAAATTTAAAGAGATAATGGGGAGTTAGCCTATGATTAAGCTTACAGGATTTAATAATGTAGAGTTTTATTTAAATTGTGAACTTATTGAAAAAATAGAAGTAACTCCAGATACTGTAATAACAACAGTTAATGGAAAAAAATTTGTTGTTAAGGAAACACCTGAAGAGATAATAAAAAAAATTATAGAATTTAAAAGAAAATTTATGTTAAGCTTGCCGGAGGTAGTAAAATGAAAAAAAGTGATATTTCAACAGCATTAGGATTGGTTTTAGGTTTTTTTGTCGTTTTATATGGAATGATTTCAGGACAAGCTTCTATAAAGGATGGTCTTTTGACCTTTTGGGATGTGGCTTCGCTGTTCATTACTGTATTTGGTTCTTTTTTTGCTTGCATGATAGCGGTTCCGTTATCTACACTAAAAAAAATACCCTCTGCCATTAAAAATGCCTTTGTTGATAAGCAAATACCTGCAACAATTCTTATAGAAAGGTTTGTTGAGTTATCTAAAAAGGCAAGAAAAGAAGGATTGTTATCCCTTGAAGATGAGCTCCAAAACATAGAAGATGAATTTTTGAAAAATGGAATACAAATGGTAGTTGATGGTATTGAACCAGAAGTAATAAGAGAGATAATGGAACTTGAAATATCTGAAATGGAAAAAAGGCATCAAAGTATAATTAATTTCTTTAAACTTTGGGGCTCATTAGCTCCTGCCTTTGGTATGATAGGGACATTGGTTGGGCTTATTCAAATGCTTAAAAACTTACAAGATCAGTCAGCTCTTGGACCATCAATGGCTGTTGCATTAATAACTTCTTTTTACGGTTCAGTAATGGCAAACTTATTTTTCAATCCTTTAGCCTATAAGCTTGAAGTTAAAAGCAATGAAGAGGTTGGCAGAAGGGAAATGATGATAGAAGGTGTTTTAGCAATTCAGTCAGGAGTAAATCCAAGAATTGTAGAGGATAAATTAAAAACGTATTTATCTCCTGAGGAAAGGTTAGCTATGTTAAAGCAAAATGCTGAAAAGGCTGCGGTGATGGGAAATGAGTAAAAGAAAAGTTAAAAAAAGCGAGACGGGTGGAGGAGGAGAATGGTTAACAACTTATGCAGACATGATGACCCTCCTTCTATGTTTTTTCGTGTTGTTATATGCTTTTTCAACTATGGATGCGGTTAAGTTTAAAACTTTAGCCTTTTCTTTGGCAAAGGCCTTTGGTGGAAATGTAAATACCATAGTTGAAGGTGGAAATTTGGGCCCTGTTCCCGTTAATACAAATCCAGGCATTGAAAAGGATGATAAAGAAAGAAAAACTGGGAAGGTTGATTTAGATATTCAAAGAGGAGATACAGCAAAGATTTATAAAAAGGTTCAAGAGTTTGTTAAAAAAAATAATCTAGAAGCTAAGATTACTGTAAGGGAAGATATAAGAGGGGTTGTTATAGAGCTTCAGGAAAAGATATTGTTTGATTCAGGTAAGGCGGATATAAAGCCAGAAAGCGTTCCTCTTCTTGATAAAATTGGAGAGCTTTTAAGGATGTTTGATAATGAAATTGTTGTTGAAGGTCATACTGATAATGTTCCTATAAATAAAGGATATTATAAAAGTAATTGGGAACTTTCCGCTGATAGAGCTGTTAAGGTTGTAAGGTTTTTAGTTGAAAAAGAAGGAGTTAATCCTCAAAAAATACTTGCAGTTGGTGCTGGAGAATTTAGACCTATTGCATCTAATTCTACTCCTGAGGGAAGGCAAAGAAATAGAAGAGTTAATATATTAATAGTAACTAAGAAATAAAGGAGAGAATAGATATGGCAGAAAATAAAGGTATCTCTAAACTTATGATTATTATAATAGTGCTTTTAACTTTACTTATTGGAGTTGGAGGATTTTTGGGTTATATGTATATAAAAAATCAACCTTCAGCTCCAAAACCAAAAACAGAAAAAACCATGGCTATGGATGAGTTTATTGTAAATCTAGCAGATCAAGATATGAGAGTTTATATAAAAGCTAAGATATATCTAGCTTATACTGATACAAAAATAGAAACAGAAATAAAAGAAAAAATGCCTCAAATTAGAGACATTGTTATAACTACCATAAGAAATAAAAAATCAAGTGATTTTGATGGTAAAAAGTTGGAAAATATAAGAAAAGAGATTACAAATAAAATAAATTCTACTCTTATGACAGGTCAAATAACTAATGTATATTTTTATGATATTATCATACAGTAGGTGATTTGATGAGCCCAATTTTTGTAAGTGCTTTAAAACTAATGATTTTTCTTCCTATGATTATATTTTTAATATATATAACTGCAAAATATGGGGGAACTTATATTTCTAAAATAAATAATGGCAGGGTTATAAAAGTTTATGAAAGAGTTCCCCTTGGACAAAATTCTTTTTTAACTGTTGTAACAATTGCAGGAAAACCCTATGTTATTTCAAATACTCAAAATGAGGTTAAAATACTTCTTGAACTTAATGAGGAGGATTTTAAAGTTTACGAAAAATTTTTAAAAGGAAGATGAGGTATGAAAAGATATATAAAAGTACTATTAGTTTTAACAATAATTTTATCTATGACGAAAATAGCATATGCAGCTACACCTAATTTACAAATTCCTAAAGTTAATATTTCAATTGATTCAGCAAAAACTCCTAAAGAATATGTAGATAATATAAAATTATTGATATTGCTTACATCATTAACTTTTATTCCTTCGATAGTTCTTCTTATGACTAGTTTTACAAGAATAATAGTGGTTCTTGGCTTTGTAAGAAATGCTTTATCTACTCAGCAGTCGCCGCCTAATCAAGTTTTAATCGGTCTTGCCCTTTTTATGACGTTTTTTATAATGGCACCTGTTTATGACAAAGTAAATAATACAGCTATTCAACCTTATATAAAGGGAAAAATAACTCAAGATCAGGCAATTGAAATAGGAAGTAAACCTATAAAGGATTTTATGTTAAGACAAACAAGAGAAAAGGATTTAGCTCTTTTTTACAATGCGGCTAAAATTGATAAGCCTAAGGATAGATATGATGTTCCTTTTAAAATTCTTATTCCTGCTTTTGTAATCAGCGAATTAAAGACAGCTTTTCAAATTGGATTTATGATTTTTGTTCCTTTTATTGTTATAGATATGGTAGTAGCAAGTATTCTTATGTCGATGGGAATGTTTATGTTACCGCCAGTTACTATATCACTTCCATTTAAGATTTTATTATTTGTATTAGCTGATGGATGGCATCTTGTAGTCAAATCACTAATTGAAAGCTTTATTTAGGAGTGATTTTTAATGAGTTTATCTTTTGTTATTGGTATAGGTAAGCAGGCAATGATGGTTGCTTTGATGATTGCAGCACCTGTTTTAATAGCTTCAATGGCAATTGGACTTTTAGTTAGCATATTTCAAGCTGCAACTCAAATTCAGGAACAAACGTTAACCTTTGTTCCAAAAGTTATAACTGTAATATTAGTTTTTCTATTAATGGGATCGTGGATGTTGAAGGTTTTAATACAATTTGTTCAAACAATGTTTAGCAATATTACTTTAATAGTAAAATAGGTGATTTTAATGAATGGATTTTTAGCTTTATTTTTAGCTTCTGTAAGAATTATAGCAATGCTAATGTCTTCACCTATTTTTTCAATAAGGCAGATACCCTCTTTGGTTAAAGTTGGTTTTTCACTAATATTGTCCTTTTTGGTTACTACTATTTTAGATATTCCTAGTTATCAGTTTATAAACAGCAATATAGATCTTTTGTATCACGTATTTAGGGAATTGATTATAGGATTATCAATAGGATATATTTCAAGTTTAATATTTAATGCTATAAGGGTATCTGCACAGATAATGGATTTTAATGTGGGTTTTTCAATGTCACAATATTTTGATCCATCAACTGCAGGAAATTCAACACCTCTTGAAAGATTTTTCAACTGGTTTGCTTTAGTTATATTTGTTACTTTAAATTTTCATCATGTTATATTATCGGCTGTTATAAAAAGTTTTGAAGTTTTACCTTTAGGAAATATTGTTATAAATTCAAATGTTTTTGTTGTAATACTTGATATATTTTGTAGAAGTTTTTATATTTCGATGCAACTTGCAGCACCTATAGTTATTATAGTCTTTCTTACGGATTTTACCCTTGGACTTATTAATAGAGCTGTCCCTCAAATAAATATTTTTCTTTTGGGGTTGCCTATAAAAACATTGGTTGGATTATTTGCGTTATCAATTATTTTACCAGGGCTTACGCAGATTTATATTAAGCTCTTTGAAGGATTATCATCAGATTTGATAAAACTGTTTAATGCTTTTCCTTTAGTTATTTTAATGGCATCTGAAGATAAAACTGAGGAGCCAACGCCTAAAAAGTTACAAGATGCAAGAAAAAAAGGTCAAGTAGCAAAAAGTGTAGATTTAATATCGGCTGTTGTTTTACTTGGAATTATGTTTTTATTTGTAGTATTAGGTGAAAATATTTATCTTTACGGTAGAAAGTTTTTGGTAAATAGCTTAAAATTAGTTACAAAAGATGATATAAGCGTTTTACGACTAAAAGCTTATATGTTGTATATGTTGAAAAATGCTGTTTTTGTTGCTATGCCTTTTTTATTGACTATAATGATCCTTGGTATATTGGCTAATATTCTTCAAATAGGTTTTTTGTTTACGGTAGAAAATTTGAAGTTTAATTTTGAAAAATTAAATCCAATAAATGGATTTAAAAGATTATTTTCTAAAAGAGCATTTGTAGAGCTTTTAAAGTCAGTAATAAAAATTGCTATAATATTTTATTTAACTTTTAGTTTTTTAGAAAATAACCTTCTAGAAATTCTAAAAACTAGTGACCTTAATGTTTTTGGAATTTATCCTTTTGTTAAATCAATTGCAGATAAACAACTTTTAAGAATAGTTATATTCCTTATTGTTGTAGGAATTGCTGATTTTATATTTCAAAAGAGGCAATTAAAAAAGGATTTGATGATGACAAAACAGGAATTAAAAGAAGAACTTAAACAAACAGAAGGAGATCCTCAAGTTAAGTCAAAGATTAGACAAAAACAAAGGGAAATGGCTATGAGGAGGATGATGCATGAAGTTCCAAAAGCGACTGTTGTAGTTACAAACCCAACACACTTTGCAGTTGCAATAAGATATGAGAGAAATAAAGATTTAGCTCCAGTTGTTGTTGCAAAAGGTGCAGATTTGGTAGCTAAAAAAATAAAAGAAATAGCTAAAGAAAACAATGTTCCCATAGTTGAAAACAAAGAATTAGCAAGAACACTTTATTATAAAGTAGAGGTAGAACAGATGATACCTGTCGAATTATATCAAGCTGTTGCTGAAATAATAGCATATGTTTATAGTATAAGAAGGATGTGATGGAGTAGATGTTAAAGGAGTTTAAATTAAAAAACAATATAGATGTGTTGATAGCCTTTGTAGTTATATTGATTGTTTTAATGATTATAATTCCTCTTCCAACATGGCTTTTGGATATATTTTTAGCTTTAAATATGTCGATTTCTCTTGTTATCTTGCTTTTAACAATGTTTACTACAGAAGTACTAGAATTTTCAGTATTTCCAACACTTTTATTAATAACAACTCTTTTTAGATTAGGCTTAAATATTTCTTCTACAAGGCTTATTTTAGGACAAGGAGAAGCAGGAAAAATTATAGAAGCTTTTGGAAATTTTGTTGTTGGAGGAAATTACATTGTTGGTTTTATATTGTTTATAATTATAGTTGTTATACAATTTGTAGTTATAACTAATGGAGCTTCAAGAGTTGCAGAGGTTGCGGCAAGATTTACGCTTGATGCTATGCCAGGTAAACAAATGAGTATTGATGCTGATTTAAATGCAGGAATAATAAATGAAGAAGAAGCAAAAAGAAGAAGAAAGAAATTGCAACAGGAAGCAGACTTTTATGGAGCAATGGATGGTGCAAGTAAGTTTGTAAAAGGAGATGCTATAGCTGGTGTTGTTATAGTTTTAATAAATATAATAGGTGGAGTTTTAATAGGAATTTTATTTCATCAAATGTCAGCTTTAGATGCTTTAAAAAAGTATGCACTTTTAACAGTAGGTGATGGACTTGTAAGTCAGATTCCAGCTCTTTTAATATCAACAGCGTCAGGTATAATAGTAACAAGATCTGCAAGTGACTCTGCTTTAGGTAAAGAACTTTTCGGACAATTTACTTCTTATCCAAAGGTTTTAAGTATTGCAAGTGTAATACTTGCGATTTTGGGGGTTATACCATCTTTACCTAATGTTTTGTTTTTATCAATTTCTGCTCTTTGTGCTTTATCAGCTTACTTTTTAACGAAGGAAACTTATATTAAACCTCAAAAAATAGAGACAAAAGCTGAAGAAGTAAAGCCAGAAAGAAGAGAACCAGAAAATGTCATGCAATATCTTAATGTTGAGCCTCTAGAGATAGAAATAGGTTATGGATTGATTCCTCTTGCAGACGTATCTTCTGGTGGCGATCTTTTAGATAGAATAGCAGGGGTAAGAAGGCAATTAGCATTAGAAATGGGAATTATCGTTCAACCTATAAGAATAAGAGATAACTTACAGCTCGCTACTAATGAATATGTTATAAAAATTAAAGGAACTGTTGTCGGCAAAGGAGAAATTTTGGTAAATCATTATCTTGCTATAGATGTTTTAGGTGAAGGTATTCCAGTAGATGGAATAAAAACTGTTGAGCCTACCTTTGGGCTTCCAGCTGTTTGGATTCCTGATTCTAAGAGGGAAGAAGCAGAGCTTTTAGGAATAACTGTTGTTGATCCAACTACAGTATTAGTTACTCATCTTACAGAAATAATTAAAAAACATGCCCATGAATTGTTAGGAAGACAAGAGGTAAAGATGCTCATAGATAATATTAAAGAAAATTATAGTGCAGTAGTAGAAGAACTGATACCTAATCTTTTATCTCTTGGTGAAGTTCAAAAGGTTTTACAAAATCTTTTAAAAGAAAGGGTTCCTATAAGAGATTTAGTTACTATTTTAGAAACTTTGGCAGATAATGCAGTTAATACGAGGGATATTGAGCTTTTAACTGAATATGTTAGAATTGCGCTTGGTAGGACTATATGTAGAAATTTAATTGATGAAAATAATACTATAAGGCTTTTAACATTGCATCCTTCATTAGAGCAATTGATATCAGAAAATATTCAAAAGTCTTTCCAAGGATCTTATCCTGCATTAGATCCTGAAACAACAAGGAGAATATTTGAAGCAATACAGAAGCTACTAGAAGTTACAGACTTTTATAATGGTCAACCAGTTATATTATGTTCTCCTAAGGTTAGACCTGCCTTTAGAAAAATGATAGAATATGTATTTCCTAATTTAATTGTTTTATCTATGAATGAAATCCCTGCAGATGTTCAAATAGAAACTTTAGGGATGGTGAGTTTATGATAGTAAAAAGGTATATAGTAAATAATATGCAGGAAGCAATGATTAGAATAAGATATGAGCTTGGAAATGATGCTGTAATAATAAGTCAAAGAAAAATTAGGCAAAAAGGGATACTGGGTTTTTTTAAGCGTAGAAAATTGGAGGTTACAGCAGCAGTAGATGATAAAAATAAAAAAAATGATAGAATTAATTCTTCTAATGAGTTAGAAAAAGAAATAAACGAGCTTAAAAATATGGTTGAATCTTTAGTAAAACAACAGGTAGATTCAAAAAGAAAAATTAGGATAAAAGATATATTAACAAACAATGATGTACCTGAGGATATCGTTGATGAAATAATCAATTTAACTAAAAAGAAGTTTGATAATCAATTATCCTTTAAAGAATTAGAAAAACAAGTTAAAAATACTTTGAAGGAAATTCTTGTTTCAGATAAACAAGATGATTCTAGAATTCAAGTTTTTATAGGGCCTACTGGAGTAGGAAAAACCACTACAATTGCTAAATTAGCTAGTATATATTCCCTTTATAAAAATAAAAAAGTGGGATTAATAACAATAGATACTTATAGAATAGGTGCTGTAGAACAATTAAGGTTATATGCAGAAATATTAGGTGTGCCCTTTAATGTAGTTTATTCCCTTAAAGATATTCCAGAAATATTAAATAAAATGAAGGATTGTGATATTATATTAATTGATACTACAGGCAGAAATAGCAAAAATTCGATGCAAATAGCAGAAACTAAGAAATTTATAGAAGAGTTTTCACCAGATAAAATTTATCTTGTTTTGAGTTTAACTACAAAGCAAAGGGATTTGAGAATGATTATAGAAAATTATAAAAATATTAATTATAACAGTTTAATTTTTACAAAATTAGATGAAACAGATTCTTATGGGGGAATATTAACTGCTGTATATTTAAGTAAAAGGCCTGTTTCTTATTTAACATTAGGACAAGGTGTTCCAGATGATATAGAAGAAGCCAACTCCGATAAACTATTAAATTTAGTTTTATGGGGGAATAAGCAATGGACCAAGCAGAGAGATTAAGACATATAATAAATAGTAGGAATTATAAAAAACAAAATAATTTTAAAGTTATTACTGTTACTAGTGGAAAAGGAGGAGTTGGTAAATCAAGTTTTGTTGTTAACTTAGCAGTTGCATTAAAGCTTAGAGGAATTAAAGTAGCTATCTTGGATGCTGATATTGGAATGGCTAATGTTGATATAATGTATGGTATAAAATCTAAATATAGTTTGTATGATTTAATTTTTAATAACAAAAGTATTAATGATATAACGGAAATAACTCCAGAGGGAGTAAAAATAATTCCCGGAGGGTCTGGGCTTAAGGATATAGTAGATTTAAATGAAGAACAAAGAAATAGGTTACTTGAGGAATTTGAGAAATTAGATGATATAGATGTGTTAATAGTTGACACAGGAGCAGGTATATCGAATATTATTTTAAGTTTTATAAGCGTTTCAGATGAAGTAATTTTAATAACTACTCCTGAACCAACTTCTCTTACAGACGCATATAGTTTGATAAAAATAATAAAAGGAAGATATAAGGATGCTAATATTAATGTTGTTATTAACAAAGTTAAAAATATAAAAGAAGCGAGAGAAACTTTTGACAAATTAAATAAAACTGTTAATGTTTTTTTAAAAACTTCTATTAATTATAAAGGATTTTTATTCAAAGATGAAAGAGTAACTTTATCAATAATTGAACAAAGACCTTATGTGATTGCTTATCCTAAAACAGAAGCAAGTATGTGCATTTTTAAAATAGCTTCAGATATAATTGGCCATAAAAATGAAAACAAAAATACTACTATAAAGGATTTATTCTTTAAATTGTTTGGGAGGATGGGATTAGGATCATGAAAATTTTAAATATAGAATTAAAAATTGGACAAAAAATTGATGTTATGCAGGATGGAATTGCATATGTAAGTAAAATACAAGATATTAACGAAAATTTTTTACTTATAGATGTTCCTACTGCCGGTAATAGATATTTTATAACATATCCTGGTAGAGTTATTGAATTTTATGTTCCTAATGAGAAAGATGTAACAAAGTGCAGGTCAATTGTTTTGGGAAAAAAACGTGAAAACAATATTGAAATGTTGATTATAAGCCTTCCTGATATAGTTGAAAGAGTTCAAAGGAGAGAATATTTTAGATTGCCTATAAGTATGGAAGTAAGTTATGTTACTTTGCCTCCTGGTAAAAAATTTTTAAATTTAAAAGATGTTCCTTCATTGTATTTTGAACAATTAAATAAAGCTCTTACTTTAGATATAAGTGGAGGAGGAATAAAGATATTAGCAAAAGAAAAAGCTCAAGTAGGTTCTAATGTTTTACTTATATTGAATATTCCTGAGGAGGTAATACTTTTAACTACCGTTGTAAGAGTTGAAGAAGCGGAAAATAAATTTTTTAGATTAGCATTAAAATATGAAAATATAGATGAAAAAACTAGAGATATTATAATAAGATTTATTTTTAATAAAATGAGGGAGCAAATTAAACTCTTGAAATAGAGGTGAAAGGATGAAATGTTATAAACAATCTGATGAAAGAGAAGAAATGATTATAAAATATATTCCATATGTGAAATATATTGCCTCAAGATTTATAGCAGGGAAACCTCCTGGCGTCGAATTTGACGATCTTGTAAGTTATGGTATTATAGGGCTTATGGATGCAATAGATAAATTTGATCCATCTAAAGGATTGAAGTTTGAAACTTATGCAACATTACGAATTAGAGGAGCGATTATAGATGAACTTAGAAAAATTAGCTGGATTCCTAAAAGCGCCTTTTCAAAATTATCAGCTTTAAATCAAGCAAGAGAAGAATTAGAGTTAAAATTAAATAGAGAGCCTACAGATAAAGAATTAGCAGAGTATTTGAATATATCAGAAGATGAGGTAAAAAATATAGAATCTTATGTTAATTATATATCTGTAGTTTCTTTAGAAGATATATTTTTTAAAGAAGATGATGAACTTCAAGTGAAAAATGTTATTGAAGATGAAAACAGTCCACGACCGGAAGAAATAGTAGAAAATGAAGAAAAATTACAGATTTTAAAGCAAGCTATATCTATGCTTCCTGAAAAAGATAAAATAATATTAAATCTTTATTATTATGAGAAATTGACTTTAAAAGAAATTGGAAAAATTCTTAATATATCAGAATCAAGGGTTTCTCAACTTCACAGTAGAGCTATTATAAGGCTTAGGGAAAATCTAAGAAGATTAAAATATATTTAGTGGAGGCTTCTCTTATGAATTATGTTCTTATTGCAATAGGATTATTTTTGATATTTTTAAGTTATAGGAAAGGTAGTGTTTTAGTTGAAAGTCAAATGGAAAATCAAATTGATAAGAATAAAATGATATTTGAAAACAATTTGGTTTTACAAGAATACAGTAATAATTTAAAATATATAAATGAGGTATTACAGGAACTAAAGGTAAGAGTAGAAAACATTGAAATTTCTTTATTAGCATTAAATGAAGATATAAATGCTTTTAAGGAAGTATTAAGCAAGTTTGAAAATAATAAAGATAGTAAGAATGATTTATTAAATTTTGATAAAGATACAAAAACAGTTGATATAAACGAGCAAATTTATGAAATGACTTTACAAGGCCTTTCAATAGAAGAGATTAGCTCTAAATTAAATATAGGAAAGGGTGAGGTTTTATTAAGGCTTGGTTTAATAAAGGCGAAAAAATGAATAAAAGTTTTTTGTTAGGTTTAGGAGTGGGCTTAGTTTTAGCTGGAATTTTATATTCTTTTTATACGCCTGTAAATGTAAAAAATATTCCTAAAGAAAAGATAGAAGCTATGGCTAGGGAGCTTGGAATGATGTATCCTGATGAGATTAAGGCTTATTTTGAAAATGATAAAAAGTGAGGGGATAATATGTTAAGGGGGCTTTATACTGCAGCTTCAGGAATGATTTCAAGACAAATTCAAAGTGAAAATTTAAGCAATAATGTTTCTAATATAAATACTCCAGGATATAAAAAGCAAAAAGTGGTTTTAAAATCCTTTGAAGAGTTATTAATTCAAAACAAAGATAAATATATTGGAGAAAAGTGCTTTAAAAGGAATCTTGGAACTATGGAGTTAGGAGTTGGAATTGATGATACAGTAGTTGATTTTAGTCAAGGAGTTTTAGAAAAAACTGATAGAGATTTGGATTTTGCCATTGATGGAAAGGGTTTTTTTACTTTGGTTGATGATAATGGAAACATAAAGTATACACGCGATGGAAGATTTATTCTTGATAAAGAGGGATATTTAAAAAATATTTTTGGATATAAAGTACTAGGGAATGATGGAAGACCCATAAGAATAAATTCTAAAGAAATAAATGTTAATGATATTAACTTTTTAATAACTGATTTTGATGATAAATCGCAGCTTAAAAAAGATATGAATAATATGTTTTTAGCACAAAGTCAAGGAAGAGTTGTTAATTCTAATATAAAACAAGGATATTTAGAAAAATCAAATGTTGATACTATAGAAGTAATAACAGAAATGATAAGCATTATGAGAAGTTTTGAGTCTAATCAAAAAGTGATTCAAGTATTGGATGAAACTTTAGGAAAAACTGTTAATGATATAGGAAGTATAAAATAATTAGGGTGATTTATATGATTAGGACTTTAGCGAATGGAAAATCGGGGTTAATATCTAATCAAAATAGAATAGATGCTATTTCTAACAATATTGCTAATATTGATACTAGTGGTTATAAAAGAATAGACATAGCTTTTTCAGATATACTAAATGAAAGTGTAAATAGATTAGGGGTTCCTATTACTGCAAAAAGTAAAGAGAATCTTTCAATTGGTAGTGGGGTAAAAGGAGATGTTACAGTTAGAGATTTTTCTCAAGGAATTTTAAAGGAAACGGGGAAGGCAACTGATCTTGCAATAGAAGGATGTGGTTACTTTAGGTTAAAAGATGGTAATGGAAATTATTTTTATACAAGGGATGGAGCATTTAATATAGATTCTAATGGTAATTTTGTTCATTCTTCAGGTCTTTTATTAGATATAAATGGATATGTTGGGCTAAATAATAATGATAAATTTAGAATAACAACTAAAGGAGAAATATTAAAGTTTGTAGATGGAAAGGAAGAGTTTGTCGGACAAATTAAAGTGTATGATATAAAGGGAAAAGATTTTATGTTAACAAAAGGAGAAAATATTTTCTTAGCTAAAGATGTAGTTGAAATTGATGAAGCTAAAATTAAGCAGGGATATTTAGAGAAGTCAAATACTGATATAATTCAGGAAATGACTAATATGGTTGTAACACAAAGGGCCTTTGAATTGAATGCAAGGACTGTAAGACTATCAGATGAGATGTGGCAAATTTCAAATAACATAAGAGGCAAATAAAATAGTGAATAAAAACCTCCTTTTAGGTAAATAATTACAAAAAAACCTAGAAGGAGGTTTTTTTATGGAGGATAAAATAATAAATTTAATAAAAAGTAATAAGATTGTAGAAGCTAAAATTTATATTTTAAAAAAGTTTTTTACAAATAAGAAAAAATATTGTTATTATATGGGGTTATGTTATTGTGCAGAAAAGAAATTTAATGATGCCATAAAATATTTTGAAAAAGCTAAAAGATTTGGATTAGAACATTATTTGGTATATTATAATCTAGGAACAGCATATATTGAGATAAATGATTTTTATAAAGCGAAAATTAATCTATTGAAATCGATAGAACTGAATAAGGATTATTATAACAGTTATTTAAATTTAGCATACATTTATATAAAAGAAAATGATTTACAGTCTGCCTATAGAATTATAAAAAGTGTATCCTGTATGATTAATGAACCACAGCTTATAAAAATAGAAGAAAATATTTATAAAGAACTTATTAAGTAAAAAGGAGGAATATATGAAACCTACTGCTTTAAAAAAAGGTGATAAAATAGGAATAATAGCACCATCTAGTCCTGTATTGAATTTTGAAAAATTTAACAAAAGCGTTAAGCTTTTAGAAAGTTATGGGTATAAGGTAATTTTAGGCAAAAGTTGTTTTTTAAAACATGGTTTTTTAGCTGGTGAAGATGATGTAAGAGCAAAGGATTTAAATGATTTTTTTTCGATGAAGGATGTTAAGGCAATTTTTTGTTTAAGAGGAGGCTATGGATCTATTAGGATTTTAGATAAAATAGATTTTGATATAATAGATAAGAACCCTAAAATTTTTGTTGGATACAGTGATATTACTGCTTTATTAAATATTTTTTTTGACAAGTTAAAATTAGTTGTATTTCATGGACCTATGGTTGGAACAGGAGAAATACTAGATGAATTTAATTTTAATAGTTTACTTAATTGTTTAACTGGTAAACTTACTAATCTAAAGGTGAACTTAAGGCCAATAAATAGAGGAGATATAGAAGGAGTAATAGTAGGGGGAAATTTATCAGTTTTAAACTCCATTATAGGAACAAGATATAACATAGATTTAAAAGATAAAATACTGTTTATAGAAGAAATAAATGAAGAGCCATATAAAATAGATAGGATGTTATATACATTGAAATATATGGGAGTTTTTGATAGATTAAAAGGAGTAATATTAGGTCAATTTGTAGGATGTGATTCGAAGGATAAAGAATTTAATTTAGAGTATGTTTTAAATGAATTTTTTTCTTCAGTAAAAGTACCTGTTTATTATGGTTTACAAGTTGGACATGCAGAAAGAAAAATTACTATTCCAATAGGAATTAAGGTAAAGATTTTTAATGATCAATTAGTTTTTTTAGAGGAGGGAGTTATAAATGATTGACTTTTTCAAAGAATCAAAAGATATTTTTAGTGAGCTTGTTTATATAAGGAGAACTTTACATAAAAACCCTGAGGTTGATAGAAATTTAAATTTTACAGCAAGTTTTGTAGAAGACTATTTAAAGAAGAATTCTATTGAATATAAAAGATTTGATAATTGTGGAATTATTGCAGAAGTAGGAAAAGGAGAAAATATTGTGGCATTAAGGGCAGATATGGATGCTTTAGAAATTGAAGATCTTAAAGATGTAGAGTATAAATCTTTAAAAAAGGGATATATGCATGCTTGTGGACATGATGCGCATACAGCTATACAAGTTGGAGCCGCTATAATATTAAAAAAACATGAAAATAAGTTAAAGGGAAGGGTAAGATTTATATTTCAACCGGCTGAAGAGACAGATGGAGGAGCCAAGGATATGATAAATTATGGTGCATTAGAAGGGGTTAGAGCTATTTATGCGCTTCATGTTGATGAAAAATTGCATACAGGAACAATAGGAATTAAAAAGGGTATGGTAGCAGCAGCTTCTAATCCTTTTAAAATTATTGTAGAAGGAAAAGGAGCTCATGGAGCAAATCCACAAGATGGAATTGATAGTATTTATATTGCTGCAAAGATAATAGACAACCTGCAGGGAATTGTTTCAAGAGAAATTTCAGCTACTGATTCTGCGGTTATAACTATTGGTAAAATAAATGGAGGAACTGCTCCTAATGCTGTTGCAAGACAGGTTGAGATAGAAGGAATTGTAAGAACTATAGGAGAAGAATTAAGAATTTTTATTTTAGATAGGATTAAAGAAATTGTTAATGCAACGGCTAAAATGTATAGAGGTTATGCTTATATTGATATTGTAGAAAGTTATCCATCCTTTTCGAATGATAATGCTTTATATGAAAAGTTTATAAAAAATTTTAGCAATAGTGGTTATATTAACCTAATAGAGTTAGAAAAAGCTGAGATGGGTGTAGAGGATTTTTCATATTATACGAAAATAGTTCCGGGATTATATTATAGATTAGGTTGTAGAAATGAAGAAAAGGGGATTATAAATCCAGCTCATGGAAGTTATTTTGATATTGATGAAGAGTGTTTATGGATAGGAACGGCGGTTCAGTGTATAAATGCTTTTGATTTTTTAAATAATCATAATTAATATTATCATGATTGATAAATTCATAAAAACAAAACACAAAAATATAATTTTAAAAGAAAAATAATTTGAGGAGCAAAAATGAAAAACAAAAACAGAATAACAAAACTAAAAAAAATAAATAATGAAAAACTCAAAAAACTAACATCCATACTTAAATCAAAATACAACATAGAACCCAAAGACATTGAAAAAATCAGAAGCGTATATAAAATTTATACAAAAGATAAAATTTACTGTTTAAAAGAATTTAAACACAATAACAAAAAAGTTATTATAGGTTTCTATTTTACAAAGTATCTAAAAGATAATGGTTTCAATAATATAGCTGACTACTTTAAAACTATTGATGGAAGGGAAGTTGTTAAAACTGATAAAAAATATTACTACTTAACAAGCTGGATTAATGGAAAGGAGTGTGATTTTTCAGATATTTCAGTGCTAAGAAAAGCTGTGGAGTTACTTGCAAAGTTCCATCTAAAAGCCAAAGGATTTGAGGTAAAATCGATTAAATTAAAAGATAATTTTAATAATAACTGGGAAAAAAAGATATTAAAAATTTGTGATGATTTAAGAGAATTTAAGAGGCTGATAGAAAATAAAAAAATAAAAACACAATTCGATGAAAAGTACTTGGAGCTAATAGAAGACAATTTAAATCTTTGCTTAGAAATTCTTAACATTTTTAAAAAAGAAAAATATAAGAAACTTTGTGAAAGAGCAAAAAAAGAAAAATATGTTTGTCATGATAGTTTCTATTATCAAAATTTATTATTAGATGATAATAATGAATTATATCTCATCGATTTAGATAGTATTGTATATGATTTACCAGCATATGATCTTGCTAAATTCATAAGGAGAATTATGAATAAGAAAAGATACTCTTGGAATTATGAAATAGCTAAAGAAATGCTTAAAATATACGATGAAATTAGAAAAATAGAAGATGATGAGTATGAGATTATTTTAGGATACTTATTAATTCCTCATAGATTCTGGAAATTAGGTAAAAAAAGATATTTTAAGAATAAAGAATGGAGTGAAGAAAAATATTTAAGGAAATTAGAAAAAGAAATTAGATATAAAGAAAAAAAAGAGGAGTTTGCAAATAAGTTTATTAACGAATTTTTAGCAAAAGAAAAGAGCAGCTAAATGCTGCTCTTTTACATGGTGGCCAGAGCCGGAATCGAACCAGCGACACGGGGATTTTCAGTCCCCTGCTCTACCAACTGAGCTATCTGGCCATATTTAATTTGGTGGGCCTTCAGGGACTCGAACCCCGGACCGACCGGTTATGAGCCGGTTGCTCTAGCCAACTGAGCTAAAGGCCCTGATGGTGACCCCTAGGGGATTCGAACCCCTGTTACCACCGTGAAAGGGTGGTGTCTTAACCACTTGACCAAGGGGCCATCTTTGAGTTACAATCTCTTTAAGAACCACCTGACGTATATTAATATATCATGATAAATTTTATATGTCAATATATTTTTTAAAAATTTTTAGGGGGATATTTATGATAAAGGTGAAGTTTTGTGGGGCTGCAAAATCAGTAACAGGTTCGTGTTATTTAATAGAAACTAGTAAAAGAAAGTTTTTAGTTGATTGTGGTTTATTTCAAGGTAAGGATTCAAAAAAAAATCAAGATAGATTTCCCTTTGATCCTAAAGAAATAGATTTTGTTATTATAAGTCATGCCCACATTGATCATAGTGGCAGGTTACCTTTATTAATAAGAGAAGGTTTCAAAGGTTCAATTTATTGCACTATTGCAACAGCTGATCTTTTAAAGATTATGCTTATTGATAGCGCTCATATACAAGAAATGGATACTTTACATGAAAATAAAAAGCGTCAAAGAAAAGGACTTCCTCTTATTCAACCGTTATATACTGTTGAAGATGCTGAAAAGGTAAATGATTACTTGTTTACAATTCCATATAACTTTAAACAAAAAATTGATGACACGATTTATATTAACTTTAAGGATGCAGGTCATTTATTGGGATCTGCTATTGTAGAAATTTATATAGAAGATAATGGGAAAATCAATAAGTTGGTTTTTTCAGGAGATCTTGGTAATATTAATATACCAATAATAAGAGATTATGAATATGTAGATTATGCTGACTATTTAATTATTGAATCTACTTATGGTAATAGATTTCACTCAATTTCTAGTGAAACACAGGATTTATGTAGCATTATTTTAAATACAACAAATAAAGGTGGAAATGTAATAATTCCTTCTTTTGCTGTTGGAAGAACTCAAGAGATTTTGTATATGTTAAATAAATATATTGACATTGAAAAAAGAAGACAGCTATCAAATATTGAAATTTTCCTTGATAGTCCTTTAGCTGAAGAAGCTACAGAAGTTTTCAAAAAACACATAGAATGTTATGATGAAGAGGCATTAAGGATGCTAACTATGGATAAAGATATCCTTAATTTTAAAAATCTTAAATTTACTAAAACAAAAGAAGAATCTATGGAACTTAATAATAAAAATGGTGTCGTTATTATATCTTCAAGCGGCATGTGTGAAGCAGGTAGAATAAGGCATCATTTGAAATATAATCTTTGGAGAAAAGATTCAACTATAGTTTTTGTAGGATATCAAGCAGAAGGAACTTTAGGAAGAAGGATATTAGATGGTTCAAAAAAAGTAAAAATTTTTGGAGAAGAAATTGCAGTAAATGCTAAAATAGTTAATATGCCAGGTTTATCTGGTCATGCAGACTTACAAGGTCTTATAAACTGGTTTAAAAATATAAAAGGTGGTGTTAAAAAACAAATATTTATCACTCATGGTGAAATTGATGCAAGTTTAAATTTTAAAAATATAATAGAAAACTTTACATCGACAAAATGTATAATTCCAAATTATTTAGAAGAGTATATTTTGTAAATAGTTGATGAATTTTTTGTTTTAAAAAACCCCATTAAAATAGAGGATTATTAGTTGTTAGGAAGAAATATTTTAATGGGGTGATGTTGGAATGGAAAAGTACTATACTTTCAAAGAAGTATGCGAAAAAACAGGATATAGGTCGTCAGCAATTAGATATTATGAAAAAGAATTTGATTTAAAAATTGAAAGAGATGTAAATGGTAGAAGAATATTTAAAGAAAGTGATCTGAATAAATTATTAATGATAAAAAAATTACAAGATGAGGGTTACACTAATCAGCAAATAAAAAAGATATTGTCGGATGAAGAAATAAAAAATGAAGTTGCAGTTTCCATAGAAGCAGATTATAATAATTCTTCAAATATTAATCCTATACCTCTTCTTGAAGCTAAATTAAACGAAATAAATGAACTACTTGTTCAGCTTAATCAAAATGTTTTTTCTAAAGAAAGAGATATATTAATTTCAGAAAACATGAAACTAAAAATGGAATTAAAACAAAAATGTTATGAAATAATGGAATTAAAAGAAAAATTAAGATATGAACGTGAAAGTAAAAAGGGTTTTTTATCGAGAATTTTTAAGTTTAGAAAAAAGTTATGAAAGGAGTAAACATGTTAAAGGTTGAATTAGCTAAATTAAAAGATTATCGTACTATAAGAAATTTAATGACAAAGTCTAGAACTAAGGATTTTAGATTTTATAGTGATTATAATGGAAATATACTTTTAAACATATTAGCTTTAAATTGTTATAAGATATTTTATTTTGATAGTTTAATTGGGATTTTTTTAAAATTAGATTATAAAAAACAAGTATTGTATATTCCTTTTGACGATAAAAATGTTACCTTACAAGATATTGTATCTTTATTATATAATTATTTTGGATTAGGTTATAGTTTTGATTTTTTTTATAAAGGGATTTTAGATTTTAATATATCTTATGCAAAGATTAAAAGGAATTATAAAGTGATGTATTTAAACTTAAGTAACTATAAGCATACATCAGATTCCTTTAATGGTTTATACGTTCAAAAAATGCAAATAAACAAAGAAGAAAAAATTAGAGTTGAATTACAGAATAAAATATTTAGCAATAATCTTGATAGAAGAGAATTAACTTTAAAGGAAATATTACAAGAAGAAAAAAGAAAAGAATTTATTGAAGATCTATGTTATTTTTTAAAATATAATGATGAATATATAGGATATGGACAAATAATTAATAGTAGTGAAGGTTTTTATTTAATTAATTTTGGAATTATTCCTGAATTTAGGGGAAAAGGATATGCTAAATATTTTTTAAACCAATTGATATTAAAGGCCAAAGAATTTGGGGTAAAAGATTTGTATTTAAAAGTTGAAAATAACAATGAAAAAGCAATAAATTTATATAAAAAAATTGGTTTTATTGAAGTATTTAACGTAGCTAGTTTAGTTATATAAAAAGGGCTGCAATTTAACAGCCCTTTTGTTTTTTATACTCGATTAAACCTTTTTCAAATATATTCATTGCTTTTTTGAGAGCATCAATGTTTATACAATAAGAAATTCTTACTTCATCCTTACCTAAACCTTCTGTAGCATAAAAACCATCAGCAGGTGCTAACATTATTGTTTCATTATCTACTGAATAATCTGTAAGTAACCACTTTACAAAATCTTCTGCATCTTTAATTGGGAGCTTTGCAATTACATAAAAAGCACCTGTTGGTTTTTTACAAATAACACCTTCTATTTTACTTAAAGCCTCATACACAACATCTCTTCTTCTTTGATATTCTTCTTTAACTTTTTCAAGATATTCTTTTGGTGTTTCGATAAGCTTTGCTGCACCAATTTGTTCTATTGTTGGAGAACATAATCTTGATTGAGCTAATTTTAAAACATTTTTCATTAATTCTTTATTTTTACTTGCAATAAGACCTATCCTTGCACCACATGCACTATATCTTTTCGAAATACTATCTACTAATATAACTCTATCTAAAATATCTTTCATATGCATAAAGCTAGTATATTCAAGATTGTCATAGACAAATTCTCTGTAAACTTCATCTGCAATTATATATAAATCGTATTCCTTTGCTATATCAGCTATTAATCTTATTTCGTCTTTTGTATAAACTACACCAGTCGGATTACCAGGATTGGATATAAGTATAGCTTTTGTTTTGTCGTTTATAGCTTTAACGATTTCTTCTTTTTTTGGCAAGTGGAAACCATCTTCAGCTTTAGTTAAGAAAGGTGAAACATTAACTCCTGCTATTTGTGAAAAACCATTATAGTTTGTATAGAATGGTTCTGGAATAACTATATTATCACCATAGTCGCAAACAGCCATAAGAGCAAACAATATTGCTTCGCTTCCTCCATTTGTTACTATTATTTCATCTTCTTCAAAGTCAATATTCCATTCCTTATAATATCTAATGTAACTATTTATAAGTTCTGGGATACCTTGAGAACCTGTATATGCTAAAACAGGATTATTAAAGCTTTTAATTGTGTCATAAAAAATTTGCGGTGTTTCTATATCTGGTTGTCCAATGTTTAAATGATAAACTTTTTTTCCTTCTTTTTTAGCTTTTTCAGCAAGTGGAGCTAATTTTCTAATTGGAGATGCTTGCATATTTTTTATTCTTTCAGATAAGTTTGGCATAGTAACCCTCCTATGATTTTATTTTAATTTTTAAATATTTTCTTTTAAAATTTTGCCCAATCTTTTAATACCTTCAATTATCTTATTTTCAGTCATATTTGAAAAATTTAATCTAAAATGATTAGTATGTCCACCATTAGGGAAGAATGAATTTCCAGGCACAAAAGCCACTTTATTTTCAATGGCAATTTTTAAAAGTTCTGTGGCATCAACGTTTTCAGGAAGAGTAACCCAAATAAATAACCCCCCTTGAGGTAGAGTATATTTTACATTGTTTGGAAATTCTTGTTTTATCATTTCAATCATTAAATCTCTACGTCTTTTATATATAGCTCTAATCTTATCTATATGTTCGTTGAGATTGTAAGTTTGCATAAATGCTGCAGCTTCTCTTTGGGATATAGAACTTGTTTGTAAATCTGCGCTTTGTTTTACAATAATGTATTTACTTAAAATTTCAGGTTCAGCACAAATCCATCCTAATCTTAATCCAGGGCAAAAAGTTTTTGAAAAAGTTCCAAGATATATTACAAGGCCTTTCTTATCTAAGCTTTTTATGGAAGGAATAGTCTCTCCTTCAAACCTTAATTCGCTGTAAGGACTATCCTCAATAATAGGTATATTGTATTTTTCAGCGAGTTCTAACATTTTTATTCTTCTTTCATAACTTAAAGTTTTTCCTGTAGGATTTTGAAAATCTGGGATAGTATAAATAAATTTTGCATTAGGGAATTTTTTAAGGGCTTTTTCTAATTCATCTATTATCATGCCATTGTCATCCATTGGTATTTCAACGAATTTAGGCATGTATGCTTTAAAAGCATTTATTGCTCCAAGATAGCTTGGACTTTCACAGATTACAACATCATCTTTATTTAGAAAAATTTTCCCAGTGAAATCTAATCCCTGTTGCGACCCACTAGTAATTAAAATGTTTTCAAAGGTTGTATTTACTCCTACAGCTTTCATTCTTTGTTCTGCTATTAATTTTCGTAAAGGAGTATAACCTTCTGTTGGACCATATTGAAGAGCATTTGTTCCTTCATTTGACAAAACTTTTAATGATATAAGCTTTATTTCTTCAATAGGAAATAATTCTGGAGCAGGAAGACCACCAGCAAAAGAGATTAAGTCTGGTTGTTCAGTTAACTTTAATAACTCCCTAATTTCTGATGTTTTTAGGTGCTCCATTCTTTCGGCTAATTTAAATTTCACTTAAAGCACCTCCAGTAATACAATTAAGAAAAATTGAGAAAATAAAAATATATTAAAACATTCTGATATATTTAATTATAGCAAATTAATTTTAATATAACAATAAGAATATTCTGAAAGTTTTTGCAAAAAAGTGCGAAAGTTATATTTACATATAATATATTATGTAAACTAAAAAACTTGTTGCCTATAAGTTACTGTAATAGTATAATTACAATCGTAACTTAATATTTAAGGAGGAATCACTATGAGTTTAAATAAAGAAAGATACTATCACATTATTACAATGGGTTGTCAAATGAATGAAGAGGATTCTGAAAAATTAGCAGGCATGCTTGAAAATATGGGATATGTAAAAACTGCAGATAAGGAAAAAGCAGATGTTATAGTAATAAATACATGTGCAGTTAGAGAAAATCCAGAAACTAAAACATATGGGAATTTAGGTCAATTAAAAGCCCTAAAAAGTAAAAAGCCCAGCCTCATTATTGCAGTTGGCGGATGTATGATGCAGCAAAAAGGAGTAGCACAGCTTGTCAAAGAAAAATTCCCATATGTTGATATAGTATTCGGAACTTTTAATCTCCACAGATTTCCAGAACTTCTTAACAATGCATTGCAAAGCAATTCTACAATCTTAGAAGTTTGGGATAAAGAAGGAGAAATAGTTGAAGGGTTACCTATACGCCGTGAAAGTGATATTAAAGCTTTTGTTACTATCATGCATGGTTGTAATAATTTCTGTTCTTATTGTATAGTTCCATATACACGTGGAAGAGAAAGAAGTAGAAAGCCTGAAGCTATAATTGAAGAAATTAAGCAATTGGCAAGTCAAGGATATAAAGAAATAACTCTTTTAGGTCAAAATGTTAATTCATACGGAAAAGATTTAGAAAATATGAACTTTGCAAAACTATTACGTATGGTTAATGAAATCGAAGGAATTGAAAGAATACGTTTTACAACTTCACATCCTAAAGATTTAACCGATGATGTTATTGATGCCATTAAAGAGTGTGAAAAGGTATGCGAACATATTCACCTTCCTATCCAATCGGGCAGCACTAGAATATTACAAAAGATGAATAGAAAATACACAAAAGAACAGTATTTGCAACTTGTTGAGAAAATTAAGCACAAAATAGATGATGTATCTATAACAACAGACATTATAGTAGGTTTTCCAGGTGAAACAGAGGAAGATTTTCAAGAAACATTAGATGTTGTAAGAAAAGTTGAATATGATTCAGCATTTACTTTTATTTATTCTAAAAGGCCAGGAACTCCTGCTGCAGAAGATCCTGATCAGGTTCCTGAAGATGTTAAGCATGAGAGATTTAATAGATTGATTGAGGTAGTAAATCAAGTAGGTGAAAAAAGAAGCAAAAGATATCAAGATAAAATTGTGGAAGTTTTAGTTGAGGGTATTAGTAAAACGAATGAAAATAAATTAACTGGAAGAACAAGAACAGGTAAATTAGTTCATTTTACAGGAGGAGATTTGTCTTTAAAAGGAAAATTAGTAAATGTTAAGATTACTCAAGCTCAAATGTATATACTTTTAGGAGAATTGGTAGAAGTTATAAGATAGATTTTAAAACCGCTGTAAGTTAATTCTTCCAGCGGTCTTATTTTGATTTGAGGAGGAATTAGAATTGGCACTTACACCGATGATGCAACAGTATCTTGAAATAAAAGAAAAATATAAAGATTGTATATTGTTTTTTAGATTAGGAGATTTTTATGAAATGTTTTTTGAAGATGCTGAAATTGCATCAAAAGAATTAGAGATAGCTTTGACAGGTCGAGATTGTGGATTAAATAAACGAGCTCCTATGTGTGGTGTTCCTTATCACTCAGCGGAGTCGTATATTGCTAGACTTATAGAGAAAGGGTATAAAGTAGCAATATGTGAACAAGTTGAAGATCCTAGGCAGGCCAAAGGATTGGTAAAAAGAGAAATAACAAGAATAATAACTCCAGGAACAGTTATAGAAAGCAGCATGCTCAATGAGAAAGTTAATAATTATATAGTATGTGTTTTTAATAATCATGATACTATTTCAATATCTATCTGCGACGTGTCTACTGGTGACTTTTTTGTTACTTCTTTTAAAAATGAAAAAAATAAATTATTAGATGAATTATCAAAATATGTTCCTTCAGAATTGTTACTTATTAATTATCAAGTAACAAATGAATTACAGGAACAAATTGACGTTATAAAAAACAGGTTTAATTGTTTAATTAACTTAGTTGATTTTAGTACTGATTATGATATTTTGGAAAAATATAAATATGATTGTTTAACAGATAATGAAAAAATTTCGGCAGCAAGGCTTTTAGATTATTTAACAGAAACTCAAAAAAGTAGTTTAGGACATATAGCATTTATTAAAAGGTATAATGTTAGTGATTATATGATTTTGGATTCTTTTACTCGAAAGAACTTAGAGCTGACAGAAACTATAAGAACACGAAGTAAGAAGGGAACATTGATAGACGTTCTAGACAAAACTTTGACTGCTATGGGAGGACGTTTATTAAGAAAATGGGTTGAAGAACCTTTAATGAGTATTGAAGAAATTAACAAAAGATTAGATGTAGTTGAAGAATTTATAGATAATATATATGTTTCATCTGATCTTAGAGAATTTTTAAAAAATATATATGATATTGAAAGAATACTAGGAAAGATAAGCTGCGAAAATGCAAATGCAAGAGATTTGAATGCCTTAAAACAATCAATTGCAATGCTGCCAAGTATTAAAGTTGCTATTTCCAATTGTAAAAGTCAGTTACTTAAAGATATTTATAGTGACTTTGATACATTAGAAGATATATATAAACTTATTGATTCTGCAATAGATGAAAATCCTCCAACAACTTTAAAAGAAGGAGGAATAATTAAAAAAGGATATAATGCTGAAGTAGATAAATTGAGAGATGCTATGCTTAATGGGAAGAAATGGATTTTAGAATTAGAACAAAAAGAAAGAGAAATAACAGGTATTAAGTCATTAAAGATAGGTTATAATAAAGTTTTTGGATATTATATAGAAGTTACTAAAGCTAATCTTAATTTAGTTCCTAAAGATAGATATATAAGAAAACAAACTCTTGCCAATACTGAAAGGTTTATAACTCCTGAGCTTAAAGAAATAGAAGAAACTATTCTTGGAGCAGAAGCTAAAATAGTTGAAATTGAATATGATCTGTTTGTTGAAATAAGAAATAAAATTTATTCTCAAGTTTCGAGAATTAAAAAAGTAGCTCAATATCTTGCAATTATTGATGTATTGTTATCATTTGCCAAGGTATCTTTTGAAAATAATTATGTAAAGCCGCAGATAACTAATGATGGTGCTATAGAAATAAAGGATGGAAGGCATCCGGTTGTTGAAAAAATGATATCGGGAGTTTTTGTGCCTAATGATACACTTTTGGACTTAAAAGATAATATGATAATTATAATTACGGGCCCTAATATGGCTGGTAAATCTACTTATTTAAGACAAGTTGCTTTGATTACTTTATTAGCTCAAGTTGGTTGTTTTGTTCCTGCCAAAAGTGCAAGAATTTCTATAGTAGATAGGATTTTTACAAGAATAGGAGCTTCAGATGATTTATCTTTAGGTCAAAGTACCTTTATGGTTGAGATGACAGAGGTTTCAAATATATTAAAAAATGCTACTAAGAATAGTTTAATAATTCTTGATGAAGTAGGTAGAGGAACTAGCACATATGATGGTTTAAGTATTGCATGGTCAGTTATAGAGTATATCAACAATAGAATCGGTGCAAAAACTCTTTTTGCTACACACTATCATGAATTAACTGAACTTGAAGGAAAAATAAGAGGAGTTAAAAATTACTGCATTTCCGTAAAAGAGCATGGGGAAGATATTATTTTTTTAAGAAAGATAGTAAGAGGTGGAGCAGATCAAAGTTATGGTATTCAAGTAGCAAAACTTGCAGGACTTCCAGAAGAAGTTATTAAGAAGGCAAAAGAAATTTTAGCAAAACTTGAGGAAAATGATATAAATAAATCTAAAAATAATACCGTTGTAAAAGAGATAGCTTCTACGTCTGTAGAAATAAACTTGTTTAATTACAAAGAAAATGAAATAATAGAAGAGCTAAAAAATGTAGATGTTTTAAATATAACTCCGCTTGAAGCAATGAATATTTTATATAATTTAGTTAATAAGGCTAAAAAATTAGGGTGATTAGTATGTCAAAGATACGTATTTTAGATGATGATGTAATAAGTAAAATTGCAGCTGGTGAAGTTATTGAAAGACCTGCATCAGTTGTAAAGGAATTAGTTGAAAATTCTATTGATGCTAATTCTACTAATATTAACATTGAGATTGAAAATGGTGGAATAACTTATATAAAAGTTAGTGATGATGGTAGTGGAATCGAAAAGGATGATGTTGAAATTGCTTTTTTAAGGCATACTACTTCAAAAATACAAAATGAAAATGATTTATATAATATAAAAACATTAGGGTTTAGGGGGGAAGCTCTTGCAAGTATAGCTGCTGTTTCCAAAGTTGAAATGATAACAAAAACAAATAAGGACATCATTGGAACTAGAATTTTAGTAGAAGGTGGAGAAATAATTGAGAAAACAGAATGTGGATCGCCTAATGGTACTACTATTGTTGTAAGGGAACTTTTTTTTAATACTCCTGTTAGATTAAAATTTTTAAAAACTCCATCTAGGGAAGCTATGTATGTTACAGAGACGGTACAGAATTTAGCCTTATCCAATGAAAATATATCTTTTAAATATAAAAATAATGGAAAATTAGTTTTAGCAACAAAAGGCGATGGAATTCTTTTGAATGTTATCATTTCACTCTTTGGTAAGCAAGTAAAGGATAATTTATTAGAGGTTTTATATGAGGAGGATTGTATAAAAGTTAGAGGATACATTGGTAACAATGCATTAGGAAAAAGTAATAGAAATTTTGAATTTTTATTTGTAAATGGTAGGTATGTTAAAAATAAAATAATAAATTCTGCTATTGAAAATGTATATAAATCATATTCTACAGGAGATAAATTTCCTTTTTATGTAATAAAGTTAGAAATTGATCCTCAAATAATAGATGTAAATGTTCATCCTACAAAAGCGGAAGTAAAATTTCAAAATGAACAACAAGTTTATAAAATTGTATATAAAGCTATTCAAAATGCTTTTCAAACTATTAATACTATACCTCAAATAACTTTTACTCCTAATGTTTTTATAAATAAAGAAGATAATAAATATAACGACTGCATTCAAAAAAAGATTGAGTTTAATTATGAAACTTTGTGTGAAAATAATAATTACAATAAAGAACGATTTCAAATCAAGGAAGATACTCAAAATAGATATTTTGCTAATAATTTTTATGAGTACTTTGAAAATAAAGAAAAAAATATTAAAACTATGGAAATAATAGATAATAGTAATAATTTATTGTTGCCCAAATTAATTCCAGTAGCACAAATTCATTTAACTTATATAATTGCTGAGGGTGAAAAAGAATTATATATTATAGATCAGCATGCAGCTCATGAGAGAATATTATACGAGAAATATATGGATGAATATAATAATACATCTATTCAAAGTCAGGCTTTATTGAATCCTAAAATAATTGAGCTTAGCAATGTTGAAAAGCAATTGGTGCTTGAAAATATAAAAAATTTTGGTAAAATAGGTTATGTTATTGAAGATTTCGGGGGAAGTTCAATATCTATTAGATCTGTTCCAGTAATTTATGGTAATCCTAATTATATAGAGTTATTTTATGAGGTTTTAAATCAAGTAACTATGAATTCAAATAATTTTTATAATTCAATAGATAAAATAATATATACCATGGCGTGCAAAAGTGCGGTTAAATCTGGGGATAAGTTAACTTATTCTGAAATGAATAAGCTTATTGAGGATTTAAGAAAGTGTAAAAATCCTTTTTCTTGCCCTCATGGTAGGCCAACTATAATAAAAATGGCTTATGAGGAACTTGAGAAAAAATTTAGGAGAGTTTTATAGGGTGATTATATGAAGAAAAATATTGTAATAATAGCTGGACCTACAGCGTCTGGTAAAACTGCAATAGGGATTGAAGTTGCTAAAAGAATAAATGGTGAAGTAGTATCTGCTGATTCTATGCAAATATACAAATATATGGACATAGGTTCTGCAAAACCTACTAAGGAAGAAATGCAAGGTATACCTCATCATATGATTGATATTATTGATCCTAAGCAAGAATTTAGTGTTGCTTTATATAGAGAAATGGCTGTAAAATGTATAGATGACATTATAGACAGAGGTAAGGTACCTATAGTGGTTGGAGGCACAGGACTTTATATAAATTCATTAACTTATCCATTAGATTTTACTGAAACTGCTAAAGATGAAGAATATAGAAAGTATCTTCAAAAGTTAGCAGAGGAAAAAGGTAATAAATATGTTCACGAAATGCTAAAAGAAGTGGATCCTGAATCTTATGAAAGGCTTCATGTTAATGATTTAAAGAGAATAATAAGAGCTTTAGAAGTTTATAAAAATACAGGAAAACCTATATCTGAATTTCAAAAAGAATCTAAAAAGAAAGAGATTGATTATAATATAGCATATATAGGACTTATAATGGATAGGGAAAAATTATATGAAAGAATTAATAAAAGAGTAGATAAAATGTTTGAGCAGGGACTTATTGAAGAAGTTAAGAGATTAAAGGAAATGGGTTATACAAGGGATATGATTTCTATGCAAGGAATAGGTTATAAAGAAGTATTTGATTATCTTGATGGATATTTGACTTTAGATGAAGTTAAAGATATAATAAAACAAAATACTAGAAGGTATGCCAAAAGACAATTAACATGGTTTAGAAGGGAGGATAGGATACGCTGGTTTAATTTGGATGAATATAATAACATTGATGAAGTTGTTGATGATATTATTAAATACATAGAAGGAAAATTTAAAAAAATATAGAATAAAATTAATAAATATATTATGTTTGGAGGATGATGATATGGCAAAAAATGCAAATAATTTACAAGATATTTTCTTAAATGGAGCTAGAAAAAATAAAATTCCAGTGACTATTTACTTGGTTTCAGGAGTTCAATTAAAGGGTAATGTTAAAGGATTTGATAGTTTTACAGTTATATTAGAATCAGAAGGAAAACAAATGTTAGTTTATAAACACGCAATTTCTACAATAGTTCCTTCAAAACCTGTTCTTTATGTTAACAATAATGCTAATAAAGAAGAAAATAAAGAAAGCAATCAATAAAAAAACTCGCTTTAAGCGAGTTTTTTTATTGAAATATAAGAAATGTTTTTTAGGAGGTATAAAATGTTAGAAGCAACAAAAAAACTATTAATTGAAAAATATAATTTTAGTCCTAAAGTTATTGAACTTGCTGAAAAAGCTTTGCAAGATATAGAAAAGTATTTTAAAGAAATAGATGAAGTTAAAGAATATAATCAAATAAAAGTTTTAAAAGCAATGCAAGATGAAAAGTTATCTGAAGCTCATTTTACATTTTCAACGGGTTATGGATATGGTGATATAGGTAGAGATACTTTAGATAGAGTTTATGCTAAAGTTTTTAATTGTGAAGATGCATTGGTAAGGCCTCATATAGTATCAGGAACGCACGCCATTACAATTGCTTTATTTGGAAATTTAAAACCTAATGATACTTTATTGTCAATAACAGGAAAACCATATGATACTTTATTGCAGGTAATTGGAATAGAAGGTTCTAATATGGGGTCTTTAATAGAATATGGGGTTAACTATAAACAAGTTGATTTATTAAGCGATGGGAAGATAAATCTTGAAGAAGTAGAAAAAGTAGTAAAAAGCGATCCTACTATAAAGATGGTAGCTATACAACGTTCAACAGGATACGCTTGGAGACCATCTCTTCAAATTAAGGATATTGAAGAAGCTATAAAAGTTGTAAAATCGATTAATAAGGATATTATTTGTTTTGTAGATAATTGTTATGGTGAATTTATAGATACTAAAGAACCTACGGATGTTGGTGCGGATTTAATTGCAGGATCTTTAATTAAAAATATTGGAGGAGGTATTGCTCCTACAGGAGGATATGTTGCTGGTAAAAAGGTTTATGTTGAAAATGCAGCATATAGACTTACAGCTCCAGGAATAGGACGTGAATGTGGCTCAACTTTTGGAGTTATAAGACAGATGTTTCAAGGACTTTTCTTAGCTCCTCATATTACTGCTGAAGCATTAAAATCTGCTATTTTTACTTCAAGACTTTTAGAAATTGCAGGATTTGAAGTTTCACCTAAGTATTATGAAAAAAGAAGCGATATTATACAAGCTATAAAGTTTAATGATAGAGAAAAATTAATAAAATTTATAAAAGGAATCCAAAAAGGTTCACCAGTAGATTCTTTTGTAGATTGTGAACCTTGGGATATGCCAGGATATACTGATCAGGTTATTATGGCTGCAGGTGCTTTTATCCAAGGTTCATCTATAGAGTTAAGCGCTGATGCTCCTATACGACCTCCTTATATTGCTTATGTTCAAGGAGGGTTAACTTTTGAACATGCTAAAGTAGGGATTTTAAAAGGATTATCAAATATATTAGATGGGTAAAAATTTTACCCATCTTTTTAATTTTTTAAAAGATTTTTTAAAAATAGCATGTAGAATTTTTAAAGCAAAGTAAATATAATTTATTTTTTTGGATGAACCATTATTAAACTAAGGGAGGTGGTAAGCGTGGAAGTAATGCTTGTGTTTGTTTACAAACTGCTAGATGTAGCATTTTCTACAGCAAAAAATGTATTTATGATTAAAGGTAAGTATACATTAGCTGGTATAGTTAATGCATTATCACAGTTAATATTTGTATTTATAGTAAAAAGCATAACAGCTAATAATGATTATTTAATTTTGCTTGTATTATGTTTAGCAACTTTTATGGGAACATATATACCTAGTATTGTTATAGATAAATACTCAAAAGAAAAAGTTTATGTATTTGATATAACAGCAAGCAATTTTGAAAAAGGAAAAGAATATGCAGATTTTCTTAAAGAATCTAATATACCTGTTATGACTTATGTAGGATATAAGAATTTTAAGAAAGTATTGTGCATAAAAGCTTATTCAAGAACTAAAGAAGAATCAAAATTAATTGAAGATACAATGCCAGAAGACTTTAAGTATGTCGTAGTAGAATCTAATATAATTGCAGAAAAATAATTAGCCCCTTCTTTATTTGTAATAAAAAGAGGGGCTAATAGTTTTTAATATTTTCTTATTAAACCTCTTACTTTGCCTAATATTTTACATTCCTTTACTATAATAGGTTTCATATTTGAGTTTTCAGGTTGTAACCTTATATGTTCATTTTCTTTATAAAAAGTTTTAACAGTTGCATTATCATCAACAAGAGCTACAACGATATCCCCATTTTGAGCAGTTGGTTGTTTTTCAACTATTAGAAAATCACCATCGTATATTCCTTTTTCTATCATACTATCTCCTTTTACTTTTAATATAAAAGCATCGTTATTTAGCTTAATAAAATCTATAGGAATAGGTAAAACATCTTCTATATTTTCAACTGCAAATATAGGTTGTCCTGCAGCTACTTTACCTACAATAGGAATACTAATTAAATCCTTTTTATAAGCATTATTTATAATTTCTATTGCTCTAGGTTTATTTGGGTTACGTTTTATTAGTCCGTTTTTTTCTAGTTTTTCTAGATAATTATGAACAGTTGATGTAGACTTTAAACCAACAGCTTTGCAAATTTCTCTTACAGATGGAGGATAGCCTTTTGAAATGATTTCTTTTTTAATAAATTCCAGTATCTCTTGCTGTTTATCTTTGTTGGATGACATTTTCTACACCCCTTAAAAATTTTCTAATTTTATTATATCACATTTAAACTAAAATCACAAACTTATGTTCGATATTATAAGTTATTTGTCTTGAGTCGATATAATTCAAATGATATAATAAAATTCATGATAATTATTAAATATAAAAAGGAGTGTTAATCATATGCAATATTGTATTTTTAACCAAAATAAAATATGTGATAATTGTAGTGATTGTAATATTTGTGATATTGAAAAAAACAAAATATGTAATAGCTGCGGAAAATGTTTAGAGATATCTTCAGATTATAAAGAAGTTAGAATTGATGGTATTCTTTTTGATGAATCAGAACTTGATGACTATATTTTTGATGATGAAGTATTAGAAGTAGAGCAAAATGATAAAGAAGAAAATGTTGTTTATATTGAGGATATTCCAGAATTAAGAGAGAAATATTATAAAGAATTAGAGGAGTTTTTTAAAGAGAGAGAAGAATAACCCTTTTGGGTTATTCTTCCGATAGTGGATTTGATTTTATAGCGTCTCTTAAGATTTCATCGTCGATGTGGGTATATATTTGGGTTGTTGATACACTTTCATGTCCTAATATATGTTGAAGAGCACGTATATCAACCTTTCCATATTTATACATTAATGTTGCTGCGGTATGTCTTAATTTATGAGGAGTATACTTATTATCTAGTAAACCTGCATTTATAACGTATTTTTTCACTAATTTTTCAACTGTTCTTTTATCAATTCGTTTTTTTCTTTCACTTAGAAATAGCGCATCTTTGTCGATAACTCCATCTTTAGGTCTTACTGCTAGATATGCATTAATAGCTTTTATACAAGCTTTATTCAGGTAAACTGTTCGTTCTTTATTTCCTTTGCCTATTACGGTAAGCGTATCTCCTTTTATTTTGCTTATATCAATGTTTACTAGTTCAGATAAACGAAGACCACAGTTTAAAAATAGGGTAATAATTGCATAATCTCTTTCTTTGTTTCGGCCTTTTATAGATTCAAGCAATTTTTTGCTTTGTTCTAGGGTGAGATAAACAGGATGTCGTTTGTTTATTTTTGGTGATTCTAATTCTCTAGCAGGATTTTCTTTTATTATTTTTGCTTTAGTTTCTAAATAATTAAAAAAAGATCTAATAGCAGCAATTTTACGAGCTCTGGCATAGTTGCTGTTTTTTCTTTTTATAGATACATAATTTATAAAAGAATATATATCATTTAAAGTAATGCTTTTTATTATGTCTTCATTTATGTCAGAAATATCTACATCTTCAACCTCGTTTTTTAGGTTATGTTTTATTTTTTTTATGTATTTTAAAAATAATCTAAGATCAACTTTGTAACCAGAAATAGTATTTAAAGATTTACCTTTTACAGTATAAAGATATCCTAAAAAATCATTTAATATATAAGGTAAACTTTCGTCAAATAAAATTTCCAAGTTGTTTTTATCCATTAGCACTCCCCCATTTTCAAAATAATAAATTCTACTAAATATCAATTTAGCGAAATGTTTTTAGTTATTTTCAAATTATTTTTTTCTTTTATTTAAGTTCATCAAAAGAATAAGACAAAAGACGATATAAATAAGAGATACTATCAACATAAGCAAATACCTCAAAAATTTCATAAATATCACCTTATATTTTTTATATCTAGATTTTTTTTATATGTATTGACTACACATTCAATAATAGAACTTCTAAAAGCTTTTTCTTCTAAGGTTCTTATACCTTCAATTGTTGTTCCAGATGGAGATGTTACCATATCCCTTAATTCTGCAGGATGTTTTGAGGTTTCTAAAAGCAATTTAGCACTGCCTATAATCATTGTGGAAATTGCTTCATAAGCTTCTTTTTTTGGTATACCAAGTAATAGTGCTGCATCTGCCATAGCTTCAATAAATAAATATACAAATGCAGGGCCGCTGCCTGTTATAGAAGAATATGCATTCATAAGGTCTTCATTAATTTCTTTGACTGTGCCAATGTTTTTTAGTAAATTGATAATAATGTTTTTTTCTTCTATTGATAATTTATTATTATAAGATATAGTTATAAAACCTTGTTTTATTAAAGCTGGAGTATTGGGCATTATTCTTACAATTTTTTTATTGCCTATGATTTCTTCTGCTTGTTTAATTGTATAGCCAGCAGCCATGATGATTATAATTTTGTCATATGTTAAGTGATCTTTTATAGCTTGTAATACTTCATTATACAAATGAGGTTTTATTGCAAGGAATATGTATTTACTTTTGTTTACAACTTCAATATTATTGCTACAAATGTTTATTTTTGAATTTGTATTTAATATTTTTTCTTTATGATGATCATAGGCATACATGTTTTTAGGATCAATACCGGAATCTATAATGCCTTTTATTATTGCGCTTCCCATATTACCGCATCCTATAAAACCTAACACTTTATAACCCCTCCTTATTTTTATTCTACTTATTATTTTAGGTTAAAGTGTTTATTAACACAAGTGAATAAAAATGTGTATAAGAATGAAATTTTCTAAGAATTAATTTTCTTATTAAATAATTATTTTCGACATATCATTTGAAAATAAATGTCAAGTTACAAATTACTAAAATTTGTTAATAAAACAGGAAATCTGTAATATTAATTTTCGACTAATTTTGTCTTTAAATAAATGTATGTTAAAAAAATAACAAAATAATATAAATAACTTGCTGCTTTTTAAAAAGCAGCAAGTACTAAACATTTATTTCTACTTTAATTTCTTCGATAGGATTTATATTTAATACTGGCTCAACTATTTCTTTTAAAAATTCCTCAACTTGTTCTTTACATCTTCCAATATAATTTTGAGGATTTAAAGTAGAAAGTATTTCTTCTTTGCTAAGATTAAAAGCTTCATCATTAGCAATTCTAATAATTAAATCATTAGCACATCCATATTCCTTGATCATTTTTGCAGCTTCCATTGAATGAACTCTTATTTTTTCATGTAATTCTTGTCTATCTCCACCTTTTTTTACTGCTTCCATTAATATATTTTCTGTTGCCATAAAAGGAAGTTCTTCTTTTACTCTTTTTTCTATAACTTTTTTATATACAACTAAATTTTCTGAGATATTTATATACAAATTTAGTATAGCATCTACAGCTAAAAATGATTCTGAAATTACAATTCTTTTATTAGCAGAATCATCTAAAGTACGTTCAAACCATTGAGTAGATGCGGTTATTAAAGGATTTAATACATTTACGATAACATAACGTGATAATGCAGATATTCTTTCACTTCTCATAGGATTTCTTTTATATGGCATAGCAGATGAGCCTATTTGAGTAGTTTCAAAAGGTTCTTCAATTTCTTTGAAACTTTGAAGGATTCTTATATCATTGCTAAATTTATATGCACTTTGAGCAATGTATGAAAGACAACTTAAAACTATTGCATCTTGTTTGCGAGGATATGTTTGTCCTGTAATTTTAAAATATTTATCCTTGAATCCTAATTTTTCGCAAACTAACTCATCAAGTTTTTTTACTTTTTCATGATCTCCATCAAAAAGTTTTAAAAAACTTGCTTGTGTTCCGGTTGTTCCTTTAACACCTAGAAGTTTTAAAGAATTTATACAATTATCTAAGTTTTCTAAATCGATAATAAGATCTTGAATCCAAAGACAAGCTCTTTTACCAACAGTAGTTAATTGAGCAGGTTGCAAATGTGTATATGCTAAAGTTGGAAGATCTTTATATTTATCTGCAAACTTACTTAAATTTTTTATAACTTTTAAGATTTTTTTTCTTACGATTTTTAAAGCTTCCTTCATAATTATTACATCTGTATTATCAACTACATAGCAACTTGTAGCTCCTAAATGTATAATTGGTTTAGCTTTTGGACATTGTATTCCATAAGCATAAATATGTGACATAACATCATGCCTTGTTTTTTTCTCTTGTTCAATAGCTATCTCATAATTAATATCATATATATGATCTTTTAATTCTTTTATTTGTTCATCTGTAATATTTAACCCTAATTCTTTTTCAGCTTCAGCTAAAGCTACCCATAATTTACGCCAAGTTGTAAATTTAAACTCATCAGAAAAAAGATATGACATTTCTTTTGAAGCATAACGCGTAACTAAAGGACTTTGGTATTCGTTATACATTTAATCAACTCCTTTATGTTTTTGATAACTAAATTATAAATTATGTCGTTTTAACATGCAACAAAAAACATACAGAATAGGGGAAATCCCCTATTCTTTATTGTTTTAAAAAGTTTTCTATTCTATTTAATCCTTCAACTATATTTTCCATTGATGTAGCGTAAGATAAACGAATAAAATCATCATCTCCAAATCCTTTACCAGGTATAGCAGCTACTTTAGCATATTCTAATAAAGCATTACAAAAGTCTATGGAATTATTTATAACATAACCTTTTATATTTTTTCCTTTTACTTTACTTATATTTACCATTACGTAAAAAGCACCAGCTGGTTTTCTACAAGATAAACCTTCTATAGAATTGATTTTATCTACCATGTAGTTTCTTCTCTTTTCAAATTCTTTTTTCATTTCTTCAACAGCATCTTGTGAGCCTTTTATTGCTTCTATACTAGCATATTGAGCAATTGTGTTAGGATTGGAAGTTTGATGGCTTTGTAGGTTGGACATCAACTTTGCAATTTCTTTATTTGATGCAGTATATCCAATACGCCAACCTGTCATAGAGTATGCCTTAGAAACTCCGTTAATTACTATAGTTCGTTCTTTGATTTCATTTCCTAAAGAAGCTATACTAACATGTTTTTTATTATCATATACTAATTTTTCGTATATTTCATCAGATATGATAAGTAAATCATACTTAATAGCTAATTCAGCAATATATTCAAGTTCTTTTATATCATAGACTGTTCCTGTAGGATTATTAGGGCTATTTAATATAATGGCTTTTGTTTTATTTGAAATAGCAGATTCAAGAGCTTCTTTAGTATATTTAAAATCATTTTCTTCTGATGTTTTTACATATACTGGTTTTGCATCAACTAATTTTACAAGCTCAGGGTAGCTAACCCAAAATGGAATTGGAACAATGACTTCGTCTCCGGGATTACATATAGCTTGCAATGCATTATAAATGGAATGTTTTGCACCATTTGAGATTACTATTTGAGATGGATCGTAATGTAAACCATTTTCTTCTTTTAATTTGTTACAAATTGCTTGTTTTAATTCAAGAATACCTGAAGCAGCAGTATATCGGGTTAATCCTTTTTTTATAGCTTCGATTGCAGCATTTTGAATGTTTATTGGTGTATTAAAATCTGGTTCACCTGCACCAAAACTTATAACATCAATACCTTCTTCTTTCATTTTTTTAGCCTTTGCTGTTATTTCTAGAGTTACCGATGAACTTATTTCTTTTGCTTTTTTTGATAATTCCATTTAATATTTCCCCCTTATTTTTTATAAATTTCATTCAATGTATTTTTAATTATTTCTAAAGATTCATCTAACATAGGTTTATAAATTGTTTTAATTTTTTCATAATGTTTTATACCATTATCAGTTATTCTATAAATTCTTTTTGTTTTTTTATCAGGTTCTTCCCACCAACCTTCTATTAGTAAATTTTCTTCCATGTTTCTAAGAAGAGGATACATTAATCCAGGACTAGGTTTCCAACTGTAATTTAAACATTTTTCTATTCGTTCAATTAATTCATTACCATAATGCTCTTTTTCAATAAGGAAGTGTAAAATGAATAACTTAACTAATGATGTAATATTTACTTTACTAATTAATTGTCTATTTCTAATACTACCATCTTTCATAAAGTCACCTCATGAAAGAATAATTTTTTATTTATTTTAAATATAGCATTTAATTTTGCAAATGTCTACATATTTTTGAAAGAAATCTTTCACATTCAAATTAAACATAATATATATTATGTAAACAAAAGTACATAAACAAAAGGACTGCAATGCAGCCCTTTTGTATTAATGTAAAATTATCTTGGTTGAACAATAAATTTAATTGCTGTTCTTTCTTCACCTTCAATTATAATATCAGTAAAAGCAGGAATACAAACTAAGTCAATTCCGCTTGGAGCAACAAAGCCTCTGGCTATAGCAATAGCTTTAACTGCCTGATTAATTGCTCCTGCACCAATTGCTTGAATTTCTGCAGAACCTTTTTCTCTGATAACACCAGCTAGAGCACCTGCAACTGAATTTGGATTTGATTTTGCTGAAACCTTTAATACTTCCATTATAATACCTCCTTGAAAGCTATTATTTTATCTAATTATATTAATTCTACGCAAATATAGAAATTCCTTCTAAAAAATAAAAAAACCCCAAAAATTTTGGGGTTTATTTTGCGTATTCAATCGCTCTTACTTCACGGATAACATTTACTTTTATTTGTCCCGGATATTCTAATTCGTTTTCTATTTTCTTTACAATTTCTCTTGCCATGTGAACTATATCATCATCGCTAACCTGCTCAGGTTTAACTATAATTCTAACTTCACGTCCAGCTTGTATAGCATATGATTTTTCAACACCTTCAAATGAATCAGCTATCTCTTCTAATTTTTCTAATCTTTTAATGTATGCTTCAAGTGTTTCTCTTCTTGCACCTGGTCTTGCTGCAGAAATTGCATCTGCAGCTTGAACTAATATAGCTTCAATTGACATAGGTTCAACATCGCCATGATGTGCAGCAATAGCATTAACAACAATAGGTGATTCGTTATATTTCTTGGCTAGTTCACTTCCTAATAACGCATGAGGTCCTTCTGCTTCATGATCAACTGCTTTACCAATGTCATGAAGAAGTCCAGCACGTTTAGCTAAATTAACATCAGCTCCAAGTTCAGCAGCCATAAGTCCTGCTAAATAAGCAACTTCCATGGAATGTTTTAAAACATTTTGACCATAACTTGTTCTATATTTTAATCTACCTATAAGTCTTATTAATTCACTATGAAGCCCATGAACCCCTGTTTCAAAAGCGGCATGCTCTCCTTGTTCTCTAATTTCATTTTCAATTTCTCTTTTAGCTTTTTCAACCATTTCTTCAATTCTTGCAGGATGTATTCTTCCATCTGCAATTAATTTTTCTAGGGCAAGTCTTGCAATTTCACGTCTAATTGGATCAAATCCTGAAAGTATAACGGCTTCAGGAGTATCGTCTATTATAAGGTCGATACCTGTTAGAGTTTCTAATGTTCTAATATTTCTACCTTCTCTTCCTATTATTCTACCCTTCATTTCATCATTAGGGAGATTTACAACTGATACAGTTATTTCTGCAGCATGATCAGCTGCACATCTTTGTATAGCACAAGAGATTATTTCTCTTGCCCTTTTATCTGCTTCTTCTTTTGCTTTTGTTTCTATTTCTTTTATTAACATAGCTGCTTCATGTTTTACTTCTTGTTCGACATTTTTCAATATTATTTGTTTAGCTTCTTCTGAAGTGAGTCCTGCAATTTTTTCCAATTCTTCTCGTTGTTTTTTATATAATTCTTCAATTTCATTTTGTAGTTGTTCTATTTCTTGTTGTTTTTTATTTAAGTTTTCTTCTCGAATTTCAAGAGCTTCAACTTTTTTATCTAAAGTTTCTTCTCTTAATAATAATCTTCTTTCCATTCGTTGAAGTTCGTTTCTTCTTTCTCTCAATTCACGTTCAAATTCGCTTCTAAGTTTGTGTACTTCTTCACGAGCTTCAATAACTGCCTCTTTTTTCTTTGATTCTGCTTCTTTTTCTGCTTCTGAAATTATCCTTTTGGCTTCTTCCTCTGCACTTTTTATTTTGCTTTCGGCGATGTTTTTTCTGACTATATAACCAGCTAGAAAAGATATTACTCCAACTGTTGGTATTAATATTATTGTAACTATGGTTTGAATAATTACACCTCCCTTGTTATATTTTTGTAAATTTATAGTTGATTAAAGTATTATTCTTTTTTGAAGAGTTATTACGTGCTAACTTCTTCATGACTTATTTAGGAAATACCTACCAAATGTAATTATATCATAATAGAACAAGTTTATGCAATAAAAAGCACTTTTATATTGATTTTACTACAATAACAAAAAAAATTCTATATAGTAAGATTAAAAAATTAATAAATATTAAAAAATTAATAAATATATCCTTTAATTTTTTCTACATGACTAATACCATCGTTTAATACTACTCTATATACAATATCTCCACTTTCTAATATATGAGAATTATGAGTTACAATTATTATTTGCCTATTAAACATCATGGAAACATTTTTTAAAAAATCAGCTACATTAACTATATAATCATCACTAACATGTTTAGCAGGTTCATCTAATATTAATGGTCCTTCTATTTTAGGGGTATGTATTTCCATCATTGCTATTCTAATAGCTAGAGAAATTATATCTACTACTCCTCCCCCTCTTGCTTCGCAAGGTTTTGTAATTATTTTCTTCCCATTTTGTTCTGATATTACATAAAATTCAGCATCTATTTTATCACCCTTTTCTTTTAACTCTATATAAAATTTTATTTTTGAATCAAATATATATTGTAAACATTGAGTTATAAGGTATTCAAGTTGTTTCTTAGATTGTTCCCTAGCAAACTGTGAAGTTTTTTGTAAAAGAATTTTTACTTTTTTTAGTTTGTCTAATTCAAATTCTAGTTTCTCTAATTCTTCTTCTTCTGTTTTTAAATCATTTTTTAAATTTTCCATTATGCCTTTCTTAATGTAATATTCTTTGAATTCTAAATTTAATTGATGCTCTAACTCTTTTAAAATTTCATCATACATTAATATATCACCCTTATTTGTTATTATATAATATGTTGTCTGGAGGAAGTGCTTTCTCAATTTCTTCAATGAGATATAAAATTTCTGATTCTAGCCTTTTTATTTCTTTATCTAAATCATTGGGATTAATCCCCATATCTTCCAATTGCTTTATTATTTCTTCTTTTTGCTTTTGTAGAGTTTCTAATCTAGCCTCTGCTTTAATTTTAATATTTTTTGCCTTTTCTATCTTTTCTTTAAGTTGTTGTATTTTTTCTTCATAACTATTCATTAGAACCAACTCCTCTTAATTCATTTATTATATATTCAATTACATTATCTTGTATTTTTGATAAGCAAACTGGACATCTGCCAAGTTTTTTAAGATTATTTGCATATTCATTTATTAAAAAGTCTAGTTCACTGTTGATGTTAGTAACTTGTTTTTTATATTCATTTAATTGTAAATTAATACTCTTAAATTTATTAAGTATTTCTGATATTTTGTTATATTTTACTAATATATAATTTAAATTTTCTAATAATAACATAGCTTTGTTGACTTCATTAAAGTTTTTTGTGAAATCTTGTCCTACTAAAATACGATTACTTATTTCTTTATATTCTTTAAGTTTAGCTTTAAGCTGTAATAGCATAGTATGTTTTTTTTCCAGATCGTAATAATTTTGATGAATTTTTTCTAAATTTGATAAAGAATCAACTAATTTTTTAAGAGAATTTAAATTTTTAATTACATCATCATATTTTTCTTTAAATTCTTTTAAAGAAATAAGTGTTTTTATTGATAAAGTAAGCTTTTTATAATAATCTTCAATTTTATCAATATTTTTTGTTTGGCTGAATAATTTATTTGTATTAATAAGTTCCTCATTTATTTTGAAAATTCTTAAATGATAATTATTTATTAAGTTATAATCTTTAATTTTAGTATCCAAGTTTAATAAATCATACTCTGCTCTATTAATATTTGTAAATTGTGATAGGGTTTGTTCCAATTCTAATGTTTCTTTATAAAGGTTATCTAAGTTAGTTTTCAGTTCCATTAATTTTTTTAATTTTTCATTGTATGATTTTATTTTATTAATTTTTTCTTCCTTGTTTTTTAGATAATCTAATAATAAGTTTAAATTTTCAAATTCATTTAACTTTAATTTTAGTTCATTTATTTTATCTAATCTTTGTTTTTTTTGATTTTCTATGTTTAATATATCTTTGTCTACTAACTTAATTGCTGTATCAACATAATGGACACCTACTAACTTTCCTATTGCTTTGGCTTTTATAGGTCCTGATTTGCTTAACATAAAAGGAGCATCTAATTGTTCAGAAATGTTTATACTTTCTATTGAAGAAGGATCTATATAAATTTTTCTTATTCCATGTTCTTTTAAAACTTCAGGAGGAATATCATTACCAAATCCTTCAAATCTAGTTTCTTCTCCGTTAGGATATGTTATTATGTATGTATTTTTATTCTTATATTTTTTTCTAGTGATTTTTATATCATTATCTAACGTAATTGAAACTCTGCATGTATTTTCTCCTTGTCTTATAAAGTCACTTCCTTTTGGTTCATTGTATAATACCCATTTTAAAGCTCTTATAATAGCTGTTTTTCCATTATCTGATGGTCCTGTAATAATGTTTAAGCCATTTATAAAATCTATTTTGGTATACTTATGAGATTGAAAGTTTTCTATTTCTATACTTTTTATATACCTCATTCTAAATTCACTTCCTCTTTAGAAATTAAATCTTGAGCCAATGCTATTTTATTTAATGCTTCATTTTTTATGATTTCACTAATATTTTCATGTTTAGCTATTTCTGAAATTATATTTTCTAATTTCATTAATTCAAAATTTCCATATGAGGTAATTTGATGAACAAATTTATTAAACAAAATATTTTTGTTATGTTCTATAATAAGTTTTTCTCTATCTAATACATTTTCACCAATTTGTGCGCATTTTAGTGGTCTTATTTCTGTATTTATATGTGAATCTATATCTATTATAACATATGAAGGAATTCTTCTAATTTCAGATAATGCATTACTAATTCTTGAGATTGCTCCTGGATTTATAAAATATTTATTACAATAATTTTTTATACCAAACCCATTATGATAATGCCCAGCTAAAGTTACATCTGCAGCTGTAAATGGTGCTATATCATCAATTAGTGTATAATTAACCTCATTATTAAAGGGTTTTTCTAATAAAAAACCATGAACTACGTGTATGGCGTAATCTGCAAATTTTTTATTTACTATGTAAGCCGACTTATCTTTTCCATCAACATTGTAATAGTAATTGCTACCTGTTACTTGAATACTTTTTCCATTATTTGTATAAAATATTTTAGGTTGGTGATCTAAAAATTCTACTATTTTAAGTTCTTCAAGTAGTCCTAAAATTGTTCTATTAACTGAATTTGGATTTTGTCCATAAACGTCATGATTACCAATTACGCACAAAATGGGAGTTGGAAAATTTTTTATAATTTTAATAAAATCTTTAACAACTGATATAGAAACATCAGGGCGGTCAAATAAATCTCCACCAAATAAGACTTTATCAATGTTTTCATTTATAGAAATTTCAACTAACTCGTTTAATTTTGCCTTTAATGTTTCAACAAAATTATCTTTTCTTGATCTTGGATTATTTCCTCTTATATGCAAGTCTGTAAAAAATAAAAATCTCATAATTAATCACCATCGTTTTCTTTTATTACTTCTTTTAAAACTTGTAATATTATATCATTATCATAACCTTTGTATGCAAGGTAATTGTAAAGTCTTAATTTTACGTTTTGCTTGTCTTTGATTTTGGCGTATTTCTTTAATGCAATGTTTTTAGCATTTTCTAGTAAAGTTTCTTGTTGTACTTCTATATGTAAATTATCAAAGTTTATACCTTTAGAATTTAATCCATATGATATTCTTCTTTTACCCAACTTTTTAGACAAACAATGATTTATATATTTTTTAGCATACTCGTAATCGTTAATAAAATTATAATGTTTTAATTTGCTTATAGTGTTTTCTATGCAAAGATTCGAAAACCCTTTTTTAGTTAATTTTTTTCTTATTTCACTTTCAGTGTATTCTTTATAAGCTAACAAGTTTAATGCATAATTATATGATAATTTTAATTCTGTTTCTTTAGCTATATTATTTATTTCTTCATCTGAAAGTTCTTTTCCTTCCTTAAGATTAAATTTTATTATTTCTTCTAGAGTAACTTTTAAATATTTTTCATTACAAAAATATACAAAATAAAATTTATCACTTTTAGATTTAATTATACTTGTGATTTTCATTTATAGTCACCCCAAAAAAGACATCCCTTAAGGGATGTCTTTTTATTGATTTTCTTCTACTTTAGGTTGAAGAATAGGTAAATTAAATTTTTCTCTAATTTTATTTTCAATTTCTAATGCCAAGCTTGGATTTTCTTTTAAGTATTGTTTTGCATTTTCTCTTCCTTGACCTAACTTAATATCTTTGTAAGAAAACCATGATCCGCTTTTTTGGATAATATCACAATTAACACCAACATCTAATATATTACCTTCTCTTGATATACCTTCCCCATACATAATATCAAATTCAGCTTGTTTAAATGGAGGAGCAACCTTGTTTTTTACTACTTTAACTCTTGTTCTACTGCCAGTTATATCTTCACCTTGTTTTATTCCATCTACTTTTCTAACATCTAATCTAACTGACGCATAAAATTTTAAAGCTCTTCCGCCTGGAGTTGTTTCAGGGTTACCAAACATAACACCTACTTTTTCTCTTAATTGGTTTATGAAAATTGCTACGCATCTAGATTTATTTATTGCACCAGCTAGCTTCCTTAATGCTTGAGACATTAATCTTGCTTGTAATCCTACGTAAGAATCTCCCATTTCTCCTTCAATTTCTGCTTTTGGAACTAATGCAGCAACGGAATCTATAACAATTACATCTATTGCTCCTGACCTTACAAGTGCTTCAGCTATTTCTAATGCTTGTTCTCCTGTATCAGGTTGTGAAACTATTAGATTATCTATATCAACACCAAGTTTTTGGGCATAAACTGGATCTAAAGCATGTTCTGCATCTATAAAAGCTGCTGCTCCTCCTAATTTTTGTGCTTCAGCGATAATATGAAGTGCAACTGTTGTTTTACCTGAGGATTCTGGACCGAATATTTCAACAATTCTTCCTCTAGGTACTCCACCTATTCCTAGTGCAATATCAAGATCTAATGATCCAGTTGATATTGCTTCAATATTTAGTTTTGAGTTTTCACCCAATTTCATTACTGCACCTTTTCCGAATTGTTTTTCTATTTGACTTATTGCTAATTCTAATGCTTTTAATTTTTCATTGTTCATTTTTATCTCTCCTTTTCGAACGTTTGTTCTTGATTTATTATACATTATTTTTTTGTTTGGGTCAATTCTATTCTTTGTTTTTTGTGATTTTTGTGATTTTTATCATTTATGATAATATCATTTATGTAATAAATTAAAAATAAATAAAGCCAGATCTTTTTATATCTGGCTTTTAAGACTTATAATCTAAAACATCTAAATTTTTTGTAAAATAATCAACACCTGAAATGATTGTAACTAAAATAGCTACCCACATTAAAATATTACTATAAGGTAATTCAATAAGAGCTGCTATAATAGCTATAATTTGAATAACAGTTTTAGCTTTTCCCCACTTGCTTGCAGCAATAATTTTTCCTTCAGATGCTGCCAAAGCTCTTAATCCTGTAACAGCAAATTCTCGTGCTATAATTATCATAACTGACCAAGATGCTATTTTATTTAATTCAACTAATGAAATTAATGCTGCTGTTACAATCAATTTATCCGCTAAAGGATCCATAAACTTTCCAAATTTGGTTATTTCTTTTCTTTTTCTTGCAATATAACCGTCTAATGTATCAGTTATAGCAGCAACTATAAATATAAAAGCTGCTAAGAAATTTCCATATTTAATTTTTATTGCTATAAAAAACAAAAAAACAGGAACTAAAATTATCCTTAAAATTGTCAACCTATTTGCTAGATTCATCTTCTATCTCTCCTATTAAATCATAAGTATAAGCTTCTATAATTTTTACTTTTACAAAATCTCCATTTTTGAGCTTTTTAGAAGTTTTTATAAATACGTTTTGATCAACTTCTGGTGCATCTGCATAAGTTCTGCCATAATATAATCCTTTATTATTTAATCCATCAATTATAACATCAAAAGTTTTGCCAACCATTTGTTTATTCTTAGCAAATGAAATTTTTGCTTGCTGCTTCATTAATATATCCAATCTTATTTTTTTAATTTTTTCATCTACTTGTTCCTTCATATGAAAAGCTTCTGTTCCTTCTTCAGGAGAATAAGTAAAAATCCCTACCCTTTCTAACTTATATTCATATAAAAACGCTTTAAGTTCTTCAAAATCTTTATCACTTTCTCCGGGAAATCCTACAATAATTGAAGTTCGTATAATTGCATCAGGAATTTTATTTCTAATATTTTTAATGAGACTCAATATTTGTTGTTTAGTTGTTCTTCTATTCATTTTTTTCAAAATCTTATCACTTATATGCTGAATAGGAATATCAAAATAGTGTAAAATCTTATTGCTCTCTTTTATGGTATTTATTAATTCCTCATTAATTTGCTCTGGATAACAATACATAACTCTAATCCAATGAAGTCCTTCTATTTTTTCAAGTTCATGTAAGAGTTCAGACAACATTCTTTTACCATAAATATCAATACCATACATTGTTGTATCTTGAGCTACTAATATTATTTCTTTAACTCCTTTTTTAACTAAATCCTTTGCTTCATTTATTATATCATTCATATTTTTACTTCTATATCTTCCTCTTATCTTAGGGATAATACAATAAGAACAATTATTATTACATCCTTCAGCAATCTTTAAGTATGCATAATGATTAGGAGTTGTTAACATTCTTTCTTCTTGTTCTATTTTAAAATCTAAAGGATAGATTCTTACAATTCCCTTGTTTCCTTTTAGAGTTTCTTCTACAACGTTGCATATATCTTTATAACTTCCTACTCCAACTATAGCATCAATTTCTGGCATTTCTTTAATAAGTTCTTCTTTATATCTTTGTGCCATGCATCCGGTAACAATTATAGACTTACACCTATTCTCTTTATTTTTAGCCATTTCTAATATTGTCTCTATTGACTCTAATTTTGCAGACTCAATAAAACCACAAGTATTAATAATTATTACATCTGCTTCTTCTGCTTTATTAGTAATGTTATATCCATTTTTCGAAAGTTTAGCAAGCATTATTTCTGAATCAACTCTATTTTTATCACATCCAAGAGATATAAAGCCTATACTATACATTCTAAATCCTCTCCTTGTAATTTCCTGGGTAATACTAAATATTTCCAAATCATTTCATTATTTTTTAACTAATTTTTACGTTTTTAAATTTTTATATACTATATAATATCAAAATCAATTTATTTCGACAATATTTTTTAATACAACTTACAAACATCTATAAATCATTCTTGCTAACAATAACTTGTCTGGGCTTGCTTCCTTCCTGAGGACCTATTATACCCCGCTTTTCCATTTCATCTACTAAACGTGCAGCTCTATTAAAGCCTATTCTGAAACGTCTTTGTAACATAGATGCAGATATTTGACCAAGCTCGATAGCTAACTCAATTGCTTGGGGCAACAGCTCATCTACAACACCTTCGCTACTTACTTGTCCCTTCTCTTCTGACAGTTTTTCTACTATTTTTTCATCATATTGAGTATTAAAAGTTCTTTTTAAGTATTCAACTACATTTTCTACTTCTTTTTCTGATACAAATGCTCCTTGTATTCTTATTGGCTTATTTTCACCTATAGGTAAGAATAACATATCTCCTTTACCAAGTAATTTTTCAGCTCCTGTCATATCTAATATTGTTCTTGAATCAATCTGACTTGATACAGCAAACGAAATTCTAGAAGGAATATTTGCTTTTATAACTCCAGTTATAACATCTACAGAAGGTCTTTGGGTAGCAATTACAAGATGTATACCTGCGGCTCTTGCCATTTGTGCTAATCTTGTTATAGCATCCTCTACCTCCGAAGGTGCCACCATCATCAAGTCTGCAAGCTCATCTATAACAATAACAATTTTAGGAAGTTTCTTTTCAGGAGATACTTCTGCCATAAGCTTATTATAACTCTCTAAATTTCTTACATTGTTATCTGCAAATAATTTATATCTTGACGTCATTTCAGATACTGCCCATTCAAGTGCAGAAGCAGCTTTTCGTGGATCAGTTACAACTGGAATAATAAGGTGAGGTATTCCATTATAAATTGAAAGCTCAACAACTTTTGGATCTATTAAAAGCATTTTTACATCACTAGGAGAAGACTTGTAAATTAAACTTATTATCAATGTATTTATACAAACACTTTTACCTGAACCTGTAGCCCCTGCTATTAATAAATGAGGCATTTTTGCAATATCAGCTACAATGCATTTACCACTAATGTCTTTCCCTAACGCAAATGCTAAATCTGAATTAAAATTTTGAAACTCATCTGATTCTATGACTTCTCTTAGGTATACAGGAATAACCTCTTTGTTAGGAATTTCTATTCCTATTGCTGATTTACCCGGTATAGGTGCTTCTATTCTTATGCTTGGTGCAGCTAAACTTAAAGCTATATCATCTGATAAATTAACTATTTTACTTACCTTAACCCCAACACCTGGTTGAACTTCATATCTTGTAACCGTAGGTCCTTTTGTGACCTGTATAACTTTTGCTTCAATTCCAAAATTAGCAAGTGTTTCTTCTAATAATTTAGCATTTATTAATAATTCTCTTTTATCATTATTTGTTTTAATTCTATTATCATTTAATAATTCAATTGGAGGACAAGAATAAACAATTTTATGATTATTATTATTTTCTAAAATATTAATCTTAACTTCTAATTCATTTTTATGTATTTCAGTTGCTTTAATATCCCTATTCTCGCTTACCTTTGTTTCACAACTTAATTCTATTTTTTCTAGATCTTTAAGATCACTTTTCTCTTCTTTACTATTAACATCCTTTCCTATACAAACTGAATCTACTTTTATCTTATTCTGCTTTTCTTTTAAAAAAGCTTTAATCAGTTTAAATAAAAAGTCCAATATATCCCTTATTGGCTTTTCTGTAATAAGAATTAAATATACTAAAAAAGCAGCCAAAATAATTATGTAAGTTCCCATGGTTCCAAACAAATAAAGCAATGGCATATTTAAAAATTCACAAATAATTCCTCCACCTTTTCTTTCTACACCTAATTTATAAGCTTGATATAATCTATCTTTAACTTTTAAACTTACAAACTTTGAAGAATATCTTAAGTGATTTATTAACATAAATGAATATATCATTAATATTATAGCTATAAACCTTTGTTTAATTTTTATTGCTTTTTTATTTAAAATCAAAAACACTCCAATTAATAATGACATAAAAGGCAATATATAAGCACCTATACCTAAAGCCCCAAAGAAAAAATCCAAAAATAGTCTTCCAATTATTCCAGTAGGTTTAAAAAAAATACTAATTAAAAATAAAACAGAAAATGCTAATAATATTATTCCATAAATATCATAAATAACCTGATTATTCTCAATTTTTTTTCTTGCCATGTTATCACCTCCTATATTAAATTATATAAAAACATAAACTTTTCCTTCAAAAAGTATTAAAAATTATATCACAAAAAAATAAATAAATCAAAGGCACTCATATTTGCCTTTGATTTATCATTTCTCTTAATTTTTTTATTGCTTGACTAATTCCTCCTACTTCATCAATTAACCCTTCCTCTACTGCTTGTTTGCCAATTAAAATGGTTCCTGTATCATTTAAAAGTTCATCAGTCTGAAGCATCATTTCCATAAGCCTTTCCTTTGTAATTTTTGAGTTTCTAACTATAAAACTTAATATTCTATCTTGCATCTTGCTAAAATATTCAAAAGTTTGTGGAACACCTATAACTAAACCATTCATTCTAATAGGATGAATAGTCATAGTTGCCGTAGGAGATATAAAAGAATAATTTGTAGCAACAGCAAGAGGAACACCTATACTATGTCCTCCACCTATTACTAGGGATACCGTAGGTTTAGATAAACTATTAATCATTTCAGCAATAGCTAACCCTGCTTCTACATCACCACCAACCGTATTTAAGATAACTAAAACACCTTTAATATTTGGATTTTCTTCAATAGAGACTAACTGTGGTAAAAGGTGTTCATATTTTGTTGCTTTAGTTTGTGGTGGTAATACTGTGTGACCTTCAATTTGCCCTATTATCGTAATAGTAAAAATTTCAGATGTTACATCAGGAATATTTATATTTCCTATTTCTTTTAAGTTTTCTAATTTTTCGTTTTTTTCATCAACTTCTTTATAATTTAATTTTAATGCTTGATTTTTAACTTTTTTAGAACACACATCAATCACCTCTCATTTTAATATTTTTTCCAAAAAAAAATATATAATACAAAAGGCCTTATCCTTTTAAAGGGTAAGGCCTTTCGTATTATAATTCAAAAGCTTTGTGTAATAAATTAATAGCCTTTATAGTATCTTCTTCTTTCACAAGACACCATATAGTTGAATGGGAATCTGCTGTTTGTAAAACTTTTATTCCATTTTCATTTAAAGTTTTTAATATTTTTGCCATAACACCTGGAACACCTTTCATACCATTTCCTATAACTGCAATTTTGCTACAATTATTAATAATATTAAAACGAAGATTTAACGATTTCAAAATTTCTTCAACTTTTGGTACATCTTTAGAGTCAATAGTAAATACTTTATAATTTGGAAAAACATTTATCAAATCTATACTTATTTTATTTTGCGCTAAAATATCAAAAATATCATTGTTATCTTCTCCATCATAAAATATACTGATTTGCGATCTATAAGCCATATGAGTTATACCAGTAATTATTTTATTTTTTATTTCTCTTGAAGATGTTATTATTGTTCCTGGAGCACTGGACAATGTATTCTTAATATACAAAGGAATATTTCCTCGCATAGCATATTCAACAGCTTTAGGATGTATTACCTTAGCACCCTGATCTGCAAACTGAAAAACCTCACTATAACTTATCCTATTTATAACTTTAGCATCAGGAACAATTCTAGGATCTGCAGTCATAATTCCATCTACGTCTGTATAAATTTCAATAAATTCTGCTTTTAAAGCTTCTCCTAAAATTGCTCCTGTTACATCACTTCCTCCCCTGCCTAAAGTAGTAAAATCTCCATCTTGAGTAATCCCCTGAAAGCCTGTTACAATCGGAATAAATCCTGCATATAAAACCTCCATAATTCTTTTGGTATCAACTTTTAAAACTTCAGCATTACCAAATTCATCATTAGTTATTATCCCTGCTTGCCCTCCTGTTAATACCCTTACTTTAAAACCTCTTTTTTCAAGAGTTTCTGCCATTACCACTGCTGAAATAATTTCTCCACAACATAAAAGTAAGTCAACTTCTCTTTTACTAACGCTACAATTATCATTATTTATTAAAGACAATAACGTATCTGTTGCATATGGATCTCCTTTTCTACCAATTGCTGATACTACGACTACAGGTTTATAACCTCTATCTATAGCTTCTATGATTCTATCAGCTACCATTTCTCTTCTTTGTTGAGTTGCTACAGATGTTCCTCCGAATTTTTGAACGATTATTTTCATTAACATTCCCCCTTAATCATATGACTAAATCCATAATATATTATACAACTTTTTAAGGGGAAATGTGATAAAAATTATTTTTTAAAATCAATAATCAAAGTTTTTTCTCCAATTTTTATTTTACTATTCCAAGGTATTTCTATGTAATCTTTATTTTTGAAAAATATAAACCTATCACTATCATCTATAACCAATAATTTAATTATTTCCCCAGTTTTCCTATCAAATAAAAAATCACTATCTCCTAAGTATCCATACTTATATCCATCATAAATATTGACTATTTCAAGATCCACTATTTCACTTAACCTAACCCCCATATTTTCACCCCCTTAGAATATTATATTAAAAAAAAACGGCTTATAGACCTGTCGATCCAAAGCCACCTTCTCCCCTCTCAGTGTTATCCAACTCTTCAACTTCAATTATTTCAGGAATCTCAACCTTGTTTATGATCATTTGTGCTATCCTATCTCCTCTTTTTATAATAAAAGGCTTATTACCAAAATTAATCATAATAACACCTATTTCACCTCTATAATCACTATCTATAGTTCCAGGAGTATTTACAAGAGATATACCATGCTTTAAAGCCAATCCACTCCTTGGTCTTATTTGAGCTTCATATCCTTTAGGCAAAGAAATCGCAATCCCTGTGGGTATAAGTTTTATTTCATTAGGATTTAATGTTACTTCTTCTGATACATTTGCATACAAATCAATGCCTGCTGAACCTTGAGTCATATATCGAGGTAATGGTAAATCTTTAGCATTATCCAATCGTTTTATGTATAATTTCATTGCAATCACCTATCAAATTTTTTATTTTTTCTTCATTTAAATCTCTACCTACTAATGCTGCAGATAAAAATCCATTTTTAAATACAAGATCTATAACTTCATAAAATTCATCTTTAGTTATAGACTCTATTTTATTTAGAACTTCTTTAGGCTCAAAAACTTTATTTAACATCAATTCTGATTTACCTATACTAAACATTCTACTAGATACGCTTTCTAATCCTAATATATAACTCCCCTTAAGTTGTTCTTTTGCTTTTGTTATCTGTACATCAGACATCTTATTCTTTAAAATATCTACTATTTCATGTGTAATTAACACAAGAGACTTTTCTAAATAAGCTTTATTCAAAGCAAATTGAATATTAAACATGCCCTTATTTTTATAAGCAGATGTAAAAGAATATATTGTATAAACATATCCATACTCTTCCCTTAACTTTTGAAATAATCTTGAGCTAGTACCTCCTCCAAAATAATTATTTATAGCTAATAAAGTATATAATTTATCATTTCCAAGTTCTATACCTTCTAATGTTAAAGCAACATGAACTTGTTCTATATCTTTATTTTTAACTTTTATTTCATTATTTATATTAGGATATGAATATTCTATCTGAATATTATTAACAGAATTCCAAGTCTCAAATTTTTCGCATATCAATTCTAATATTTTATCTTCATCAAAATTTCCAGTAAATGAAATAACTATATTAGAAGGGTTATAAGTTTTATTATAATAATCCAAAATAACTTCCCTACTGATACTCTTAACAGTATTTTCATAACCTAAAATAGGTAAAGCTAATGAATCATTTCCCCAAGTTGCCATAGATAATAAATCAAATACTAAATCTTCGGGAGAATCTTCATACATATTTATTTCTTCTATTATAACTCCTTTTTCTTTTTCAATATCCTCCGATGAAAATTTAGGATTAAGAATCATATCACTTAAAACTTCTATTCCTGTTTCATAATGTTCATCTAACAACTTTACATAATAACAAGTTGCCTCTTTACCAGTAAACGCATTTATCTGACCTCCTAGCTCTTCTATTTCTTCTGCAATTCTTTTAGCAGTTCTATTTTGTGTTCCTTTAAACATCATATGCTCAATAAAATGCGAAACACCATTATTGTTTTTATTTTCAAGTCTTGAGCCACTTCCAACCCAAATTCCTATAGTAATAGAATTTACGTAAGGTATTTTCTCATAAACAACTCTTATCCCATTTTTTAAAGTTAGTTTCTTTAGCATGTTCATTTCTCTCCCATATAAAAAATTTAAGCAATGATTATTATAATCAATAAAATAAATTTATTCAATAAACATATGCTACAAAAAATCAAAAAAGGCTTATAAAAAGCCCTTTTTTATTTATTATCTTTATTAGGTTGTTCATCAGGTTTTGGAATAGCATCTTTCCTTGATAAATTAATTCTTCCTAAACTATCTATCTCAGTAACTTTAACCAATATTTCATCTCCTACATTAACAACATCTTCTACCTTGCTAATTCTTTCATGAGATAATTTAGATATATGACATAATCCTTCTTTACCTGGTAGAATTTCAACAAAAGCTCCAAAAGGAGTAATTCTATTAACTCGTCCTAAATAAACTTCTCCAACCTGTATGTCCCTTGTAATACCTTCTATCATTTTTTGTGCAATTTTTCCTTTTTCTGGATCTGGGCAGCTTATGTATAAGCGGCCATCTTCTTCTATATCTATTTTTACTCCTGTTTCTGAAATAATTTTATTTATAGTTTTCCCCCCAGGTCCTATAACATCCCTTATCTTTTCTGGATCTATTACCATACTAATGATTCTTGGAGCATATTTTGACAATTCTTTTCTTGGTTCAGGAATTCGTTCTAACATTACCTTTAAAATTTCTAATCTAGCTTTTCTTGCTTGATAAATCGCCTTTCTAATGATATCTTCAGGAAGACCCTTTATTTTTGTATCTACTTGAATAGCAGTTATTCCTTTTTCTGTTCCAGCTACCTTAAAATCCATATCTCCAAAAAAATCTTCTATGCCTTGAATATCAGTTAGTATTTCTGCTTGAGATAAGTCTTCACTAGTAACAAGTCCAATTGCTATACCAGCTACTGGCCTTTTAATTGGGACTCCTGCATCCATTAAAGCTAATGTGCTACCACAAACACTAGCTTGAGAAGTTGAACCATTGGAACTTAATACCTCTGATACTAACCTTATAGTATAAGGAAATTCATCTTCGCTTGGAATAACAGGTTCAAGAGCTCTCTCTGCTAACGCACCATGACCTATTTCACGTCTTCCAGGTCCTCTTAAAAATTTTACTTCTCCTGTTGAATATGGTGGAAAATTATAATGGTGCATATACCTTTTAAATTCTTCATCTCCAATTCCATCAAGTATTTGAACATCACCTAAAGCACCTAAAGTTGCTACTGTTAATACCTGTGTTTGTCCTCTTTGGAATAACCCAGAACCATGTGTTCTAGGTAAAATTCCTACATCACAATATAAAGGCCTTATTTCATCAAATTTTCTTCCATCAGGTCTTCTTTTTTCTTCTAAAATCATTTTCCTTACATGCTCTTTCATTATTCTATACATTACATCATCTATATCTTTTTCGCATTCTGGGAATATTTCTGCAAAATGCTCAAATACTTCTTGTTTAACTTTATCAACGTGTTCTTGCCTTTCAAGTCTATCAGTGTATTGCATAGCCTCCCATAACTTGTCGGTTGCATATTCCCTAACAGCATTTTCTATATCTTCTGGAACCTGATATAACTTTGGTATTACTTTTGGTTTTCCTACTTGACTAGTAATTTCAATTTGAAAATCATTTATTTCCTGACATGCCTTAAAACCAAACATTATAGCTTCAATCATATCTTCCTCTGGAACTTCTTTAGCTCCAGCTTCAATCATCATGACTCTTTCTTTGGTAGCTGAAACTATAAGATGTAAGTCACTTTTTTCTCTTTGTTCTGCTGTAGGGTTTACTATAAGTTTACCATCTACTCTACCTATTAATACTGAAGACACAGGTCCTTCAAAAGGTATATCTGATAAACATAATGCCAAAGATGCTGCATTCATGGCAACAACTTCAGGTGGATTATCTGGATCAACAGATAAAACAGTACAAATAATTTGAACATCATTTCGATAACCTTTAGGAAAGAGAGGTCTTATTGGCCTATCTATTGCTCTTGCAGATAATATCGCTTTTTCAGTAGGTTTACCTTCTCTTTTGATAAAACCACCTGGAATTTTCCCTACAGCATATAACCTTTCTTCGTAATCTACACTTAACGGGAAAAAATCAATCCCTTCTTTAGGTTCAGGAGACGCATTAGCAGTAGCTAAAATAACTGTATCTCCATAACTTAACATAACAGCCCCATTAGAAAGCAATGCATATTTACCTATATCTGCTTTAAATTTTCTTCCCGCCACTTCTTTTTCATAAACATGATGCATTTTTTTACCTCCTTTCATCTCTTTTAATTTTATTTTTACTAAATAATTATTTTTTATAACTCCAATAATTTAAAATAATAGAGCGGTTAATCCGCTCTATTATTTTCTAATTCCTAATTCTTCTATAATTCTTCTATATCTTTCAATGTCATTTTTCATAAGATAATTTAGTAATCCTCTTCTTTGACCAACCATCTTCAACAATCCTCTTCTTGAATGATGGTCTTTTTTATGAACTTTTAAATGCTCAGTTAAATGATTAATTCTTTCAGTTAAAAGTGCAATTTGAACTTCTGGTGAACCAGTATCTCCTTCATGTCTTTGGAATTTTGCAATGATTTCTTGCTTTCTTGCCTTATCCATAAATACACCTCCATGTTGTTTATAATCGCCTTATGCTGAGAAAGCGCCGGAGCTACGCTAAACCCAGCATAGGTTACAAGCTATATTTTATCAAATGTTTGGTAAAATGTAAATATCATAACCTAAAATAATTTCTAGCTATTTTAACATCATTTTTAATTTGTCTTTTTAATTCTTCTAAACTATTAAATTTAATTTCATTCCTTAAATATTTTTTAAACTCAACTTTTATGTCTTTATTATAAATATCTTCACTAAAATCTAAAATATGAGTCTCGCAAACTCTTAAAACTTCATTAAATGTAGGATTATATCCTACATTACTTATGGAAGGATAATATTTCTCACCTAGCTTAGTAACTGTTAAATATACTCCATTCTTTAAACATAAATTTTTTTCTATATAAATATTGGCAGTTGCAAATCCTAATCTTGATGCTAACCTCTTTCCCCTTGTAACTATACCTTTTAAGTAATAATTATATCCTAATAAGTTATTAGCTAATTCAACATTACCTTTACTTAAATATTGTCGAATAATACTACTTGATACTTTTTGTTTGTCAACTTCTATTTCATCAACTATTATTGAATCTATCCCATACTTTTGTGCATTTTCTTTTAAAAAATTTACATCTCCAGCTGCTTTATTACCAAAAGTATAGTTAAAACCACAAACTATAACTTGCACATTAAAATTAGATTTAAGATATTTAAGAAAATCATCTGGACTTAAAGATAAAAATTTATAATTTAATTCTACATATACTAAGTAGTCAACATTTAAATTTTTTATTATTTCTGTCTTTACATTTTCAGATGTTATTAAATAATTTTTTGATCTTTGATTAAAGTAAGTAAAAACAGGTTCTGTAAAAGTAAAAACTACACTTTTTAAATGTCTTTTATGGGCCTCTTCAACTGCTCGAGATATTATACTTTGATGGCCTAAATGAACCCCATCAAACGTTCCCAATGCTATTGATGACTTTTCAATTATTTTTAAATGTTCGAAAGAACCTTTTAGAACAATCATAATTTAACACCTTAAATTAACAATTTTTCAACATATAAAAACGTTTTTTCAAGTCTACCTATTCCTACAAATATTTTGTCACAATAAATTTTAACTCTTTTTGATTTATCATGAAATCTATTAACTTTTATGCTATTACCATTTATTAATAATTTTTTATATTTGTTTTCTACATAAAAATTAGGAAAATCTAAAGCATCTTCTATTTTTACCAGTATTTCATCTATATTATCTTTACTTAACATATCTAAAGGAATTGAGTCTTGTATTTTAAAATTTCCTGCCCTAGTTCTTAGCAAAAAACTCATATAACCACTGCATCCTAAAGCATTTCCTATATCATTGCATAGTGTTCTAATATACGTCCCTTTTGAACATACTACTCTTAATAAGACTTTAGGTAAGGAAAAATGCATCAATTCAATTTCATATATAAAGACCTTTCTACTAGGAATTTCGATATCTACACCGTGTCTTGCCAGTTCATATGCTCTTTTGCCATTAATTTTTATAGCTGAATATTTAGGAGGAATTTGTTCAATTTCTCCTAAAAAACACCCAATTATTTTTTTTATATCATTTTCTGTAATATAACTACAATCTTTTTCTTCGTGTAGAAAATTACCATATTTATCAAACGTATCGGTAGCATTTCCTAAAGTTAATTCACAAATATATTCCTTAATATCATTAGTCAAATATTCCACTATTTTAGTAGCTTTTCCTATACATATAGGTAATACTCCTGCAGCTCCAGGATCTAACGTCCCTGTATGTCCAACTTTTTTAACTTTGAATATTTTCCTAATATAGTCTACAACATCATGTGAAGTCATTCCAGGTGGTTTAAGAATATTTAATACTCCATCCATACTTTCACTTCCAATATTTACTAACTACTTCAAGTATATTTTTCTTTACAGTTTCAAAATCCCCTTCAATAGTAAAACCTGCAGCTCTTACATGTCCTCCACCATTAAACTTTTCTGCAATAAGTCTAACATCTACTTTATTTTTAGATCTCAAACTTACTTTAAATTTATTAGTATCAACTTCTTTAATAAATATACCTAACTCAACAGTATCAATATCTCTAGCATAATTAACCATATCTGAAGCATCATCTTCATTTGCTCCACATTCTTCAAGCATTTGTTTATTTACATGCATTATTGCAATTGAATCATTTTTATACAATTCTAAGGTGGATATTACTTTTGAAAGCAACTTTAGTTGAGATTTCGTCATAGTATTAAATAATATTCGATTTATTTCTGTAAAATTTATTCCTGTATTTATAAGATCTCCTGCTATATTAAGAGTCATAGAAGTAGTATTGCTATATTTTAAACCACCCGTATCACTAACTATAGATGTATATAAACACATAGCCGTGTTTTTAGAAATTTCAAAGCCATTTATTTTTAATAAATTATATATTATTTCTCCTACAGAAGATGCATTTGAATCAACATAATTTATATCTGCAAATAAAGTATTAGAAATATGATGATCTATGTTTACTATCAAATTTGTTTTATTAAAAATATCTACTAAATTACCTATTCTATCCTTATCGCCACAATCTAAAACAAATACACATTCATATTTTTTATCCAAAAGCTGGTTTTTTATATAATTAGAATATGGCAAAAATTTCAACCTTTTGGGAACTTCATCTTGATTATATATATCAACACTTTTCCCATTCTCAATTAACATATTATATAATGCCAACGATGAACCTATCGCATCACCATCTGGAGAGAAATGAGATATAATTGCAAAATTATCATTTTGCTTTATAATACTACCTATTTTAGTTAGTATCATTTTTTTTCATCTCCTGTAAAACTTTTGAAATGTGAATACCATATTCAATAGACCTATCAAGTTCGAATAAAATCTCAGGAGTATATCTTGCTTTAATTCTTTTTCCAACTTCTCTTCTTATAAAACCTGCAGCACTTCTAAGCCCTTCTAAACATTTTTCTTTTTCTTCTTCTGTTCCAAATACACTTACATAAACTTTTGCATATCTTAAATCTTTTGTTACTTCTACTTCAGTAATTGAAGTAAGCATAGGAATACGAGGATCCTTTAATTCGTTTTGAATCAGATCCCCGATTATTCTCTTTATCTCTTCTGATAATCGTGAAATTCTTTCTACCGCCATTTGTAACACCTCTTTAATCTCTTTTAACTTCCTCTATAGTATATGTTTCCAAAATATCTCCTTCTTTAATATCATTAAACTTTTCTATAGTTAAACCACATTCATATCCAGCTGCAACTTCCCTAACATCATCCTTAAACCTCTTTAATGATGCTATCTTACCTTCATATATAACTACACCATTTCTAATAACTCTAATATTATTGTTTCTATTTACTTTACCATCTTCAACATAACATCCTGCTATAGTCCCTATTGAAGATACCTTAAATGTTTGTCTTACTACTAACCTAGCTGTGATTACTTCTTTGTATTCTGGCTCTAACATACCCTTCATAGCTGCTTGTATATCGTCAATTGCCTCATATATTATTCTATATGTTTTTATCTCTACTTTTTCTCTTTCTGCAAGTTGCATAGCCATACTATTAGGTCTTACATTAAACCCTATAATAATAGCATTTGAAGCAGATGCCAATGTAACATCTGTTTCAGTTATAGCTCCAACACCACCGTGTATTACTCTTACCCTTACTTCGTCGTTTGATAATTTTTCTAAAGCTTGCTTTAAAGCTTCAACTGAACCCTGAACATCAGCCTTAACTATTATATTTAATTCTTTAACCTTCCCTTCTTTAATTTGACTATATAAATCCTGTAAAGTTATCTTACTGCTAGATGCAAAATACTTTTGTTTTTCTTTTTCTTTTCTAATCTCTGAAATTTGTCTTGCTGTTTTTTCATCTGAAACTACATATAATATGTCTCCTGCATTAGGAACTTCAGATAATCCCAATATTTCAACAGGCATAGATGGTCCAGCAGATTTGACTTTTTTGCCTTTATCATCTATTAATGCTCTTACCTTTCCATAAGCTGTTCCAGCAATGATGCTGTCTCCAACTTTCAATGTTCCTTTTTGAACAATAACAGTAGCAACAGGGCCTCTTCCTTTATCTAATTTAGCCTCTATTATTGTTCCCTTTGCCGGTCTATTAGGATTAGCTTTTAACTCTTGCATTTCTGCTACTAGTAATATCATCTCTAACAGTGTATCTATACCTTGTTTTGTTTTTGCTGATACTGGAACGCAAATAGTGTCTCCGCCCCAATCTTCAGGAATTAATCCATATTCTGTTAACTCCTGTTTTACTCTATCCGGATTTACTCCACTTTTATCTATCTTATTTATCGCTACAATAATTGGAACATTTGCTGCCTTTGCATGGTTTATAGCTTCTATAGTCTGTGGCATTACTCCATCATCTGCAGCAACTACAAGAACAGCAATATCTGTAACTTGAGCCCCTCTTGCTCTCATCGCTGTAAACGCTTCATGACCAGGAGTATCTAAAAATACTATTTTTTTATCATTTATATCAACAGTATAAGCACCTATATGTTGAGTAATTCCACCTGCTTCTGTTTCAACTACTCTTGAATGTCTTATTGCATCAAGTAAAGAAGTTTTTCCATGGTCTACGTGTCCCATTACAGTAACTACAGGAGGTCTTGGTCTCAAATCTTCTTCTTTATCTTCAAAATCATTAATAAGTTCTTCTTCTCTTTCTTGTTTTGTTTCTTTTTCTAATAAAATGTTATATTGTTCAGCAATTTTTTCTGCTACTTCAAAACTTATTTCTTGATTTATAGTAACCATTACTCCCATTAAAAGTAATTTTTTTAATATTTCTGTAGCTGGTCTTTTTATTTTTTCAGCAAATTCACTAACTCTAATGCTATCTGGAATTGATACTATACCTACTTCTTCAACTTGTTCATCTTGTTTTTTAACATCTTTGCTAACATGTTTTTTTATTTTCTCATTTCGTGATTTTTTCCTTATTTTTTCATTTCTCTTAAAATCATCGTCAACATCATGTTCTTCAAATCTATCTTCAATATTTTCAATCAAGCTTTTTTCTTCATCTTCTTGTTTTTCAGTATCTCTATTTTTTATTTCTTCTACATATTCTATTATTATTTTTGCTTCTTCACCCTCTATAGCACTTAAATGATTTTTAACTTCTATATCAAACTCATTCTTTAGCAATTCTATAACTTCCTTACTTGACATATTTAATTGTTTTGCAAGTTCATATACTCTAACTATTGCCAAAGACTTCACCCCCACTTTTTTGTTCACTTAATTTTTGTTTAAAACCTGCTGCAAAATTTTTATCCTTAACAGCTATAACAGATCTAGCAGATTTCCCTATAGCTTGACCTAAGTTATCTTTTTGACCAAATAAAACATACTCAATTTTTCTATATTCACACATATTAATAAATTTTTTCTTAGTATTTTCACTAGCATCAGTAGCAATAATAACAAGTTCAGCTTTTCGTTTTTTTATATCTATCTCAACTGCATCATCACCTGAAGAAATTTTTCCTGCCTTTTGCATAAGCCCTATGAATGAATATAATCTACTATCATTCATTTGATAAATCCTCCCTAAGTTTTTTATAAATTTCTTCAGATATTTTAACTTCCAGAGCTTTTTCAAATCTCTTGGCTTTAATAGCTTTTTCAAGACATTCTTTATTTTTACAGATGTAAGCTCCTCTGCCTGCCTTTTTACCCGTCATATCTATGCTTATTTCCCCTTCAGGACTTCTTACAACTCTTATAAGCTCCTTTTTAGGTTTCATTTCTTGACATCCAAGACACATTCTCATAGGAATTTTTTTTACCTTCATAATAATCATCACTCTCCCAGACTTTCACTATTTACCTGAGATTCACTTTTTATATCTATTTTCCATCCTGTTAACTTTGCTGCTAATCTTGCATTTTGTCCCTCTTTTCCTATAGCTAAAGAAAGTTGATAATCAGGAACTATTACTTTTGCACTTTTTTCTTCTTCATTAATTTCAACACTTATAACCTTAGCTGGACTTAAAGCATTAGCTATATACTCTGCAGGATCCTTACTCCATTTAACTATATCTATCTTTTCTCCATTCAATTCATTAACAACATTTTGAACTCTAATACCCTTTGGCCCTACACATGCTCCTGTAGGATCTACATTCTCATCTCTTGAATAAACTGCTATTTTACTCCTTGACCCTGCTTCTCTTGCTATACTTTTTATTTCTACAATTCCATTAAATATCTCGGGAACTTCTAGTTCAAAAAGTCTTTTTACAAGCCCTGGATGAGTTCGTGATATCATAACATTTGGACCTTTTCCTGTCTTTTTTACTTCAGTTATGTAAAATTTCATCCTTACTCCTTGGCTATAATCATCGTTTGGCATTTGTTCTGAAGGTGGTAAAATAGTTTCCCATCTTCCAATTTCAACTATTACATTATATTTATTAGTATCTTTAATTCTTTCTTTTTTCTGAATCATTCCAGTTATTATATCATTTTCTTTTTCAACAAATTCTCTGTATAATATTTCTCTTTCTGCCTCTTTTATTTTTTGTATAACACTTTGCTTTGCGGTTTGAGCTGCTACTCTTCCAAAATCCTTTGGAGTAACTTCAATATCTACAATATCGTTTAATTTATATATTGGATTTATTGACTTAGCATCTTCTAAACTGATTTCAAGCAAATTGTTTTTTACTTCATCTACAACTTTCTTTTGTGCATAAACATGAATATCTCCATTTTCTCTATTAATAACTACTTTAACATTTTGAGCAGTTCCATAATTTTTTTTATAAGCAGAAACTAATGCTGATTCTAATGCAGAAAAAATATAATCTTTATCTATTCCTTTTTCCCTAGCTATCTCATTTAATGCCTCAATTAATTCAACGTTATTCACTAAAATCCCTCCTTATTCATCCAAATTAGCAGATGTTATGTTTTTAAAATCAACTTCTAATTCATTATCTTTTATCTTAATCAATACTTTTTCATCTTTAATACCATTTAAAATACCTTTAATAACTTTCTTATCTTCGATTTCTTCAAATAATTTTATTTTTACTTTTCTTCCTTTAAATTTTTCATAATCTTTTAGGCTCTTTAATGGTCTGTTTATTCCAGGTGATGATACTTCTAAATAATAACTAACACTTATAGGATCTATTTCATCTAATTTATCACTTAAAACCCTGCTAACATTAGTGCAATCATCTATAGTAACACCTTCTTTTTTATCTATAAAAACCCTTAAGAACCATTCATTATTCTCTTTTACAAATTCAACATCAACTAATTCTAAATTAAAACTTTCAACAATAGGTTTTGCTATATCATAAACAATTTCAACTATCTTCTCTACCTTCATAACAACCACCTTTCTTTTTCACTATTTTTTGTTATTAAAACATAAGATATACATAAACACAAAGAGTGGGGGATGCCCACTCTTTACCAAAAATAATTAACATCTAAGGTCAATTATAACATTTTACTAAATACTTTGCAAGTTTAAAACATAGATAATTGGTTTGTTTCTGGAAGCTCCTTTAAGCACCCATGTTTTTCTAATATCTCAATAACTGCTTTTGAAACCTTGCTTCTAAGCCTTAAGTCTTCTTTTGATAGAAAAGCTCCTTTTTGTCTTGCTTCCACAATCGACTTTGCAGCTGCTTCTCCTACACCTTGTAAAGCTTTAAAAGGAGGTAAAATTCCTTGATCAGTTATTAAAAATTTAACCGCATCTGATTTATAAAGATCTACAGGAATAAATTTCAAACCTCTAAGATACATTTCTAGAGCTATTTCTAATACTGTTAATAAACCTTTATCTTTAGGAGAAGCATTATTACCTAGACTTTCTATTTCTTTAATCTTATTTCTTATAGCTCTTTCTCCTTTTACAATTAAGTCTGCATCAAAATCATCTGCTCTAACTGTAAAATAAGTGGCATAAAAAGCTTCAGGATAATACACTTTAAAATAAGCAATCCTTACAGCCATCATAACATATGCAACAGCATGAGCTTTAGGGAACATATACTTTATTTTATTACATGAATCAATGTACCATTGAGGAACTCCATGTTTTTTCATTTCTTCTATATCTTCTTCTTTAAGCCCTTTTCCTTTTCTAACTCTTTCCATTATATTGAAAGCATGTTTTGGATTTAAACCTTTATAAATTAAATATAACATTATGTCATCTCTTGTAGATATAACCTCTTTTAACGTAGCATACCCATTTTTTATAATATCTTGAGCATTATTTAGCCATACATCTGTTCCATGCGATAATCCAGAAATTCTGACAAGTTCTGCAAAAGTTTTAGGCTGAGTATCCATTAACATTTGTCTTACAAATTTTGTTCCAAATTCAGGTAAACCAAGTGTTCCAACTTCACAATTTAAATCCTCAGGATTTATACCTAAAGGTTCTGTAGATGTAAATAATTTAATAACATTAGGATCTCCAAGAGGAATTTTTCTTGGATCAACTCCTGTTAAATCTTGAAGCATTCTTAAAACAGTAGGATCATCATGTCCTAGTATATCTAATTTTAATAATCTTCCACTTATAGAATGATAGTCAAAATGTGTGGTTATGACATCTGCTTCAATGTCATCAGCAGGTTTTTGTATAGGTGTAAATTCAAAAATTTCCTTATCTCTTGGAACAACCATTACACCCCCTGGGTGTTGTCCTGTTGTCCTTTTGACTCCAGTACAACCTTTAACTAATCTTTCTATCTCAGCTTGGGGAACTTTTAAATTATGCTCTTCTAAATAATTTTTTACAAAACCATAAGCTGTTTTTTCTGCTATAGTACCTATTGTTCCTGCCCTAAATACGTGACCTTTCCCAAACAATTCCTCTGTGTACTTATGTGCAATGGGCTGATATTCACCTGAAAAGTTTAAATCTATATCTGGCTCTTTATCGCCTTCAAATCCTAAAAACACTTCAAAAGGTATATCATGACCATCTTTATTATAATCAGTACCACAAATTGGACATTTTTTATCAGGTAAATCAACTCCTGAACCTACACTTCCATCAGTAAAAAACTCTGAATGCTTACAATTTGGACATACATAATGAGGAGGTAAAGGATTAACTTCCGTAATCTCACACATTGTAGCTACAAATGATGATCCTACTGAACCCCTTGAACCTACAAGATAACCATCATTAAGTGACTTTTTTACCAATTTATGAGCTATTAAGTACATAACTGCATAGCCATTGTTTATTATTGAGTTCAATTCTTTATCAAGTCTTTTTTGAACAACCTCTGGTAAAACTTCACCATATATTTCATGGGCCCTTTTTAAAGTCATATTTCGTATCTCTTCTTCTGCTCCATCAATTTTTGGTGGAAATGTTTCTTCTGGTATAGGTGTTATAATTTCAATTTCATCTGCTATGATATTTGTATTCTTGATTACTACTTCATAAGCCTTTTCTTTTCCAAGATATTCAAATTCATCTAACATCTCTTCTGTCGTCTTAAAATATAAAGGTGCTTGATTATCTGCATCGCTATAACCTTGCCCATACATAAGTATTCTTCTAAAATATTCATCATGAGGTTCTAAAAAATGAACATCACCCGTTGCAACAACAAGCTTATTATATTTTTCACCCAGTTTTACAATTTTTTTATTTATTTCCAGTAATTCTTCTTCACTTTTCAATTTTCCATTTTCTATTAAAAAGTAATTATTTTGCCTAGGTTGAATCTCTAAATAATCATAAAACTTTACTATCTTTTCTATATCTTGCTCACTATAATCATTTAAAACTGCCTGAAAAACTTCTCCAGACTCACATGCACTTCCTATAATTAATCCATCCCTCATACTTTCAAGCAAACTCTTAGGAATTCTAGGTTTTTTATAAAAAAATTCAAGATGAGAATAAGATATAAGTTTATATAAATTTCTAAGTCCTGTATAATTTTTTACCAAAATTGTAACATGATATGAATCAGCTTTTTTATAATCGAAACTGGATACATATAATTTATTTATATCTTCAATTGTATTTGCACCTTTTTCTTTTAACATATTTAAAAATTTAATAAATATATTAGCAGTAGCTTCAGCATCATCAACTGCTCTGTGATGATTCTCAAGCTTTACTCCAAGGTATTCTGCAATTATATTTAATTTATGCTTTTTAAGCTCTGGTAATAACCACCTAGAAAGAGTTAAAGTATCTATAACTGTATTTTCAAACTTTAAATTTAATTTTTTAGATTTTTCACGAATAAAACTAGTATCAAATTTAGCGTTATGAGCAACAACAGGAGCATCTCCAATGAATTCTAAAAATAATGGCAATACCTCACCAAGTCTTGGCTTATCGCTGATCATTTCGTTAGTAATCCCCGTTAATTCAATTATTTCCTTAGAAATTTCTCTTTCTGGATTAATAAGTGCAGAAAACTTATCAACTATTTTAAAATCCTTAATTTTAACAGCTCCTATTTCAATTATTTCATCTTTATTAGCATTAAAGCCTGTTGTCTCAATATCAAACACTACAAAAGTAGAATCTAGTGAATATTTATTTGGCCTTAATATTAAGGGTTCTCCATCATTAACTAAATAACCTTCTACACCATAAATAACTTTTATTCCCATTTCCTTAGCAGCGTCCATAGCTTCTGGAAAAGCTTGAACTACACCATGATCTGTGATCGCTATTGCTTTATGTCCCCATTCTTTTGCCCTTTTTATTAATGATTTAGCAGACGATACACCATCCATTGCACTCATTTGAGTGTGCAGATGAAGCTCAACACGTTTCTCAGGCGCATTATCCATTCGTTTTGGATTTTCTACCTTTTCTATTGACTTGGCCATAATAACTAATTCCTTCAAGAAAGGATCATTAACAACTTCTCCATAAACCTTTATAAACATTCCATTGTCTAATCTATTTTTTAGTTGTTCACCTGTTTTGCTATTTGCAAATATCTTTACAGCAATAGAAGATGTATAATCAGTAACATATAAAGTAACAATCAATTTACCATTTTTTGTTTCTTTAAAATCTATATTAAATATTTCTCCACTAACAGCAACCATACCAGATGTTTCATTTAATGAAATTATTTTAACAGGATGTTGCAGTATTTCTTTTCCAATTATTAAATTAGAATTATTTATATCTTCATTATTAATTTTGTCTATATTATCACTAATATTATTTTCTTTAGATTCTACTTTAGAATCACTATTTAAAATATTATTTATGATTTCCTTCTCTTGCTTCTCTTTTTCATGATTATAATTATCTATATCAAATTCTTTTACCTTAAATATTACATTAATACTCTGATTGTAAAACTTTTTTATAAAGTCTTTTAAATATAAATCTGCTTTTTTATTTACTAATAATTTATATAAAAAATAATTATCAACATTAATAACTAAATTTTGATTATCATATTCATATTCACTATTTATCAATAAAGCCATAATTGAAGGATTATTTTCAAACACTTCGCTTATTATCTTATTAAAGTCTTCCTTACTAAAAGTTATGTTTTCTAAATCATTTTTTTCTTGATATATATTTATTTCATGCACGATACCTAATTTCTTATTAAAAAAATCCTTTATTAATTCTAAAGTTACATCATCAAAATCTCTAAAAGCCCTTATTATAACATCAAGTTTACCTAATTTTTTATTTATTATAATTTTTTTTACATAAATGTCATCATATATGGAACTTGAATCATTAATAATATCTCTTAATGGTTTTAACATTAAACCACCATCCTATATCCTCAAACATCTTATAATATCTTTATACATTCTTAATCTTGCTTTAAACCCTTCTTTAAAACCTAATTTTTCTTCTTTCATTATATGGGTTAAATCAGGTAATTCAACATTTCTTACTCGATAATTATATTTTTTTGCATATTTAGTCAATGCTATTTCTATTCCATATTTTGTTATATCTATTTTATCAATTTTATTTAGAATATCTTTCTTTACCCCTCGTTGTCCTGATAAAAATGGAGCAATCTTTTGAGCTAAATCTGTTGCAAACCTACCATTAACGAATACACCAATTGTCATATCTGCTTCATCACTAAAAATAGGTAACAACAAGTCATAAACATGTTTTTCCTTTAAACCTATTAAATCAGCATCTAAAAGTAGTATAACATCACTTTCTGAGTTTTCAATCCCAACTTTTACTGCCGCCCCTTTCCCTAAATTTTTCTCTAACTCAATTACATGTGCTCCTCTTTCCTTTGCAATATCTGCTGTATTGTCACTAGAACCATCACTAACAACTATTATTTTTTCTATTAAGTTAATATTTTTTACTACATCTATTATTTTTCCTATGGTTTTTTCTTCATTATAAGCAGGTATCACACAAGTAGCTTTCATAATTTATCCCCCTAAGCTAACTCCTAAAAATTATATATTTCATTTAATAGCTCTTGTAAAATTTTATCTTCAGGAACTTTTTTTACTATTTTACCCTTTTTAAATATAAGAGCCTCACCAACACCTGCAGCAATCCCTATATCAGCTTCTCTAGCTTCTCCAGGACCATTTACAGCACATCCCATTATAGCTACTTTAATGGGTTTATCAATATTTTCAATTTCTTTTGTTATATTATTAGCTAGCTCAATTAAATTAATATTTGTTCTACCACAGGTTGGACAAGAAATTATTTCAATTCCTTTTCTTAAACCTAATGATTTAAGGATAATTTTAGCTACCTTAACTTCATTTATAGGATCATCAGTTAATGAAACCCTTATAGTATCCCCTATACCTTCATATAATAATATACCAAGACCTACTGAAGATTTTATGGTTCCTGCTAACATAGTACCAGACTCAGTTATTCCAATGTGTAAAGGATAATCTAGCCTTGAAGAAAGCATTTTATAAGATTCTATTGTTTCAATTACATTAGATGATTTTACAGAAACAACAATTTGAAAAAAATCTAAATCTTCTAATATGCATACATTTCTTATAGCACTTTCTACTAAAGCTTCTGGACAAGGTCTTTTATATTTTTCTAATATATCTTTTTCTAAAGAACCAGAATTTACTCCTACTCGAATTGGAACATTGTATTCCTTAGCTACCTTAATTATTTCTTTAATTTTACTTATTCCTCCAACATTTCCTGGATTTATCCTTATTTTGTCTGCTCCATTTTGTATTGCTTTTATAGCCAATTTATAATCAAAATGAATATCTGCAACTAATGGAATATTTATAAATTTTTTTATTTCTTTTATAGCTTTAGCAGAATCTTCATCTGGAACAGCTACTCTTATTATATCACAACCTATATGTTCTAAATTTTTTATCTGTTCAATAGTTCCTTTAATGTCAATGGTTTTGGTATTAGTCATTGATTGTATAGCAATTGGTGAATCTCCACCAATAAAAATGTTACCTATTTTTATTTTTCTAGTTTTTTTCCTTTGCATAACATCACCTTTATGAAAATATTCTCATAATATCTCTATATGTTACTATCAATGCAAGTAACATCAATAATGTAAATCCAACTAAGTTAATAAATCCTATCTTATTTTCATCTATTTTTTTACCAGTAATACCTTCAAAAAGAGTAATTACTACCCAACCACCATCTAATGCAGGAAAAGGTATTAGATTAATAACCCCTAAATTTATACTTAAAAAGCCAGCAAAATATAATAAACTCCAAATGCCTATTTTAGCTGCTTCGCCAGACATTTTTATTATAGCTACTGGCCCCCCAAGTTGCTCAGTAGACACTTTTCTTGTTATAAGCTTGCCAATATATATTAACATTTGTTTTATAGAACTAGTTGTTTCTTTTATAGAATTTGTTAATGAAATTAGTATATTACCTTTTTCTACATGCGGAGATATTCCTATTATATATCTGTTTTCTTTCTCTTCAAGTTTAGGTTTTACTATTTTATCAGTTATGATATTATCTTTTTTAATAGTTAATTTTAAAGGATTACTTCCATTATTAGACATAAAAACTATAAATTCATTCCAAGTACTTACCGGCTTATCATTTACAGCTATTATTTTATCACCAGGTCTTATTCCAGCTTGATAAGCAGGAAAATCTTTAACTACATTTTCTATAATAAGGGTAGTTACCCCTACATTATAAAATATAATAGTAAATAAAATTATAGCTAAAATAAAATTCATTAATGCTCCCGCAACTAATATTGAAAATCTTTTCCATGGATTTTGATTTCTGAAAGCTCTTGGATCATCACTTTCTTCATCTTCACCAAGCATTTTTACATAGCCACCAATTGGTAAAAGTCGTAAACTGTAAACAGTTTCATCTCCTCTAATTTTAAACAATCTAGGTCCCATTCCTATAGAAAATTCTAATACTTTAACCCCATTTAATTTTGCTAAAAGAAAGTGTCCTAATTCATGAGCCGTAATCAAGAGTCCAAATACAAATATAGAAGCTAATAATGTTATCAAATTAATCACCTTCCTATTACATCATACTATACTATTTACATATTCTCTTATAATTTTTTCAATCTCTAAAATTCTTTCAATGCTTAAATTATATTCGACTTTGTGATTTCTCATAGCATGTTTAACAATTTGAGGAATGTCTAAGAAAGATATCTTCCCTTCTAAAAATAACCTAACTGCTTCTTCATTAGCACTATTTAATACCAAAGGCATTGAACCTCCAATCTTTCCTGCTTCATAACCTAATTTTAAACATTCAAAAGTTTCATAATCCACTTCTTCAAAAGTTAAAGCAGAAATAGTTTTAAAATCTAAATAGTTACAAATTCCCTTTGTACGTTTTGGGTATTCTAAAGCATACTTAATAGGAATTTTCATATCCGTAGGACCTAACTGGGCAATAATAGAACCATCAATATATTCTACCATCGAATGTATTATGCTTTGTGGATGAATTATTACGTCAATTTTATCATAATCTATATCAAAAAGCCAATGAGCTTCTATCACTTCTAATGCTTTATTCATTAAAGTAGCTGAATCTACTGAAATCTTTTTTCCCATATTCCAACGAGGGTGCTTTATTGCCATTTCAGGTGTAACATTAATTAATTCTGACTTTTTCTTACCTCTAAAAGGACCTCCTGAAGCAGTTAAAATAATTCGCCTTATTGATTTTTGGTCATTATCATCTATACATTGATATATTGCACTATGTTCACTATCTACAGGTATTATTTCACTATTACTCTTTTTTAACTCTTTTTTAATTATTTCACCTGCGACTACCATTGTTTCCTTATTAGCTAATGCAATCCTTTTTCCTGCTCTTATAGCTTGAATTGTAGGTCTTAATCCTATCATCCCTACAACAGAAGTTAATACAATATCTACTTCTTTTAATGTTACAACATATTCCATGCCTTCTAAAGAAGTTAATACTTTTATACCCATATTACAGAGCTTATCTTCCAAGTATTTCTTTTTTTCTTCATCCATTATTACAACATATTTAGGTTTAAATTCTTTTGCTTGTTTTACAAGAAGTTCTACATTACTTTTTGCTGTAATTGCTATAACTTTATATTCATCCTTCATGTGTCTTACTACTTCTAATGCTTGAGTCCCTATAGAGCCAGTTGAACCTAATATGCATAATCCCTTCATTTAGAATATACCCCTTTCGAAAATAAATTATCCTTCGTAAAAATCTCTAAAGATAATAAATACAAAATAGGTGAAACAAATATACCTATCCAACCAAATATTATCCATCCAAAATAAAGAACTAAAATTATAGCTAAAGGACTTATTTTAAGTTTCATATTTATCAATTTCACCTCTAAAATTTGTCTTATCATAATATTTATTACATATGTCAAAATTAATCCTATGGCTAATATTTTTTCATTCAAAATAAACTTATAAATTATTAATGGAATAAAAAATAAAGCTGGTCCTAAAATAGGTAATATATCTAAAACACCACAAAAAAACCCATATAAAAATGCTTCTTTAAAACCTAATAAATGAAAACAAACTGTCATAAAAAACAAAGATATAACTACTAATTGCAGTTGAATAAAAATCATACTCTTTAAATATATATAAGTTTTATAAAACGCTATTTGTAAATCATCTGGCATAAAAGTTTTTAAATATTCTTTTATTTTTTCAAAATCATAATTTATTATAAAAGATATTAAAATTATCAAAAAAACATTTGCAAAACTATTCAGAGCAGTTAAAACTAAGTTTAATATTTTATCTTTAAACATATCTAATGTTACCTTGATATAATTTATAACATTACCCAAATTAATAGCATTATTAAACTTTTCATTCAAAATTTGAAAGTTACTTGCATAATAAGAAAAATCATTTGACAAATTTACAACTACTTCATAAACATAACTTACCAAAAATTTTATAACAAAAAACATTAATAAAATAAAAATACTATAAACTAAAACGATGGCTGTTGTCTTATTAACATTTAACTTCCTTAAAATTTCTATGAAGGGCTGTAATAATAATGAAATAAAAATTGCAAACAATAAATGACCAAAATAAATAGAACAAACCTTTAAAAATAAAATTATAATACCTAAAAATATTACTTTACTTCGTATACTATTATTGAACACCTGCATATAATCGCCCTAAAAAATTACTTTTTCTATATAATAATATACTATTGGTGCAATAAAGAGTATGCTATCAAATCTATCTAGAATTCCCCCATGTCCTGGCATTATATTTCCATAATCTTTAATTCCAACATATCGTTTTATAAGTGAAGCAGATAAATCCCCTATTTGAGATATGATTCCTCCTAAAATTCCTAGAATTATCATATATAATAAATTAAGCTTTAAATCATTATTAAGCCAACACCAAATCAAAACTCCTAATATACTTCCTACAATTCCTCCAATAGACCCCTCCACTGTTTTTTTAGGGCTTACTTCTGGACATAATTTATGTTTTCCTAAAAAACTGCCTGAATAATAAGCTAAAGTATCACATGCCCATGCTATTATATATATTAACCAAATAAATTTATGCCCATTAGTTCCCATTCTAACATAAATTAACATATTAAAGAAAACAATTATGTATACAATTCCAATACACGTTAATGCTGAAGAAATAACATTATATTCTTTATTAAAAATAGGAATTGCCATACTTATTAAAACTGCTAATACTATCAACAATAAGTCCTTTTCAGGTCCTTGATTTGTAAAAATAAAAATTAAATTTAAAAAATAAATTGCAATAAAAACAGGAACTATAATTTTATAATTGGTATTTTTATAAGCATTTACATATTCATAAAGTGCTAATAAAGTTAAAGCTGAAACCCCTAGTTTAAAAATTATTCCTCCATAAATAGTAAAAACAATTAAAAGAGGAAGAGCAATTAAAGCACTAATAACTCTTTTACTCATAACATCACCTTCTTTTATTTTATTCCACCAAATCTTCTATCTCTCATCTGATAATCTTTAATAGCTTGTATTAAATGTTTACTAGTAAAATCTGGCCATAAAACATCAGAAAACCATAACTCTGCATAAGCTATTTGCCATAACAAAAAATTGCTAATTCTAAGTTCCCCACTTGGTCTTATCAAAAGATCAGGATCAGGCATTTTAGATGTATCTAAATAACTTGATATCAATTCTTCATTTATATCATTTATATTTAATTTTCCTTCTTTTACATCCTTTACTATATTTACTATTCCTCTTTTAATTTCATCCCTTCCACCATAATTCAATGCTAAGTTTAACATAAGCCCCGTATTATTTTTTGTAATTTCTTTGGCTCTAATCAATTCTGCTTGACACATACTAGGTAGCTTCGATATATCTCCGATCCAATTTATTATGACATTATTTTTATTTAATTCATCTACTTCACCCCTTAAATATTCAACTAATAAATTCATTAATGCATTAACTTCTTCCTTCGGTCTTTTCCAGTTTTCAGTTGAAAAAGCATATAAAGTTAGATATTTTACTCCAAGTTTTGAACAAGTTTTTACTATTTCTCTAATAGTTTCTACCCCAGCTCTATGTCCCATCGTCCTTGGCAAATTCCTTCTTTTTGCCCATCGCCCATTTCCATCCATTATAATAGCTATATGCTGAGGTATGTTAGACATATCTATGTCAATATTATCACTCTCATCTTTTTTTCTTAATTTATTTAATATCCATTCCATAAATTCTAAACCTCCTAATGCAAAAATCCCCCTCTATATGAGGGGATTTAAAAATAAGAAACATAAATAATAAATTCATCATCTTTTTCTTCTATTTTTATTACCTTTTTTTCTTCTCCTAATTTCTTTCCTTTTGGAGAAAGTAAATAACATATTCTATATTTTACATTATGCTTTTTAAGCATCTCTTCAACCTTTTCCAAGTCAAACCCCAAAAATTTTCTTACATCCATTATACAGTCATTATCTCCTTTTCCTTAGCTTCTACAAGTTTATCAATTTCCTTAATAAAATTATCAGTTAACTTTTGAATTTCATCCTCTGCTCTTTTTATCTCGTCTTCAGATATTCCTTCTTTCTTAAGGGCTTTTACTTTTTCATTAGCATCTCTACGAATTGATCTTATTGCAACTTTTGCATCTTCTCCTTGTTTTTTAACAACCTTAACTAAGTTTTTTCTTGTTTCTTCTGTTAATTCCGGAAGAACTATTCTTACAACATTACCATCTGAAATAGGATTTACGCCAAGATCTGACTTTTGAATTGCTTTTTCTATATTTTTTACAACATTCTTATCCCAAGGTTGAATTAATAACATCCTTGGTTCTGGAACAGTTATTGTAGCTAACGCAGATATGTGAGTTGGAGTGCCATAATAATCTACAGTGATCTTATCTAACATAGCTGGATTTGCTCTTCCTGCTTTTAAACTTTGAAGTTCATGCTTTAATACTTCTAAAGTTTTTTTCATTTTTTCCTCATGAGATTTTATAATATCTTTAATCATATTTTAAACCTCCTTATTAATTTGACACTATAGTTCCTACTGGTTCTCCAAAAATTGCTTTTTTTATGTTGCCTGGTGTATCCAAGCCAAAAACAATAATTGGTATATTGTTATCTTTACATAATGAAGTCGCTGTAGAATCCATAACTTTTAAATTTTTCTCTAAAACCTCTTGAAAAGTTAGTTTTTCAAATTTTTTAGCATTAGGATTTAAATTTGGATCAGAATCGTATACTCCATCTACTTTCTTAGCTAGCAATATAACTTCTGCACAAATTTCCGCAGCTCTTAATGCTGCAGCCGTATCTGTTGAAAAATAAGGATTGCCAGTTCCACCTGCAAATATAACTACTCTACCTTTTTCTAGATGCCTTATTGCTTTTCTTCTTATAAAAGGTTCAGCAATTTCCCTCATTTCTATGGCAGTTTGAACCCTCGTAACAACTCCCATATTTTCAAGAATATTTTGTAACGCCATCGCGTTAATGCATGTAGCTAACATTCCCATATAATCCGCTGTAGTCCTATCCATACCTATACCATTTCTACCTCTCCATATATTTCCCCCACCAACTACAGCTCCAACTTGAACACCCATTTCCACAAGTTCTTTAATTTCAGAGGCTATTCTTTTTACTACTTCAAAATCAAAACCATACCCAGTTTTACCTGCTAATGCTTCACCACTTAATTTGAGCATTACTCTTTTATATTTAGGTGTATTCATAAATTTACCTCCAATAGAATAATTCTATATAATTATACAAAATCCTTCTTTTTCAAAAAAAGAGAACACAATCGTGTTCTCTTTTTTACATTCTAACCTGTTTCATAACTTCCTCTGCAAAATTTTCTTCTTTCTTTTCTATTCCTTCACCTTTTTCAAATCTTGTGAATTTTACAACTGATATTTCACTACCTGCTTCTTTAGACTTATCTTCAAGATATTTCTTTATAGTTAAATCTTGATCTTTTATCCAAAGCTGTTCAAGCAAGCAAACTTCCTTGAAATATTTTTGTAATCTACCTTCAACCATTTTTTCAATAACTTTTTCAGGCTTACCTTCATTTAATGCTTGTTGTCTATATATTTCTTTTTCTTTTTCAATAACATCACTTGGAACATCTTCTCTAGTTAAATATAAAGGATTTGCAGCTGCTATTTGTAAAGCAAGTTCTTTAGCAACTTCTCTTAATATATTTTCATTTTTTCCATTTAATTGAACCATAACTGCTATTCTTCCGCCACCATGAATATAATCAGTTATAACTCCTTCATTTGCTACGAATCTTTCAAATCTTCTAAAAGTCATATTTTCTCCAAGCTTTGCTATAAGAGCTGTTATAGCATCCTTAACTGTTACACTATTATCTGCAATAAAGCTTTCATTTAAGACTTCTTCTACTGTATTAGCATTTGAAAAAGCAACATGTTTTGCTATATTCTTAGCTAATGCAACGAAATCAGCATTTTGAGCCACAAAGTCTGTTTCACAGTTTAATTCAATAATAGCTCCTCTTTTTCCATCGTCTGTTATATATGTTTCAACTAATCCTTCAGCAGCTATCCTTCCAGCCTTTTTTGCTGCTGCTGCTAATCCCTTTTCTCTTAATATTTCTATAGCTTTTTCCATATCTCCATTAGCTTCAGTAAGAGCTTTTTTACAATCCATCATACCAGCGCCAGTTCTCTCTCTAAGTTCACTAACCATTTTAGCGGTTATTTGCATATATATTCCTCCTTATGTAATGAATTCTTAACAATTATGTTAAAGGTAAGGGAATTTCCCTTACCTTGTTTATTCAGTCATTTGTTCTCCTTGTTTACCTTCTATTACTGCATCAGCTATCTTAGATGTAATTAGTTTAACCGCTCTAATTGCATCGTCATTACCTGGAATTACATAATCAACATCATCTGGATCGCAGTTAGTATCCACAATTGCTACAACTGGTATACCTAAAATTTTAGCTTCTGCAACCGCATTTTTTTCTTTTCTTGGGTCAACTATAAATAAAATATCTGGAAGTTTTTTCATATTTTTGATTCCGCCAAGATTCTTTTCAAGCTTTTCTTTTTCATGTCTTAACTTCATAACTTCCTTCTTTGGAAGTAATGCAAATGTTCCATCTTGTTCCATTCTTTCGAGCTCTTCTAATCTTTCAATTCTTGTTTTAATAGTCTTAAAGTTTGTAAGCATTCCACCAAGCCATCTTTGATTAACGTAATGCATTCCACATCTTGTTGCTTCTTCTTTGATAGAATCTTGAGCTTGCTTTTTAGTTCCTACAAAAAGTATTTCCTTTCCTTCAGCTGCAGCCTGTTTTACAAATTCGTAAGCTTCTTCCATCTTTTTAACAGTCTTTTGTAGGTCAATGATATAAATACCATTTCTTTCTGTAAAAATATACTGTGCCATCTTTGGATTCCATCTTCTTGTTTGATGTCCAAAGTGCACTCCTGCTTCTAATAATTGTTTCATTGAAATTACTGACATTTAATACACCTCCATTTGGTTATTCCGCCGCCATTCTCATTTTCTTAAAAGGCCTTCACGGCACCCTTTTAAAAATCGAATGGCGTGAGTAATTATTACCTTATGTAGTATAACATATATTTTAAAAATTGACAACATGAATATAATCATTTCTACAAATTTTATTTGAAAATTAATATAAGGGCCTTAAAATCAATATCTAAGGCCCTTTAAAAATCTGATTATTTCCTCCATCGTCAAAACTTCAATATCTATATAATTTTCCTTTTCTGAAATTTGTCCTAAACTATGAGCATCAGAATTTTTTATGAAAATATAATTATTTTTTAAAATTTTATCATCTATTAATTTATTCAATCTTTTAAGATTTGTATATTCAACTGTTTTTATATCTAAGTAATCTGGTATAAATCCTAGATTAGCTATTACACTATAAGAATCTTTATCTACATGTGCAGGAATTAATATACCACCTAATTCTCTCACTCTATAAAAAACTTCATCAATTGTTAAATCCACAGAATTTAAAAGAAGTTTTTCTTCTATGCCTATTACTTCATCATATTCATTATATATAATTTGATTTCCAAATATATCAGGTTTATTTCTTATATCTGGAAGTTTACTATATACATACTCATCGAATAAAATTGCAGAATCTAAATTGTTAAAAAGACATATCACGTGAGTCTCCTCTTTTGTTTGAAGTTCCATACCTGGAATAACTAAAATACCTTCCCTTTTTCCAACTTTTATACAAGCTTCAACATTTTTGCAAGTATTATGATCTGTTACAGCAATAACATTTAAATCTTTAATTTTAGCCATATTAACTATGTTATTAGGTGTCATGTCATCATCCGAACATGGAGACAACCCAGAATGTATGTGAAAATCATAATATACCTTCATAATTATACACCTAACTTATTAAGTTCAACACATATTTCATATGCATTTAAATTGGATTGCAAAATTGGTATATTTTCCTCATTAGCCTTGGTTAATGTTGTCTCTTCTACACTTATATTTTCAGGTATAATAATACACGAAAACTCCAAAAGTGAAGCTACTGCTACAATATTAGGATGAATTTGAACTGTGATCCAAACATTATTTTTCTTCCCATGAGACATAACCCAGCTCAAAAGATCACAAGTATATACTCCATTAGCCTCTCTATTTAACCCTTTTTCTCCAGCCAAAACTCTTAATTTTAATGCATCTACTATATCTTTAACTTTCATCTTTTTTACCTCCATTGCTTATAAATTTACAATCTTCAATACATGCAAGCCCCTTAGCAACATCTTCGGCAAATGCTTTACAGGAAGGAGAACCACAAAGGCCGCAGTCTGTTCCAGGAAGCATATTTATTATATTATTCATATTTTTTATCATTTCAACGGCACTTTTAAAATCTGAAGATAATTTTAATGTTTTATCTTCTCTATCTTTATTATTTATTAGCTTATTTTTTATATTATTAAAATCAAACACTTTATACGTAAAGTCTATTTTATTTATAATCATCTTTGTTATTCTTTCTGCATTATACGGATTTTCCACAAGCAGAAGTCCTCCAACACAACCATTGGAACATGCAAGAACCTCAATGTAATCAATATCATCTAATCTTCCTGTTTCAACATCATTTAAAACCTTTATTACATTTTTTATTCCGTCAACTGATATAGAATTTTCTACATCTATTGCTTTACACTGTCCTCCAGAATATGACCATAAAAGTCCTGTCTTAGAAATATAATAGTTTACATTAGTATCTCTATGCTTTATATATTTTAACATTTTAGAATATATATCACTTATTGGAATAGCACCATTAATCTTTATATTTTCATTATTAGATAATTCCTTAATTTTTGTAACCCAACTTGGACATGGAGTTAAGAAAAAAACTCCTATATCTTCATTTTTTAAGCCTTGTTTTTGATACTTTTCTCTAATTAAAAATGCTGAAATTTCAATAGGTGTTAATATTTTTACTAAATGACTTATAAGGCTAGGATAAGCAGTCTCTATAAGCCTTATAACAGTTGGACATAATGTTGAAATAGCTGGTTTAACTACGTTTTCTATATCCTTTTTTAATATTTCTGCTGCAATATCGCAAGCAAATGTTATATCAAATACTTCATCAAATCCAAGCTTTAACAATGCTTCATTTACATCACAAGGAAGTACTTTAGAGCCAAATTGAGAATATAAAGTAACCGAAGGAATTACAACTTTTTTCTTATACTTTGATAAATCATCTAATGAATCCTTAACAGCCACATGTGCTCCATATGGACATATTTTTATACATTCCCCACAATCTATACATTTTTCATTATAGATAACTGCTTTTCCATTTTTTACCCTAATAGCTTCAACAGGACAATTCATTAAACATTTAGTACATCCTATACATTTTTCAGATATTAATGAAACTGAATGAAATAGTTGTTTCATAACAATCACCTTAGTCAAAATAAATTATTATCTTTAGCTTGGTATATTTACCTACTTCAGATGTTATATAGAATTCATCACTACTCCTTTTTATATTTGGAAGTCCCATTCCTCCCCCAAACCCCATTTCACGAGCAATCTCTGATGCAGTAGAATAACCTTCTTGCATCGCAAGTTCAATATCTGGAATACCTGGACCATTATCATAAGCTATAATTTCAATTCTATCATTATAAATTTTAGCCTGTATGTATCCTCCGACACTATGTATAACTATATTCATTTCAGCTTCATAACATGCAACACAAATTCTTTTTACAACATCGCTACGTATTCCAAGTTGATTTAAAAGCTTTTTTAAATTACTTGAAGCCTCTCCGCCTCTTATAAAATCTCCACTGATAACATCATATTTTACAGAAAGTAATTCCTCCATTAGCACATATCAGCTCCTTTTATTCCATTGCAATATAATATTCCACAAGTTGTAAACATAGTATATGATGTAGCTAAAAGACATATCCCTTTCTCTTTTGCAAACTGTATAACATTATTATCTGGTTTTTTGTTCCTAACAAATATAATACACTTTATATCAAGCATCTCTGCCGTTCTTATGGTCTGAATATTAGTAAGCCCTGTAATCAATATGGTTTCTTTACAACTTAAAGCCAAAACATCACTCATTAAATCACTTGCAAAAGCACTAAAAGTTTCCATACATAACATATCTTCATTACATAAAACTTCAGCGTTAAGCAAATCTTTAATCATGCTTAATTGCATATCCATATTCCCCCGCTATAAATTCTATTCTAATATTATAATTTTTTTGAATATTTTTCAATAAATTTTACTAAAATAAAAAAGGCACCTTTATAGTGCCCATTTTATTTTATTAACATTTTTGTTACTCTATCAAGTATTCCATTAATATATGCTATTGCTATTCCATAATTAGTTATCGGAACTCCTTGTTCTTTTGCTCTTATTATTCGAGTCATCATTTGCTTTCTATTAAACATACATGCTCCACAATGAATTATAAGTTTATAAGATGTTAAATCTTCAGGAAAATCAACACCAGCAATGACTTTAATATCAAGTTTAGCTCCTGTCCTTTGTTTCAACCAATTTGGCAGTTTTTCGCGTCCAATGTCTCCTTCAAGCGGATGATGAGTGCAAGCCTCAGCAATAAGAACTCTATCTCCATCTTTTAAATTATCTATTGTTTTCGCACCTTCTATCAATATATTAAGATCACCTTTATATTTTGCCATTAAAATAGAAAACGATGTTAAAGGAATATCTTCTTCTAGTGTCTCATTTACTTTCTTAAACACTTGTGAATCAGTTATAACTAAATCTGGTTTTCTATTTAAAGAATTTAATATATCCTCTAACTCGCTATCCTTTACAACTAACGCAACTCCATCATTATCTAGTATATCCCTTATTACTTGAACTTGAGGAAGTATAAGTCTTCCTTTAGGAGCCTGAATATCTTGTGGAGCTACTAAAACAACTAAGTTCTTGGCTTTTACAATATCTCCTACTATAGTCTTTTTTTCAAAATCCTCAGGTGCATATTTCTGAATAGCTTCTTTAAGTCTACCTATATTCATTTTCAATTTTGCGCTTATCTTTACAAAAGGAATATCAAAATATTTTTTTAATTTATTCTCATCTATATCTTGTATATCTATCTTATTTATTACACCAATAGTAGGTATTTTTTTATCTTTCAAAGCGTTAAACCATTCTTGTTCTATAGAAAAATCCGTATTTTCAGGATCAAATACAAGCAATGCAAGATCTGTCTTATCTAAAACTTCCTTTGTTTTTTTTACTCTAAGTTCACCAACTTCTCCTTCGTCATCTATTCCTGCAGTATCTATTATTACAACAGGTCCTATAGGCAACAGTTCCATAGCTTTATAAACTGGATCTGTAGTTGTACCTGCATAATCTGAAACAAGAGCAATTTCTTGACCTGTTAAAGCATTTATAAGGCTTGACTTTCCTGCATTTCTTCTACCAAATATTGCAATATGAAGTCTATTCGCCTTTGGAGTATCTATCATAAAAATCCTCCTTAAAATCTTAAATCTCTTTCTCCTTGTTCTATTCTTTTAAGCATATTTATTGTCAATTGTCTTACTTTTTCATTAGGAATTGCTTTAAGTTCTCTTTTTATAATTTCATCACCTAATTTTTTTGCCTCTTCATCACCATAATCAATCAAAAATTCTTTTAAAGTAATTAATGCATTAGGTTGGCAAATATTGTTTATTTGACCTGTTTTAGCAAGGCGCATAAATCTATCTCCTGTTCTTCCTTCTCTATAACATGCTGTGCAATAGCTAGGTATATATCCTCCCCTCATTAAGCTCTTTATGATCTCAAGAGGTGAACGATGATCTTCTACTTGAAATTGAGGTTTTTCATCTGCATTATGTTGTTTTTTATAATGTTCAACATATCCGCCAACTCCTGTACATGAGCCAGCACTTATTTGTGAAATACCAAGAGCAATTACCTCATCTCTAAACTTTGGTTCCTCTCTTGTAGATAAAATCATTCCTGTATAAGGAAGCGCCAATCTTAAAACTGCTACAATCTTTTTAAAATCTTCATCAGATACTAAATAAGGAAATTTATTTAAATCAACTCCTTCAGCCTTTTTTAGCCTTGGAACAGAAACCGTATGAGGTCCTACTCCAAATTTATTTTCTAGGTATTTTGCATGAATAAGCATTGCAACTGTTTCATACTTAAAATCATAAAGTCCATACAAAACTCCAAGACCTACATCATCAATTCCTGCTTCCATTGCTCTATCCATTGCAGTTGTATGATAATCATAATTATGTTTAGGTCCTTTTTTATGCATTTTTTCGTAAGTTTCTTTATGGTAAGTTTCCTGAAATAATATATATGTTCCAATACCTGCTTCTTTAAGTTTTTTATAATTCTCAACACTTGTTGCTGCTATATTTACATTTATTCTTCTTATACTTCCATTGTCAAATTTTATAGAATATATTGTTTTTATGCAATCTAAAATATACTCTATAGGACAATTTTGGGGATCTTCACCTGCTTCAAGAGCAAGTCTTTTATGTCCAAGAGATTCCAAAACTTTAACTTCTTCTATAAGCTCATCCATGGTCAATTTCCTTCTTTTAAAACTACAGTTTGAATATTTATATCCGCAATATTCACATTCATTTACACAATAATTACTTACATACAAAGGGGCAAATAACACTATTCTTCTTCCATATATCTTTTCTTTTATATACTTTGCAAGCTTAAAAATCTTATTTAAATATCCCGTATCATTGACATTAAGCAATACCGCAGCTTCTAATGGTTCAAGCCCCTTTGCTTTTTCAGCTTTCTCTAATATTTTAACTACATATTCTTTATTTTTTGCCTTTATTTTAGCTTCACTTAATATATCAAATATTTCTCTATCATTTATAAATGTTTGTCTTACTGTTTCCATAATTATACCTCCTATAAAATAAGAGCATCTCCCTTATCATTTGATATCTCTAAATTTAAACCTTTTAAGTATATTTCTAATTCCTGTCTTTCTTGCTTTATGCTTTTTTTGTCTTCTAAAGTTTTAGGGTATATTTCATACAGTTTTCTATAGTTATATGGTTCAATTTTTTGCATAATAACATTAGCTCCTGCAAAAAAAGCTTTATCTCTATATTTTTTATCCAAAACTCCAAGTGCAGTTGTTGCTGGAAGATGAACCCTTTTTAAAAGAATTCTAGAAAGAGCTATAACTTTTACAGTTAAAAATGCACTTCCTGGTTTTTCACTCCCAAGTGGAGTACCTTTATGAGGAATAAATGGTCCTATTCCAGCCATGTCAACATCTAATTCCTTAAGAAGCATTATATCTTTTGCAATGGTTCTAAGAGTCTGTCCAGGAAGTCCAATTATAAAACCACTACCTAGCTGATATCCTAGTTGTTTTAGATTTTTTAAACAACTCATTCTATTATTAAAAGTAGAATGTGGATGTAAATTATTGTATAATAACTCATCTGCTGTTTCATGTTTCATTAAAAATCTATCCGCTCCTACTTCTTTTAAATATTTATAATCTTCAAATTTTCTTTCTCCTATACTTAAAGTTATTGAAATATCAGCATATTCTTTTATAGACTTAATTATATCTCCTAATATTTCCTTAGTATAATACAAATCTTCCCCAGATTGAAGAACTAAAGTTTTATACCCAGCATCAATAGCTTCTTTAGCACAATTTATAATTTCTTCCTTACTCATTCGATATCTTATAAGTTTATCATTGCTACACCTTAAACCACAGTATTTGCAATTTGCTCTGCAATAATTCGAAAATTCAATTATACCTCTTATATGAATTGAATTTCCAAAATATAACTTTTTAATATCATCAGCAATCTTAAATAAAATCTCTGCATCTTCTTCATTTAAAGACAATATATTTTCTATTTCACTTAAAGTTGGAACATAACCTTCAGCAATTCTATACAATAACTCTCTCATTTTATCACCTATTTCTTAGTTAATGCTGATTTCACACTAACACCTTTTATTTTTCCTAGTTTCCCTGTAAGTGCACTTATCTCATCTGTTGTTCCATCCACAATTAATGAAATAACAGAAACACCTCTATTTCTATATGGTATACCCATTCTTCCAACAATAATATCACTATATTCATGTAAAATATAATTAACACTGCTCGCTTTTTCTAAATCTTCTATAACTATACCTACAATTCCAAGTCTTTTTTCCACTATAACACCTCCTTACAAAAAAACCTTCCAGCAAAAGCTGGAAGGTATAAATAACCTATTTTACCTTCCCCTCTTGCTTAGAAAAACTCCTTGCAATCGGGTAGTTTAATTCAATCCCCCACAACAGAAAAACTGTTGTAGCGGATATACCTATTAAAATCTATCCCTTTTCACATAATGAGTATGCAATAACTCGTGTGCTTTATGGCTATTTGGTTTTCCTAAGAATTCTTCATATAACTTTATTACATATGGATTTTTATGTGACTTTCTAATTGGCATATCTTTATCTTCATCATATATTGCTGCTGCTCTTTTAGCCTTAACATCAATGCACGCTAACGTTTTTGAATCTACTATTGGCTGTCCTCCTCCTGTTACGCATCCTCCTGGACAAGCCATTACTTCTATAAAATCATAATGTTTTTCTCCGCTCTTTACAACCTCCATAAGCTTTCTAGCATTTCCAAGACCATGTGCAACAGCCACTCTTATTACCTTACCATTTGGTAGGGTAAGTTCTGCTTCCTTTATTCCTTCAGTTCCTCTAACTTGAACATATTCTATTGAATCTAAATCCTGTCCTGAAAGAATATCATAAACCGTTCTTAATGCTGCCTCCATAACTCCACCAGTAGCTCCAAAGATAACACCTGCACCTGTTGATTCTCCAAGTGGATTATCAAATTCTTCATCTGGAAGGTTTACAAAATCTATCCCTGCTTCTTTAATCATCTGTGCAAGTTCTCTTGTAGTTAATACGTAGTCTACATCTTGTATATTTTCATTTGAAAGCTCTTCTCTTTGACTTTCAAACTTTTTAGCAACACATGGCATTATTGAAACAACCACAACATTTTTCTTATCTATGCCAAGTTTTTCAGCTAAATAATGCTTAATTAAAGCTCCTTCCATCTCATGTGGTGATTTACAAGTTGATAAATTATCTATAAGCTCTGGATAAAAATGTTCAACAAATTTAACCCAACCTGGGCAACAACTTGTCATAAGAGGAAGTCTTTCTCCTTTTTCTAGTCTAGACAAGAATTCTGTTCCTTCCTCCATTATAGTTAAATCGGCAGCAAAATCTGTATCAAATACTTTATCAAATCCTAGTCTTCTAAGTGCTGCAACCATCTTACCTGTAACCCTTGTTCCCATCGGCATTCCAAACTCTTCACCGAGTGCTACTCTTACAGCAGGTGCAGTTTGAACTACAACAAACTTTTCTGGATCAGCAAGTGCCTTCCATACATCTTTTATATTTTCCTTCTCAGTTAGAGCACCAACTGGACAAGCCATTATACATTGACCACAATTTACACACACTGTATCTGCTATATCTTTATCAAATGCAGTTGAAATTCTTGTTTTGAATCCTCTTCTTGAAAAATCTATTGCACCTACAGTTTGCACATTTTTACATGTATTTATACATCTTCCGCAAAGCACGCATTTCTCTTGATCTCTTACAAGTGCAGGAGAAGATTGATCTATTTCATAACTTATTCTTTCTCCTTCAAATCTTATATCCCTTATGTTTAATTCCTTTGCTAACCTTTGAAGTTCACAATTTTCACTTCTAACACATGAAGTACACTCTCTCTTATGATTTGATAAAAGAAGTTCTACTACTGTTTTTCTTGCCTCTCTAACTCTTGGAGTATTGGTTTTAATTTCCATTCCATTTTCACATTGTAAAGTACATGAAGCTATAAGCCTTGGACCAACTTCAACTACACAAACCCTACAACTTGAAGTATGACTCACCCCTTTTAAATAACAAAGACTTGGAATATTTATACCTATTTTTCGTGCTGCTTCAATAACTGTCGTTCCTTTAGGCACTTCTACTTCGATTCCATCTATGGTTAACTTTACCATTTCCATTATTGTCTTCACCTCCTATTTCTTAACTATAGCCTTAAATGGACACTTTTCTATACATGCACCACATTTAATACATTTTTCTGGATCAATCTTAAATGGACTCTTAACTTGTCCTGAAATTGCATTTACTGGACACTGTCTTGCGCATAAACCACAACCTTTACACTTTTCTTCAATGATTGTATATTGTAAAAGGGCTTGACATACACCTGCTGGACACTTCTTGTTCACTACGTGCGCAATATATTCATCTCTAAAATATTTAAGCGTTGATAAAACTGGATTAGGTGCTGTCTGTCCTAGTCCACATAACGAAGTTGCTTTAATTTGTTTTCCAAGTTCTTCTAATTTATCTAGATCTTCAAGCGTTCCTTTTCCTTCTACTATTTTATCTAAAATTTCAAGCATTCTCTTAGTTCCTATTCTACAAGGAGTACACTTTCCACAGGATTCATCTCTTGTAAAATCTAGATAGAACCTTGCAACGTCTACCATACAAGTATCTTCGTCCATTACTATCATACCGCCTGATCCCATCATTGAACCTAAAGCTGTTAATGTATCATAATCAATTGGCGTATCCAGATGTTCTGCTGGTATACATCCTCCTGATGGTCCTCCTGTTTGAACAGCTTTAAACTTCTTTCCGTTTGGTATTCCTCCACCTATTTCATATATAACTTCCCTTAATGTTATTCCCATCGGAACTTCAACAAGCCCTGTATTTGTTATCTTTCCACCAAGAGCAAATACCTTCGTCCCTTTGCTCTTTTCTGTTCCTATTG
>NZ_FNUK01000025.1 GCF_900108045.1 Caloramator fervidus | reverse complement strand
AGTAGAACATTTGAGACATACATACGAATGCAAAGAACTATATAAAGATAGAAGCAAAACCATAGAGAGGGTATTTGCTGACTTGAAGGAGAAGCATGGTTTGCGATGGACAACACTAAGAGGGATAGAAAAAGTGTCCATGCAAGCGATGCTTGTTTGTGCTTGCTTTAACTTAAAGAAGATGGCAAATTGGATGTGGAAGAAGGGACAAAACGGCCCTGGAAAGGGCAAAAATTTCTTTGTATTTATAAAATATTTATCAAAAATGCTTGTAAAAATACTCAAACCCCACTTTTCGTTTTTTGAAAAGTGGGGTTTGTCGACGGTCTGAGAGTAGGCAAAAGCCTACTCTTCTATTTTAAATTTATTTACCATGCTTGATAGATTCATTGCCATTGAGCTTAAGCTTTGAGCTGTTGCTGCAACTTCCTGTGAAGATGCTGAAAGTTCCTCAGCTGAAGCTGCAACCTCTTCCGTTGCTGCACTGTTTTGTTGAGTTACAGCACTTACAGCCTCAACCTTTCCTAATACCTTATCCTTTGAATTTATAACCTCATCCATTTCTTTATAGGTGCTATCCATAAGAGGAGCTATATTTTCAACAGATTCAAGTATATCTTCAAAGGATTTTAAAGTGTTTTCCACAACGCTTGTTTGAGCTTCTATAAACGTTTCAACCTCCTTTGATGTCTTTATTACCTCCTCTGTATCCAACTGAATTGATGATATTAAATTTACAATCTCAGCTGTTGATCTTTTAGACTCCTCTGCAAGCTTTCTAACCTCATCTGCAACAACAGCAAATCCTCGTCCTGCCTCACCTGCTCTTGCAGCTTCTATTGCTGCATTTAATGCAAGAAGATTTGTTTGTTCTGATATGGCATTTATTACATTTGTTATATTGCTTATCTCCTTAACTGAATTTGTTAAGTTGCTTACTTTGTTTATTACAACTTCAAAACTTCCCTTTATATCCTCAATGGATTTTATAAGCTTATCCATTTCATGTTTTCCTATATTTGCCTTGCTAGTAGTGCTTTCTGCCTCCTGCTTAACTGTTGAAAGTTTCTTATATGCATTTTCAATAGCATTTGTAAGAGATTGCATAAGAGATACTATCTCTTGTAAATCATTAGCCTGAGAAGTTGAACCTTCTGCAACCTGCTGCATTGTTTTTGCTACCTCTTGAGAAGAGGAAGCCATCTCCTCTGATACTGCAGAAAGGTTCTCAGACTGAGATAAAACATTATTTACGTTTTCCTTAACTTCCCTTATCATTTCTCTTATAGATTTTAACATGTGGTCAACAGCATGGGCAATTTCTCCAAATTCATCTTTTCTCTTTAATACATTTTCAGGAACTTTTATGGTAAAGTCCCCTTGTGCTAAAGTTCTCATATCGTTTTCTAATTTTTTAATAATATTTACCACTAAAGTTGAAGAAGTATATAATGTAAAGGCTAAAAGCATAAATACAAATATACCTACACAAACAAACGTAATTATATTTTTACTTATGGTTTTATAAACATGAGCCATTGAAAAACCTATATCTATAGCCCCTATATGTTTTCCATCAACATAAACAGGAAGTAAAACATCATATACATTAATTTTTTGTGCTTCATAAAAGTATTCTGAAGAATAGGGTTTCCCATCTACTGCAGCAGCTTTGCTTCCCTCGTCCGTAAGTTGAATTCCTATTCTTTCTTTGTCGCTGTGGGCAACAACCTTTAAGTTTTTATCTATAAAAAGGGCATAAACTATATTCTCTTTTGATGCTATATCTTCAACAATTCTTTGATATGAAAATTTTTCAGTTAAAGCTTTAACTTTAGTTGCATTTATACCAACCTGAACAAAATACCCATCTTTATCCTTTACATATCCATATTTTTTATACTCTCCAGATACAGCATCCTTCCTTATATCCTCTGATAAGAACTTATCATTACTTACTAAAAATTTATAAGCTGCATGGTCCTTTGGGGCCTTCCATCCAACATAATCGTCAAAGTTTGAATTTATAATCTCCCCATTATAAAACCAATTTATCTCATCTACATTAAGATCCTTTGCAAGGCTTCTTAAAAACTCATTGCTTAAATTAGTTTTATTTCTTATAACAATATTTCCAACCATTTTTATTCTATCATCTAATGTATTGTTTATAACCTCCATAGCTTTTGTGTTTTCCTCTATTCTCTTTGCTACATCTTCTAATATTGCAAAACCATCCTGTTTCATTTGATTTAAAAGGCTTTGCCTTGCAATATAAGAAGTAATAGCACCTACAATTGTTATAGACATTAATATAACAATAAGGGGCAAAGTTATAAGCCTTACCCTTATAGAATTAAGTTTAAACTTTTTCAAATTTAATCCCCCCTTTAAAATTCAACATCAATTTACATTTTATTATTATAATATTCCAAAGTCAACACACTTTTACAAATAAAGAAGGAGTTGCCAACGCAACCCCTAAAAACTGCTATTTATTTCCTCCTTATGTTTTTTAGCCGCTCTAAACATAGTTATTGAAGTGTAAACTATTACTACAATTACAAGCCACTTTAACCAATAAAGAGGTAGCTCTTTTACTATATAAGCTGCTATAAATACTCCTATTGAACCAAATATAGTTATTGCAACAGAAGCCTTTCTATCATATGCACCTTCCTTTATAAATTTTATTGAAGCTGCAGGCATTAAAAAGGCACAGGAACCCATCATTATTGGGAAAGCAACCTTTGGGCTCATTCCAAGGGCATATACAAGGGCCATACATGGAGCATAAAGACCTATACCTATAGTCATCAAAGCTCCTAATATAAAGTTTGCAACAACCGCTATTATAAGCTTTCCGCCTGTTAATCCGATTGCATCTCCACCTGATGGGAAAAGCTTAAGCTGTCCTAAAAGCATAACAATAGCAACAACCGCTAGAGCAAAACCCATACCAAGCTCTATTTTTTTAGTATCAAGCTTTGATACTATTCCTGCACCAACTACCGCTCCTAAAGTCGCCGCAACAAGCATTGATATTAAAGTTATAGGCTCTACTTCTATTACCTTTATAAATATTAAAGCTTCAAGTATAACAGGAATAGTCATTGATACGTTTAAAGTTCCTGGAATGGTTCTATCTTCAGTTAAATTAAAAAACTTAAAAAGAGCTGTAGTTGGCGCAAAGCTTCCTATTCCTAGAGTATCAAAAAAGTTAGTAACAAAACCTACCGCACCTAAAGCCCAAAAGTTTCCTTTTTCCATTCTATTTTCCTTATAAGTTTTTACAACATCCTTAATCATAAAGTATAAAAACACAACTGCAAATACTACTAAAAGGCCTAATATAAAATTTACCATAAATATCCCCCTTTATTTTAATATAAATCCATATTTCAATGGATCATTAGGGTCAATTACAAAGTGATTAAATCCAGTTATATACGCGCTTCCTGTTATTTCAGGAATTACTGCTTTATATTCCCCAACCGTTGTCTCCCCAATAACTCTTGCTTTAAACATTGTTCCTAAAATGCTTTCATATACAAAATACTCGTTCATTTTCAATTTTCCCTTTGCATATAAAGTTGCTATTTTAGCACTTGTTCCCGTTCCACAAGGTGACCTGTCCACTTGACCTTGTCCAAATATAACAACATTTTTTAAGTTTGCTTCTTTATTAGTGGCAGGACCATATATTTCAACAAGATCTACAGTTTTTATATGGGATAAAACAGGATGTTTTATCTCTATGCTTTTGTTTACCGCATCCCTTATCTTAAGCCCTATCTCTGTTAATTTTTGAACATTATCAGGTCTTATTTCAACCCCTAAATCCTTTGAATCCACAAGGGCAAAAAAGCTTCCTCCAAAAGCTATATCAAGCCTTACCTTTCCTAGATCTTTAACATCTATTTCAACATCAGATTTGTATAGGAAAGATGGAACATTTACCACAGAAACTTCTTTGGCCTTTCCATTTTCCACTTTAACCTTTGCTTTAACAAGACCTGCTGGAGCTTCAAATACTATTTCAGTATAAGGCTCTTCAACCTTTACCATTCCCGTTTCTACTGCAATGGTTGCCGCTCCTATAGTTCCATGTCCACACATATTAAGATATCCGCCACCATCCATAAATATTATTCCAAGATCAGCTTGGTCTGTAGTAGGTTGAGTTATAATTGAACCAAACATGTCCCTATGTCCTCTTGGCTCATGCATAACGGCTGTTCTTAAATAATCAAGGTTTTCCTCAAGATATCTTTTCTTTTCAGCCATTGTCTCCCCCGGAATGTTTGGAACTCCCCCTACTATAACCCTTGTAGGTTCCCCCATAGTATGGGAGTCAACAGCAAAGATTGATTTTATTGATATCATTTCAATCCCCCTCTTTTCATTTTTAATTTTAAAAAAGCTAAAGCCTTTTTAGCATCAATTTCTGTAACATTGTTTTCTCCCACAACCTCAGTTTCAATTCCTTCCTTTGACTTATTAAAATCAACTATTGTATCCATGTACTGATTTTTAACTACAAATTGAGCTTGAGTTCCTACAAAGCTTAAACCTACCACGGGTATTCCTCTTTTTCCTATTTCTTCTATAGTGTTTGCAAAATCAACATGGCTGTTTCCCCAGCCATCTACAGATATTAAAACCCCGTCAACCCTCATAGCTTCGCACCATTGAGCCGCAAGCTTTCCAACAAAATACTTATCTTCATTTTCTTGAGGCGTTCCAACTATCATAACCCCAACAAGGTCAATATCCTCATCCTTTGAAACAACATCCAAAAGAGGGTCTCTAAAATGATGTAAAGTTGTCTCCTTTGTAGATGGACCAACACCCATATTAACACCTTCCTAATGCATTGCTCTTAAGGCTCCATCTCTAAATTCATTTGGACTTAGTATTATAGGAACATTGCCTACATCTATTATAGAACGTCCGCCTTCAAATCCCCCAGGTTCATTTGGTAAAAATAAAGTATCATACATGGCCCCTTGTCCTGCAACCTGTTTTATTATTACAACCTTCTTTTTTAAAGGTTTTATTGAATCAATAAATTCATGCCTTTCATCACAAAGCCTTCCGTTTACCTTTTTTAGCACGTTTCTAATCTCTTGAATAACCTTATCAAAAACCCTATGACAAGCCGTAGGACCTTTTCTTACCGTCCCCATTCCCTTTTTTAGTGTAATATCAACATGAATTATTATATCGTCATCTTTTGGAGTTCCTGCTCTATTAAAGTAAACCTGCTGTGAGAGTATTCCTTCTGAAGACCCAAATTCTGCTACTTGAACCCCTTCCTCATCAACAGCAGTTAACATACCACAAACTCCCGTTAAAACATGGGTAATTCCTTCCCCTAACCTTCCTAAAACTTTAGTTGCAATAGGACTAAAATCAAGAATTGAATTTACAAATATATCTCTTCCATCCTTAGGAATGATAGATAACTTTGCTTGTTTTATATCCTCTTCATTGGATATAAATTCTTCTATGCAATTCTTTCTTAAATATAAAGTTCTATTTTGAATATCTATAAAGGTTTTCTCAGAAAACTTAACATCATTAATATGAAATGACTTTATAACAAGCCTTCTTAATACCCTTTCCTCCATGCTAACACTTCCTTTTTTTATTTATGGCCCCAAAAGGGGCCATAAATCATACTTTTGCTATATATTCATATGGAAGTGGAACTATAGTTCCTGGAGTTTGTATTTCAACAAGTTGAATTAGAGCATCCCTTAAGATATTTCTTTGCATTTCAGGATCGTTTGGTCTTCCTGCATTTGCTCCCATTGGAACACGAGGAGCAACTGCCCTTGGAGCTCCATTTTGTTTTACAACTGGTGGAAGCGCTGCAATTATTATTGTCGGTATACCTACCGACTCAATCGCTCTTTGAACTATTACAGCAGAGCGATGGCAAGTACCTCAGCCAGCAGTTAAAACTACAGCATCAACTCCTGCATCTTTAAATATCTTTGCAATAGCAGGTCCTGTTTCGTTCTTAAACTTATCCTGATTTCCTCCACCCCCCATAAATCCTATATGAACTTCTGAAACTTCCTTTATAAATCCTTCTTTTTGTAATTCTCTAAGTCTGTCTATTGGGAACATGCAGTTTATATCCTTATTAACATCTCCGTTGTCATATCCTCCGTGGGATACCATAAGGTCTTTAGAATTGCAATCCCCTGGAATTATTCTAAATGTAAAGTCTCCCGCTAAGTTAAATCTTTTATCGCTCTTTAAATGAACTCCTGCTGCTGTTGCAAGAGCAACCTTCATTTCTTTTAAAGGTTTTTTAACATCTGCCCAAACAGGAGGTGGTGTTATTGGGACATATATTTCAGATTGAAGTCCCTTTACAACTGTTAAACTCATTCTTGTCTCCCTTCCTTTCTTTCTATATTTTTTACATATTTCAAATTAGGCTCTTCATTTATGACTTCTATAAAACTCATCTTAAAAGCAACCTCTTGACCTACCTTTAAAGGGTAGTCGGTAATAAGCATTCTAAGGGGTATTTTTATATAACCAAGCCTTCCCTTTAAATCAATGGCAACTGCACCATCTTGAACCTCAGTTATTATACCCTGCATTTCTATTATTTTATCTCCATACTTCATAACATTACCCTCACATTACTTTGTTGAATATTTTTCACGTCTTTTTTGGCTCATTGGAATTGATGTTTCATTTTCTACCCTTTCTATTTTTATGTTATAAGTCTTTTCAATCAATTCTAAGTTGTTTTCTTTAACGTTTGGATTCCATTGTCTTTCTGGAGCTTTTACTTCTTCTCCTGCCATTACTGTTTTTAGCATAGCTAAAGCTCTTATAGCATCTTCTTTACATAATGTGTTACATCCTAATATTTCGTTTTCTATACCCTGTTCAGATTTATTTAAGTCTATCATATATTTCATATATTCATTACCAACAACTAAAGCTCCTTGAACTGCGCAGAAGGACATTCCAACAACTGGAACTCCCCTCATTCCTATTTGCTCAATATGGCTTGCAAAGTCAATGTGGTTGTTACCAAACCCTTCTGTTGTAACTATTGCTCCATCAACATCCATAGCTTCTATAAGCATTCCCAGTCTTTCTGAAACATAGAACTTTTCACTGTTTATCTGTGGACTTCCTACGAATACAACTCCACAAAGGTCTATTTCTGGGTCGTTCATAGCTTCGATAATTAATGGCTCTCTCCAGTAATGTCTAGAACATTCCTTTGATGCAGGTCCTATACATGTTAAGGCATGGATTCCTCCATCTAAAACTTCAAGGGGTGATAAAACTACAGGAACGTTTCCTAAGTCTACATTTGGCTTTCCTCCTAAAACCCCTACTGGTTCAACTGGCAAGATTATATTATCGTGCATTGCTCCTTGACCCATTATTTCCTTTACTATAACAACCTTCTTTCTTCCTGGTCTTCTCTTTTGAACAAATTCTTCTGTATAAACAACTAAACTGTCATCAACCTTCTTTAAAGCATCTCTTATTTCTTGAGTTATATAATCAGTGGCCTTGTGGGCTGCTAAAGGACCTACTCTTTCCATATTAGTTCCTGCTGCTATTGTAACTTGAGTCTTTATAAATATTTCACCTTTATCTGGACAACCTGGTCTTCCCCACATGATATTTTCTTCGAGTATTCCTTCTGATGAACCAAATTCACCTATTTGAACCCCATTTTCATCTGTTCCAGTAACCATAACGATTACGCCATCTAAAACTCTTGTTACTCCACTTCCAAGCTTTGAACCCTTTTCTTTAGTTGCTATTGGCTGAACGTCCATTATTGTTTCACTGTAGGTGTTGTATTTATCAGGTGTTATTATGTCTATCTTTATATCCTTAACAAGGTTATCAACCTTTAAAGCATCTTGACAGATGTTTTCTCTTATATATAAAGTTGTTCCTTCTATCTTAGTTTCAGGGCCAAACTTTACTTCTGTAATCTTGTAATGCTTTCTTACAAGCCTTCTTATTTCCTTTTCTTGATATTCTTCCTTTTCTTCCTTAGCCTTTTCAACAGGTTTTACAGATACAGCTTCTTGTTTTACCTGAGGAACTTGAAGAGGTTGTGGTGCAAATAAAGGAAGCTCTATATCTATTCCTTTACCCTCAGCTATTTTAATTCTTAAAGTTCCTTGAGATGTAACCTGAGGCATATTATTTACCTCCATTTCCTTTATATAACCTTCAAGCATATTAGGCTTTACAGTCGTCAATGCAGGAGCATCAACTATAAGTTTTTTACCTATAACTTCACCAACGGTTAAAACATCCTCAGTTAAATTTATTAATAAAGAATCCTGTAGTTTTTCAAAGTTAATTGGATTTTCTAAATCTTCTAAAGTTATAACATCTCCTGCTTTTTTATTTACCTTTAAAACTGCCTTTGCATCTTTAGGTATTTCTACTTTTTTAGTATCCTCAACCTTAACCCCTTCTAAAAGATCAGGAGTAAGAGGTGTTAAAGCATCAATAGTCTTAACTAACTTTGCACCTAAAACTTCTCCAACCTTTAAACAATTTGAGGGAATATTTAAAAGACCTGAAGCTACTAAATCTGGGAAAATTTCTGGGTCCTCAAGATTGTCTGCTGAAATTATAGTTCCTTCTTCTGTTCTACAGCATACTATCGCAGGCTCATTTAAATATTTTTGAGCCTTTTCAGCGCTCATTGACATAATCTCAACCTCCCTTTACTTTTTATCTATTGGAAGCCTTCTTGGAATAGGCATGTCCATCGTTCTTAGTGCATGATCTACATGATGATAAACAGGTATATTAAGCTTTGGAGCACATCCCATAACGGTGTTTGTACAATCATTGCAGTTTGCTATAAGTATTCTTTCCGCCCCTTGCTTTTTAAGATACATAACAGCTTGAACTTGTCCTGGACAATCACCAGGAGTTAAACATTTATTAGCTCCCCTTACTTCAACGACATTTTTACATTTTGTAACTGCTACAACCTGTGATTTCATCTTTGCTGCAATATCTCTAAGCCTTTGCTCATCTGCTCCACAGGCACAAACTAAAAGCCCAAGCTTTCCTTTAAATTCTGGAAGAGGAATAGTAACTATTGCTCCTCCTGATGTTTTTGTAACATAGGATTCATCTAAATCCTCTGCTTTTCCTGTATATGGACCACCTATTATAATCTCTCCATATTCTCCATCTATTCCGCCATACATGTCTATTAAATCTTTTATTGGCGTTCCTATAGGAACTTTTAAAAGCACGTGGGGACCTTTTCCTTTCTTAAGTTTTCCTGCCACTGTTATATCTTTATCTATAACAGGCTTTCTATCTTCAACTGCACAAGCTATGTTGTAAAGGGTTTCTGTATTTAGCACCACACAATTCGCTTCTATAGGAAGCTGGGTAGGTTCTAACCATTTTCCAAAAATCTGATGGATAACTGCCCTTTCTTCTCCCATAGGATACATATCAGGCATTTCTTTTATTTCAATGCTGTCATCTTTAATTTCCTTTTTTAATGCATTTATAGCGTTAAGATTTTTTGCTTTAATGGCTATATAAGCTTTTTTAGCATTAGTAGCCTCCATAGCATATTTAATTCCTCTTATAACCTTTGCTGCTTCTTTTTCTATCAAATATATGTTATGGTTTAAAATAGGCTCACACTCAACGCAATTTGCAATTATATATCCATCATCTAATTTGCTCTGAAGTTTTATATGAGTTGGAAAACCTGCTCCACCTGCTCCAACTATTCCAGCCTCAAAAACAGCTTCTTGAATACTTGAGCATTCTTTTATCTTAACGTAATCCTTTGTTTGAACCTCATCAGCTTCTATATCAATAAAGGAATCTGTAACCTTAACAACTTTTCCTGTAACACTTGTGTGTATTTTAGCACCAAGCCCCTCAGGTTCTGCTATTAACATTCCTCTTTTTACCTTATCCCCTACATCTACTATTGGCTTTGACGGAGCTCCAACATGCATTTTTAGAAAAAATCTATATACCTTACCCATCCTTTCACCTCCACTATAATTAATAAGCAAAAAACGTGCCAACTTTTTAAACGCTTAAAATTAATTAATTTTTCAATAATTCTTGATTTTTTTATTAAAAAAAACTATATAAAATCATGTCAAAAAACTGACATTACCCTTAAACCTTTGTTAAAATAAGTTTTTCTTTGTGTCAATTTCTTGACATGGTGTCAATTTTTTGTCATTTAAGTCCGTATTGATTTAATTTGTAATAAAGGGTGCTTCTTTTTATATTTAACATCTTAGCTGCTTTATTTTTATTTCCATTAGTAATATCCAAAACCTTCTTAATCACATTCTTTTCAACGTTTTCTATAATCCTTTGAAGGTCATATTCTTGTGCATTTTGAATATTTAAATCAATTGAATTTTTATTATAATTTAATATATACTCTGGAACTAAATCTAAGGTTATCTCTCCATTGTTTGATAGTATAATCATCCTTTGTATAACATTTTTAAGCTCCCTTACATTTCCTTCCCACTTGTAGTTTTCAAAAACTTCTAAAACTTTTTTGTCTATTCTTTTTATCTCTATTCCCTCTTCCTCTGCAAACATATTAAAAAACAAATAACTAAGCTCTTTAATATCCTCTTTTCTTTCCCTAAGAGGCGGAAGGTTAATTTGAACAACAGCAAGTCTGTAATATAAATCCTCTCTGAAGGTTCCTTCCTTTATCATTTTTTCTAAATTTTTGTTTGTTGCAGCAATAATCCTTACGTTCACCTTTGTAGGTTTTTCATCTCCTAATTTGTATATAACTCCATCCTGCAAAACCCTTAAAAGTTTTACCTGCATGCTAAGGGGCATATCTCCTATTTCATCCAAAAACAACGTTCCATTGTTTGCTATTTCAAACTTTCCTATTTTACCCTTTTTTAAAGCTCCAGTAAAAGCTCCTTCAACATAACCAAAAAGTTCGCTTTCAAGCAAAGTTTCTGGAATAGCACTGCAATTTATTGCAACAAAGTTTCCTTCCCTTCCACTTGCATCATGTATAGCCTTTGCAAAAACTTCTTTTCCGGTTCCACTCTCCCCTGTTATTAAAATGCTGGCAGAAGAACTTGCAACCCTTTGAGCTATTGAAATAGCCTCTATAATTTTCTTGCTTTTTCCTACTATGCTTGAAAAACTATAATTTTGGGATATTTGCCTTTTATACTGATGTTTTATTATCTCTAATTTCTTCTTTGTTCTTTCAAGCTGTTCGGATAATGTCATAATCTCAGTTACATCCCTATCTGTAGAAACAGCAGCTATAATCTGCCCATTATCATCAAAAATAGGAATTACGCTTAAAATAACCGTCTTATTATATCTTGGCTTATGATATACGTTTTCTATTTTTTCTCCCTTTAAAGCTTTAAGAATCAAAGCATTTGGAAAAAAATCTAAAATAGGTTTCCCTAAAATCTTATCTGAAGGTATTTCATAAAGTTTTTCTGCACTTTTATTCCAATATATAACAATGCCATTTTTATCTATAATACACACCGCTTCATGAATGTTGTCCAAAATTTCCCTCTGGAATTTATAAAATTCATCTATCTTTAAATAAAATTTATCCCTTATATCGTTAGTAGTTAAAATTCCAACCACTTTTCCATCCTCAACAACAGGAAGTCTTCCTATGTTGTTTTTTATCATCAAATCCCTAGCTTCCCTTATGTTGCAACCTAAAGGGACAGTTATTATGTTTGTTTTCATATAATCTTTGACAACCTTTAAAGATAATTCTTCAGATTTTGGAACATCCCTTATTGTAAAAATGCCAATAAGTTTGTCATCATCAAAAACCAAAACCTCTTCCCTACCGTTTTGTAGCATAAGATCTAAAACTTTTTTTAGATTATCACCTTTATCAACCCTTAAATAATCCCTGTCCATTATATCTTCAACTTTATATAAAAGATCCACAATCCACATAACAACCAACTCCTAAGAACCATTTTTTACAATTATATCATGAATTCTACAAATCTTACACCTTAAGAATAAAAAAAGCTCAACCTTTTAGGTTGAGCTATATGGTAAACTGTTTAACAAGTTCGTCCATTTTTCTACTCATGTCATTAAGCTCCTGAATTAGTCTTGCAAGATTTTCTGAAGATGTTGTTAAACTTTGCATAGATGCTGCTATCTCCTCCGCTGAAGCTGAAACCTCTTCAGCTACTGCAGAAGCTGATTCTATTTTATTTAATATATCATTCTTTCTATTATTTATATCCTCCATTGACTTTGAGGTATTTACTATCTTAGGAGCTATTGTATCTATGGCACAAATAATATTTTTAAAGGATTCTAATGTAGAGTTTATATTGCTTATCTGTGCATCAAGCTCTTTTTTAACCATTTCAGTAGTATTTATCATTGATTCAGTATTATTAAATACTAAGGATAATAAATCAGATATATTATCTGATGAAACTTTGCTTTGTTCTGCTAATTTTCTAATCTCATCTGCAACAACAGAAAATCCTCTTCCAGCTTCTCCTGCCCTTGCAGCTTCTATTGCAGCGTTTAGTGCAAGAAGATTTGTCTGCTCTGCAATATTATTAATTAAATTAATTATATCCTTTACCTTTGATATGTTTTTGGAAACCTCTTGAGCTTTTATAACTAGCTCATTAAACGCAGTATTTACATTTTCAATGCTCTTTATAGTATATTGCATATCTTTATTGCTACTATCTGCCATATCCTTTATATTATTTGTATTTGAATAAATATCGTTTATAAGGTTAGTAACATTTTCAAGCTGACTGCTAAAATCATGAAGTATATTTGTAATATCTAAAAGATCTTGGGCTTGATTTACAGTTCCCTTTGCTACGTCATTTGTTGCTGCATCTACGTTTTGACTTGAAGCGCTAACTTCCTCTGAAACCGAAGCTAAATAATTTGTCTTAGAACCTATGCTATCAGAAGCTTCCTTTATATTTTTAACCATATTCAAAAGAACTTTTCTCATGTTTTCAGTGGCCTTTGCTATCTTACCTAACTCATCCTTCCTATTTAAAAGCTTTTGACTTACATTTATATTTAAGATTCCTTTTGAAATTTCATCTAAAACTTTAATAGAATCATGAATAGGTACTGTAACGCTATTTGAAAGTAAAATAGCAAATAAAGAACCAAAAATTATAAATAAAATTGAAGAAACTAAAAGTCCTATTTGAAGCCTTCTAGTCTCCTTAAGTATTTCACTAGCTTCCATCATAACACCAACAGACCATCCGGTTCCTTTTATAGGAGCATAACCTATATATACCCTTGAACCATTATAAATACAATTACCTGCTCCTTTATTTTTAGCTATCATATTTCTTACAATTTCAGCAAATCCTTTTAAAGAAGAATCCTCCTTTGCCTTTTCAAGAACATTAAACTTATCAAAAACTAAATTTTTATCCCTATGGGCTATTATTGTTCCCTTATTGTCTACCACAAATGCTTGTCCTGTATTTCCAAACTTTATATTATTTGTATAAGAACTTATTTCATTTCCATCCTTTGCAGCACAAACGCTAGCTATAATTTTTCCACTTTCATTTTTTACAGGAACGGTATATAAAACAATTATACTTCCATCTACCTTACTTATTATTGGATCGGATATATTTTTTATCCCCTTCATTGCTTTTATAAAGCTTTCCTGATCCTTTATATTAAACTTATTTCCATCCGTATCCGTCAAATCTCCGTTAGGCAGTATATAGCTTATTCCCACATAACCCTTTTTTGTCTTTTCCTTTTCAAGAACCTTTAACTTTTCTTCTAAAGAAGCCTTTTCATCCTTTAAAATCTGATTTTCTGCTATCTGCTCTAAAACCGAAAGCCTTGTATCTATAGCATTTTCAACCACAGAAGCTGCTTGAGTTGCTATCTCAGGTAAAATAGTGTTTACCGTATTTATAAGGCTTCTCTTTGAAATATACATTAAAACCAAACTAGCCCCTAAACAAATTGCTGTAATAATTCCTGTAAAGCTAATCAACATACGTTGTTTTAAACTTTTAAACTCCAATTTATCCCCTCCTTAAAGATGTTAGCTTTAATATTATAACACAAAAAAACCAGCTTGTAAGCTGGCTTAGAGTATTTTTTCAATTATCGGGAATATAAATATTATTAAGGATAAAATTATTATAAATATAACCGTTATCCAAATTATTATATTTTGAAGCTTGTTGTTTGTATATTCTCCCATAACTTCCTTCTTGTTTGTTAAAAGAACCATAAATATTAATATAACAGGACATAATATTCCTGCAAGCTGTTGAGTTGCTAGCATGACTGATACTAGAGAAATCTTTGGAAGTAATACTATTAAAGCACTTAAAATTATCATTCCTCCAAATATACCATAAAATATAGGTGCTTCTTTAAAGGTATTGTCAAGTCCCCTTTCAAAACCAAAAGCTTCACAAATAGCATAGGTAGTTGAAAGAGGAATTATTGCAATTGCAAGGGCTGAGGCTCCAAACAAACCAAGGCCAAATAAAGCCGATGCATACTGTCCAGCAAGGGGTTTTAAGGCTATAGCAGCTTGCTCTGCGCTATCTATTCTTATCCCATTTGTATATAAAGTTACTGCAGTTGTCACTATTATAAAAAAGGATACTAAATCTCCCCAAAAAGCCGAAATATAAACATCAAGCTTTTCGTATTTATAATCCTCAATACTAAGCCCCTTATCAACTATAGATGACTGAAGATAAAACTGCATATATGGCGTTATAGTTGTTCCTATCATACCTATAAACGTTAATATAAATTCTTTATTAAAATCAATTTGAGGAGTAAACATCTGTTTAAACACATTATTCCAATCAGGTTTTACTATAAAGGCAGTGATTATATAAGAAAAGAAAACAAAAGTAAATGCTAAAAATACCTTTTCTATTTTTGAATAAGAACCTCTAGTTATTATATACAACGTTAAAATTGCAACTAAAGGAACAGATATATATTTTGTAATTCCAAATAGCTCCATACTAGCTGCAATTCCTGCAAAGTCCCCTACGCAAACTCCAAAATTTGCTATAAAGAGAGTTAGCATGGCAAAAAAAGCAAGCTTAACTCCAAACTGCTCCCTTATAAGATCTGCAAGGCCTTTTCCTGTAACAACAGCCATTCTAGCGTTCATCTCTTGAATGACAGCCAAGCTGAAAGTAATAAGAAAAAGTCCCCAAAGCATCTTATACCCAAAATGAGCTCCAACAGCAGCATAAGTTGCAATTCCACCAGCATCATTTCCCGCATTAACAGTGATAAGACCAGGGCCAATAACGCTTAAAATAAATAATAAATTTTTTAGTCTCTTGCTTTTTACCCTCATACTTACCTCCTTATGCTGACCTCTTTAGTATTTTCTTCCATCTTGGGAGAAGCACTTCATCAACTATATCGTTAAGAATTGCCATACCAAGTAAAACCCTGTTCTTATCAACCACCGGAATTGCAAGGAGCTCATATTTTGTAACAAGCTCTGTTAAATCATCAAGGGTGTCTTCATCATAAACGTAGATAACGTTATCCTTCATTATATCTTTAAGCTTTGCATCTGCCTCTGAAACAATAAGATCCCTTAATGAAACAACTCCAACTAGCCTTCCTTCATCATCGACTACATATAAATAATAAGCAATATCCGAACTTGGCTTTGTCTCCCTTAAATTTTTTATAACTCCATCTACAGTCTCATTTTGATTAAAAGCTATATAATCTTTTGTCATTATACTTCCAACAGTATTATCATCGTAATCCAAAAGCTCCTTTATCTCTTCAGCATCTTCTTTATCCATCTTTTCAAGTATCTTTTCAACATGCTCTTCGTCAACATCCTCTAATATATCTGCCACCTCATCATTAGGCATGTTATCAAATATTTCCCTTGCCATGTTTGCATCTATATTTTCAACAAGATCAGCTTGATATTCATCTTCAAATTCCTCAAGGGTATTAGCAGCAAGCTTTGCATCAAAAGTTTTAAAAATATTACTTCTATACCTTGCATCAAGTTCCTCAAGTATGTCAGCAATATCAGCTGGATGAAGGGACTTTAATTTTTTATAAGGAATAGATAAGGTTATTCTGTCAATCTGTCCTTGAATTGGCTCAACGTTGTCCCAAATTATAAGGCTATTAGAAAGTCTTATTCCAAACTTTGATAATATGAACTCAACAAATTCTAATACTCCAAGTCTTCTTAAAAGACCTCTAAATCCTATATCAACTGCAACTAACTTATATCCATTCCCAATTTCAGCAAGTCTTAAATCATTAACCCTTACAACTCTTTTTCCATTTATATCAACTATCTGCTTGTCTAAAATATCGTTTGAAAGGGAATAATAGTTTTTTTCGCTTTTATATTCATAATAACCATCGACTATTAATTTATATTTCTTTTTATCTTTGTATATATCTAAAGTTTTAAAGGCTATTTCTTTTAAGCTATTTCTATTTTTTAATTTTATCCCACAAACTACAGGAAGGTGTTCATCGGCTGTAACTATAACATCAATAACCTTACCAAGATATATATCGTTTGTATCATACACTGGTGCATTTAAAATGTAGCTTACAAAGCATCCATTAACTCTTTCCATTTTCTCTCCCCCTTTTTAAGGCAGGAGAACTACTAAAAGTGGTATTAATGGAATAGTAGTTCCCCTACCTATTATTTTTTGATTTATAAAATAAAAAATACTACTAGGATAAGGGCCACCTTCCATTAATACCACCTCCTTACAAATTAGCATATATAATATTATACACTTTAAAAGTTAAAAATGCTACAAAAAAGTAGCCTTAAGGCTACTTTTTTAATAAAATATAGGTTTTTTAACCTTGTTAGCAACAAAAACTCCAAATAAAAACCCTCCTATATGAGCCCACCAAGCTATTCCAAATCCAAATATAGGCCCAAATAAGGTTAGAATACCATTTGAAACCTGTGATAAAAACCAAAAACCTATATAGATAATTGAAGGTATCCTTACAAAAAGAGGAAGCCCAAATACTGGAACTAAAGTTATTATTCTTGCAAAAGGAAACATAATAAAATATGCTCCCATAACACCTGATATAGCTCCTGAAGCTCCAATTGTTACAACAGGTGAATTAAAATTAAATATATAATGAGTCATTGCTGCTGCAAAACCGCTTAATAAGTAAAACACAAGAAACTTAAAATGCCCTAATCTATCCTCTACATTATCTCCAAAAAGCCAAAGGGCCCACATATTGCTTATAAGATGCATCCAACTTCCATGAAGAAACATGCTTGTAAATATGGGAGTTAGCCAAACTTTTATGCTGTATCCTTTAAACAAATCATACGTAAACCTATAGGGAATAAAGCCAAAGGTTTTTATAAATTGACGTGCTATATCAGGCGGCAAAGAAGTTTGAAAAAGAAATATAAATAAGTTAAGAATTATAATTATTACAGTAACGATAGGTTTTCTCCTGCTAGGATTTGCATCTCTTAAGGGAATCATTTCATATCTCCTTCTTAAATTGGTGTTTATTTAATTTTAACAACAAAAACTAAAAAAAGCAATCATCTCCTTATATCCTTTACATAGACCCTTATAGGATATCCTATTAAAAATCCTACAATAGAAACAGGTAAAAATGCTACTGACAATAAATTTTCTAAAACATTAAATTCAACCTTTTCACTTCTGATTATTTTATTCAACAAGTAGATAAAGAAACAAAGCATTAAAATAGCATAAATAACCCTTACTACCATACCCTCACCCCCGAATATATTTTTACTATTATACTACTAATCTATGTATCAATTCAATATAAGATTATACTTTTCATCTTTGAAAGCATGTGGATAATCTTATAGAGTTTAAAACTGAAATTAAACAAAACTTGACAATATTAGAAATGCTATTAATACAACAGAAATGAGATAAGCAAAAAGTTTTATAAAAGATTATCCTTAGAAAATAACAAAAGCCTTGAGGTTTTTAACTTCAAGGCTTTTTGGTGCGCCCGGAGGGACTCGAACCCCCGACCAACTGATTCGTAGTTAGATGAAATATGTTTTTAGGACAAGCATTAAACTTTAGAACCCTTGAAAAATCTATATTTTTTAATATTGCTAGTTTATTCCACTTCACAAAAAATCACTAATTTTTAATCCCGTTGCAGTATTATTGCAGTAAATTGCAGTAAAAAATAAGCCTTGATTTTGCTATGTTTGTTAGCACTATTTTTTATCTATTGCAGTAAAATTTTTCACTTTGCCATTTTCAAATATGCCAAATCATAGGTGTTTTGTATTGTTACCTTCTCAACCTTATCAAATTTATGTTTTAACTCGTCAATATCATGTTTAATTCCTTGTATATCATCCGCCAAACTTTTTACGGATAAAGATAAAATCTCCCTTGTTTCCTGCTGCTCCTTTATTATTTCTTCAAACTTACCTTCTACTTGTTCCTTATAACTGCTATTCCCTTCAAATAATACTGCTACCTTGGATTTTATGTCATTTTCTATTATTAGCTTGGTCTTATTAACTTCATTTTCCAACTCATCCATCCTGTTATTTAAACTTTTAAAGCCCTGCTGCATTTCCTCATAAATTTTTTGCATTAAATCTAATACTTTTTCATTATCCATTACTTGCACCCCCGTAGTATTAATTATAATATATTAAGCCCTATTTGACTATACGAAACTTTATAAATAAATAATCAACTATTTTTTACTAAAAAAATTTATCTTTACGTAAAAGCATCTAAATATTACTAAATTCATGTAAAGTAGCTTAAAAAATACCCCGGGTCATGTAAGAACCTATTCCCGGGTTTTTGAAGGTGGGCCGCCCGGTTTCGCTGGCACTCACCCTTAAATAAAGGTGGGGGGGGATGTTTCATCCCATCATCCTTGAGAAAACTTGAGTTTTTTATAGTATTTTTTGAGTAATAGTCTCACAAATGTTAGCAATTGTTAGTAAACTTTATCAATAGCAACTAAAAAAAGGTTACCTACTATTAGTAGGCAGCCCCCTGTTTTTTTACTTCTCTAAAACTTATTGAAGGGTCATCGATATTATCTGCCACCCTTTGCAATACAGCTCCTTTAATTTGGATTCATATTGCAATTCTTTTGTGACTCTTTTGTAACTCTAAAAAAATAGCTGAAACTCCCCCAATTTTTAGGGACGCTAAATATTCACCTTAACTCCAAACCTTTCTCTTAACCTCTCCCTTTCTATAACAATGCTTTCTACTATGCTGCTATAATATCCTGTGTTTACCTTAGGCTTAGAATAGTCAACCGCACTTAAATAACTTGTCCTTTTGTCTAAATAATCATCAAACAATACCTTTAATAACTTTGCTTTTGACCTTGCTTTCCTTAATACGGATTCACTAAACTGCCTTGCCTTTTCCTCTGGTATTTCTAATATTCTACATATCTGCTTTTCTGTTAAATTGTTAATATGTTTCAGCTTTAAAAAGTTTATTTCCTTTTCATTTAATTTTTGGGCCAATATATCCCATAGCTTTTTTAACTCTTTTATTTCCATCTCCTCAACAAAGTTAATGCTTTTATCCTCTATCGTATCCATTAACGTTAAGTCGCTGTTGTCATCATCCCCTATATTCTCATCAAGGCTTAATGTGTCCTCGTGGCCTTCTAATGCCCTTCTTATAGTTTGCTTTATCCAATTAACCGCATAAGTCGAAAATTTGCAGCCTAATGCAGGATTATATTTTTCAATAGCTTTAATTAATCCTATTATCCCCACTTGGACTAAATCCTCAAAGTCATAATCTTTATAACTGCTCACCTCAAAGATTATAAAATATCTTTTAGCAATGCACTTAACAAGGTTAATATTGTTTAAGATTAGCAGCTCCTTAGCCTTATTATCACCCTTTGAGTAAAGCTCAAATAATTCTTCATTAGTCAAGGCCTTCACCACCTTTTAAGTTTTTCCGGCCTGCTGGAAGGTTTTCATTTTCCTGCGGCTCTCCCTTCCCCCCTTACTCAAGTTTCGCTTACCCCCTCTCCCGGGTGAGGTGCTTTATTTAACTAAAATATTAAGCCCTTGAGGCCCTGCTGCTGGAATGTAAAACCTTGTATAAGGCCGGGACTAATCCGACAATGTCGGTTTTACGTCGGTTTTTGCTCCTTCCACTTTGAAAATTTCACATTTTCTCACAATCTCCCTACCTATGTGAGGTATCTTAAACTTGTTAAATTAAAGCCTTGCAAGAACAACAACTTGAAGTGATGTGAAATGCCTTAAGGCCTTCCAACGTAAATGTAAAACCTTGTATAAGGCCGGAAATTATCTTCAAAATCTCATTTTACAAATATGTTTTAAACGAAGGCTGGTCGCTCGGTATCCTTAGATTATTATAAAAATTTCCTAATACCCCTACGTTGCTAGTAAAAGCTAGTATAAAAAATTATATTTCCCTTAGACTATTATAAAATTTTCCTAATACCCCTACCCTATATAATTTCATTAAGGGAATTTTTTGTAAGCGAAGGTCCACCGCCCGGTCCTGATTGAAGAGCCAGAACTTTTTTGTCACCCCTACCCCCTTTTGAAAATAAAGGGAAAATTGCGTGCAGAAGGCTGGGCCGCCCGGTCCACTGCTGCAAGCCGGAATTTTTTACCCCCCCTACCCCCTAACCTGATACTGCAAAATTTTAAAGGCTGGGATAAGTCATCCCAACCCTATTATATCACTTCCTTATACATCGAACTTACGAATTGGTATTCTGGAAACCATATTAATTTTATCCTTCCAGTTTTACCATTTCTATTTTTAGCAATATTAACTTCAATAGTCTTTTTATCTTTACTATCGCTATTGTAGTATTCATCCCTGTAAAGTAATAATATTACGTCTGCGTTTTCTTCTATCCCTGAACTTTCTTTAAGGTCCGACAAGCTCGGTCTTTTATCCTGCCTTGTATCTGGATTCCTATTGAGCTGACTTAATGCTATTATCGGGATGTTAAGCTCCATTGCTAAGTTTTTAAGGATTATGCAAACATTCGTTATTTTCTCCCTTAAACTATCTCCTAAGCCTTTTAAATTAAGTCTACCTATATGGTCAACTACCAGTAAATCAAGTTTACCCTGCATTTTAAGTTTCTTAGCCTGATTAACAATATCGTTAATGTGGATTCCTGCCTTTGCATAAGTCATACATTTTTGCCTTGATAAAATATTACATCCTGCAGCTAATTTAACCCATTCTTGGTCTCCTAATTGCCCTCTTTCTAATTTTTGACTATCTAATTTGCTATACATAGCTAATCTTCTAATCCCTAACTCCTCTTTTGTCATCTCTAAGCTGTAATATAATACATAGTTTGTCTTAGAAATATTTTGAACTATGTTTAGTGCAACTGCTGATTTTCCCATACCCGGACGACCAGCTATAACATAAAGCCTTCCTTTCTGGAAGCCATTTAAGGCCTTATCTAAGTCCGTTATTTCACTTTTTAATCCTAATATGTCCCTTCCCTTTTGCTCATCAATGTAAGTGAATATCTTTGAAAATAAATCCTCGTCCGTTTCTAATTCCTCATCATCACCAGTGCTTATAGTAAATAGTGCTTTTTGCATTTCATCAAATACTTCTTCAAAGTCTTTATTGTTTTTAATATCATCACTTGCTTTTAATATTGCCTTATGTAACTTCCTAAGCTTTGCTTTTTCTCTTATAATTTCTACCTTTGACTTATCAAATATCGACCCTGCTGCTAATAGCTCCGATAGGTAACTTATACCACCAATAGGGCTTAAATCTCCCTTGAAATATTCAACTAATGTCGTTGTGTCTATCATTGTTCCCTTTTTAAATAGCTCCTGCATTGCTTTGAATAAATTTTTGTGCCTTGTATCGAAAAATTCTTCTGCACTAAGGTTTATATCAACCATGCAATTATTATTAATCAATACTGCAGCTAAAACGTCGATTTCGGCTTGTAGGTTATAAAGATTATTTACTTCCTTCAACTACTCATCCCCACCTTCAAGAAAACTAAAATCGAAGTCCTTCCATGTGTTATTGCTGCTTAAATCGGCCTTGAATATGTCGGCCATACTTGGAGAATATGAAATATTTTTTAAAACCCAATCAATACGTTTAGTAAATTCATCATCGGACATGTCTTTCATGTATTCATACCATTGAGCAGCTTTTTCTTTATTCATCGTAAAACCCTTTTCCTTGAATTCCAATTCTAACCTTTTTACTCCATCTTTAAAAATCTTTAAGGTCAACATCAAAATCCCCCCACTCATCATCAATTTTTCTGTTATTATCATAATTACCCTCTATAATTTTCTGAAGATTAGAAGGCTGCATAATCCAATCAAAGGAACAACCAACCCATTTTCCACTTCTCCCGGAAAGAAAGTCACTTTTATTAACCTTTTCAAACAATTCTTTAAAAAAGTTAATGTCCGGATTTTCTTTCCAACGTTGCCTAACTACTTTTTGTCTATTACCTTTGATATTTTTTATCTTAGGTAAAGTAACACAAATTGAGTTAAAAAGGTTTTTAATTTCTTCATATGGTGCTTGAGTAAACGACTTGTCGTTTACTCTATCTTCTTTAGAAGATATATTATTATACAGACCGTCGACAAACCCCACTTTTCAAAAAACGAAAAGTGGGGTTTGAGTATTTTTACAAGCATTTTTGATAAATATTTTATAAATACAAAGAAATTTTTGCCCTTTCCAGGGCCGTTTTGTCCCTTCTTCCACATCCAATTTGCCATCTTCTTTAAGTTAAAGCAAGCACAAACAAGCATCGCTTGCATGGACACTTTTTCTATCCCTCTTAGTGTTGTCCATCGCAAACCATGCTTCTCCTTCAAGTCAGCAAATACCCTCTCTATGGTTTTGCTTCTATCTTTATATAGTTCTTTGCATTCGTATGTATGTCTCAAA
>NZ_FNUK01000013.1 GCF_900108045.1 Caloramator fervidus | reverse complement strand
GATTTTATACCAAACATATATTGAATTAAAACTATTTTAATTAATACAACAGGATCTATGCTTGGTCTCCCATTATTTAAGCAATACATGTCCTTTACAAGATCATATATGAAATCAAAATTGATAGCTTTTTCTATTTTTCTAACTAAATGATCTTCTGGAACCAATTGGTCAACAGAGATAAATTCAACTTGTTCTCTACGAATTTTATCTTTGTTGATTGTTAGCATACTTATCCTCCTTTATTACTTCGTATATTATTATATTTCGACATAAAAAAAGAGAATCCTTTTTTTGTGATGGATTCTCTTTTTAAAATTATACTTTGTCAACAATCTGAAAAATACAATTTATTAAGTATTTTTTTATATATCTCATTTTTTATTAATTGCTGTTGTTTTTTTATAATATTTACAAATTTGAAATACATTTATTATTATGCTATTAATTTTTGTGTAAGGGGGATGCAAAATGCACAAGTTAACATTTTTAAAGCATGAAAACATTCCTCTTTTTAAATGTTCATTTTGCGGAAAATGTTATAATTTTTTAGAAGCAACTTCATATCTTAAAATAAAAATGAGGGGTTGCTGCTGGTATTTTCCAAAATATAAGTTAATAGACATAAAAAATATATTAGACTTAGGAAAGGAAGATTTTATTTATGAAATTGCAAATCTTATAAACTCAAAAATAGAAAAATATCACATAGAAGTTTTAGGTTATTTTGATGAAGAAAAGTATAACAAGTTAAAACCTAAATCAGATGATTTTGATACTAAGCTTTTCTTTAGGCTATGTCCTTTTTTTGACAAAGATGGATGTAAATTAGACTTTACATTAAGACCTCATCCCTGTAACTTATACCTTTGTCGCGAAATTATAGAGGCCTGTGGTCAAGAATATGAATATTACAAAAGAGAAAGAAAAGATTATTTTGCCTACTGCAACTATTATAATGATGTTTTAGCAAAGGAATTGGAATATAAAAGCTTAAATCTTGTAAATAACTTTGAAGAAGCTATAAAACTATTGAAAGAAATTGATGTCCCAAAATTTGATTTTAGAAACCTTAAAGATATCATAATTAACATTAATGAACAAATAGCAGTATAAAAGCCTGCAAAGAAAACTTTGCAGGCTTATATGTTTACAACTTCACAACTATTTTTATAAGCTTTTATTTCATTTATAAGCTCTGGAATAACTTTATATAAATCCCCAACTATTGCAAGGTCTGCTATTGACATTATTGGAGCATTTTCGTCTTTATTTATAGCTATTATATATTCGCTATCTTGCATTCCTGCAAGATGTTGAATAGCTCCTGATATTCCACAGGCTATGTAAAGCTTTGGTCTTACAGTTTTTCCTGTTTGCCCAACTTGATGATCTTTCCCTATCCATCCTGAATCTACCGCAGCACGACTTGCTCCTACTACACCTCCTAAAAGACTCGCAAGCTCCTTTAAAAGTTCAAAACCTTCTTTACTTCCAAGGCCTCTTCCACCTGATACTATTACTTTAGCCTCTGTTATATCCACTTTATCTTCTAAAGATTTTACTATTTTTTCTACAACCGTTCTTATATCCTTTTCCTTTAAATCCACTTCTATTTTTTGTATTTTTCCTTCCCTTTTTTCATCAGGACATGGAAGTGGAAATACTCCTGGTCTTACTGTTGCCATCTGAGGTCTATGATTTGGACATTCTATTGTAGCCATTAAATTTCCTCCAAAGGCTGGTCTTGTCATAAGCAAATTTTTACTATTTTCATCTATATCAAGGCCTGTGCAATCAGCTGTAAGACCTGTTTTTAACCTTGCTGCAAGCCTTGGGCCTAAATCTCTTCCTATATTCGTAGCACCTATTAAAATTATTTCTGGATTTTTACATTTTACTACCTTTTCTATTGCTTTTGTATAACCATCCGTTGTATAGTTTTTAAGAAGTATATGGTCAAGAACTAGAACTTCATCCGCCCCATACCTTATCAACGTCTTTGCTAATTTTTCTATCTCATATCCTGCTAAAACTGCCACAAGATTTGTCCCTAACTTATTTGCAAGCTCTTTCCCCTTTCCTAAAAGTTCTAGGGATACTTTTTGAAGGTTACCATCTCTTTGTTCTGCTATAACCCATACACTCATACTATCCCCCCTATATATAGTGCTTTTCCTTTAATTTTTCAACCGCAAATTTTGCTGCCTCACAAGGCGGCATATTTATGATTTCTCCTTTTCCCTTAGGTTCCTTTGTAAAGGTTTTTCTTACCTTTGTTGGTGAACCTAAAAGTCCTATATCTTCTTTGTTTAATCCTAGATCCTCTGATGTTAAAACCTTTATTTCCTTCTTATAGCAGGTAAATATATCATATACATTCATATATCTTGGAGTATTTAATTCCTTTATACAAGTTAAAAGACACGGCATATTTATTTTTATTATCTCATATCCATCCTCTAAAGCCCTTTTTACCCTTAAGGTGTTTCCTTCAAGTTCCACCTTCTCAACATATGTAACCTGTGGAATATCAAGATGTTCTGCTATCTCCGGTCCAACCTGTGCTGTATCTCCATCTATTGCTTGTCTTCCTGCTAAAATTAAATCATAACCTATTTTTTCTATTGCCTTTGCAAGAGTCAATGAGGTTGCCCATGTATCTGCTCCTGCGAAAGCTTTATCCGTTAAAAGTATTGCCTCATCTGCCCCCATAGCTAAAGCTTCCCTTAAAACCTTTTCCGCTTGAGGAGGTCCCATCGTTATTACTGTTACGTAAGCACCATATTCATCCTTAAGCCTTAAAGCCTCTTCAAGGGCGTTTTTATCGTCAGGATTCATTATACTTGGAACACCTTCTCTTATTAAAGTCCCCTTTACAGGATCTATTTTAACTTCGTTTGTGTCTGGAACCTGTTTTACACAAACTACTACCTTCATATTATCCCCCCTATTTTAATACATGTGCTGATATTACCATCTTTTGAACTTCACTTGTTCCTTCATATATTTCTGTTATTTTTGCATCCCTCATCATTCTCTCAACAGGATAATCCCTTGTATATCCATATCCACCAAATATCTGAACTACCTTGGTGGTAACCTGCATTGCGGTTTCTGATGCAAATAGTTTTGCCATTGAAGCATCCATGCTATATGGAAGTCCATTTTCTTTTTTCCATGCAGCTTTATACACTAAAAGTTTTGCAGCTTCCACCTTTGTTGCAAGTTCCGCTATATACCACTGAAGACCTTGAAAACTTGATAAAGTTTTTCCAAATTGTTTTCTTTCCTTCATATATTTTATGGCTTCATTTAAAGCCCCTTCTGCTATTCCAAGAGCTTGAGCCGCTATACCTATTCTTCCCCCATCTAATGTTGCCATTGCTATTGAAAAACCTTTTCCTTCTTGACCTAGTAAATTTTCCTTTGGAACTTTGCAGTCTTTAAAAATCAATTCTGCTGTTGATGAACCTCTTATTCCCATCTTTTCTTCTATCTTTCCTATTTCAAAGCCTTCAAATCCTTTTTCTACTATAAAGGCTGATATTCCTTTTGTTCCTTTACTTCTATCTGTCATTGCAAATACTATAAATACATCCGCATAACCACCATTTGTTATAAATACTTTGCTTCCGTTTAATACATAGTAATCCCCTTCAAGCTTTGCTGTTGTCTGTTGGCTTGCAGCATCAGTTCCTGCATTTGGTTCTGTAAGAGCAAAAGCACCAAGTTTTTCTCCCTTTAAAAGAGAAGGAAGGTATTTTCTCTTTTGCTCTTCTGTTCCATAGGTATAAATAGGCCAACAGCAAAGGGAAGTGTGGGCAGATAATATAACCCCCGTAGTTGCACATGCCTTCGATATTTCTTCTACTGCAAGAATATAGCTTATAAAATCCCCCCCTGCTCCACCAACTTCCGTTGGAAAAGGTATTCCCATAAGTCCTAATTTTCCCATCTTCTTTACCGTATCTAGTGGAAACATTTCCTTTTCATCTACTTCTTTTGCTAAAGGCCTTACCTCATTCTCTACGAACTTTTGCAGCATTTCTCTCATTAACTCCTGTTCCTTGGTTAATTTAAAATCCACATCCATCCCCCCAATGCTAAAAAAATTAAAATTTTTCAAAAATTTCTATAAATATTATATAATATAATTATTTTTTTAACAAATTCGTTTTAAGTAAATTTATGTATATTTTTGTAGCCAAAAGAAACTTTTTTCATAATATATAATTGGAAATATTTAAAGGGGGATAAGGATATGGTTTACGAAGACAAAAACGTAACCTACGATTTATACGTCCTTGGACAATCAGAATCTAAAGAACTTGTAGGAATAGGTGAAGAAATTAGGATTGACCTTTCCCTTGAAGAAAACCAAAGTTTAGAAGCTGGTGCAGTTTATGGAAAAGTAACAGATGAAGAAGGAAATCCTATACCATCTGCCCTTGTAAAGATATTCGATGAAAGCTTTAATCCTATAGCCCACGCTTATACAGATGATAATGGAAACTACGTCTTTTCACCCTTCCCTCCTGGAATGCAGTATAATATTTCCGCAATAGCAAACGGCTATATTTTATCTGATTTAACTCCATTTTCACTACAATCACAACAACAACTTGAAATAAATATAACTTTAGCCAGCGATTCTAAAAAAGAACTTTCTGTAATAGCAGGAGATGTATTAGACTATGACAACAATCCCATAGCTTCATGTTCAGTTAAATTATTTAAAATCCTTGATAATAAAGAAGAAATAATAGCTACTACAACTACAAACCAATATGGCCAATTCCTATTTGCTGACATTCCTCAAGGACAATACAAGATAATGTGTTCAAAGCTTGGATATACTAACGATACAACAAATATAAAAATAGACAGACCTTCAATGATAGCAAAAACCGTAATAAAACTTAATATAAATCCAAACGCTTATACAGGAACTATATCAGGTGTAATAAAAGATAAAAATAATGCTCCAATTAGAAACGCAATAGTAACTTTATATAAAGTAGAAGAAGACAGTAAATTAACTCCTATAAAATTTACAAGAACAAACAATAATGGAATGTATTTGTTTACAAACGTAACTCCAGGCCTAACCTACAAGATAAAGGCTAACAAAACAATAGAATAGGGCGGTAAATCCGCCCTATAATATACTAAGATCAAGTTCCTTTGAAATATCTTCTAAAACCTTCCATCCAGCTATACTATTTCCTTTGCTATCAAGAGCTGGTCCAAAAACACCAATTCCCATTCTTGAAGGAACAGCAACTAAAATTCCTCCTCCAACGCCGCTTTTTCCAGGAACTCCTATTTTAACCGCAAATTCTCCTGATGCATCATACATTCCACAAGTAAGCATAATAGTCTTTACTATCCTTGCAACCTGCCTTGGAATTACTCTTTCTCCATTCCATGGTAAAATTCCGTCGTTTGCCAACATAGCACCTATTTTTGCTATATCTTTACAAGTAGCCTCTATAGAACATTGCTTAAAGTAAACATCTAATACTTCCTCTACATCTCCTTCTATTATTCCAATACTTTTCATATAATAAGCAAGGGCCCTATTTCTATGCCCTGTTTCTTTTTCAGATTTATACACATTATAATTTATATCAATATCTGGATTATTGGTTATCTTTCTTGTAAACTTTAAAAGCCTTTCTATAACCTCACTTCCATTTTTTCCATTAATCAAGGATGAAGTAACTATAGCCCCTGAATTTATCATTGGATTTAAAGGCTTATTAGGATTTCTTGTTTCTAAACTGCTTATAGAATTAAAGGTATCTGCTGTAGGCTCCATATCCACCTTTGAAAAAACTATTTCTTTACCATTATCTAAAAGGGCAAGCATAAGAGCAATCACTTTGGATATACTTTGTATTGTAAACTTTACATTACAATCCCCTGCACAAAATTCTTCATTGTCTATAGTATAAACTGCTATTCCAAGATGATTAGGATTAGCCTTTGAAAGCTCTGGTATATAAGTTGCAACTTTTCCTTTTTGAGTCCATTCCCTGTTGTTTTCTATAATAGTTTCTAAAAGTTTATTCATGTTTAATCCCCCACTTTTCTTTTTCTAATTTGTATATTATATAGGTTATTGCAAGAAGATCTGCAGCCCCTCCTGGACTTATATTGTTTTTTATAAAAGCTTTATCCATAAATTCTATATATTCTCTACCTGCCTTTGTCTTCATTCCACCAAGAAAAATAGCATTATTAGCCATACTTTTCATAAAGCTAATTCCACTTAACCCTTTTCTATTTAATACAGTTGTATCCTCTACCTTTGAAATAATATAAATAAGACTATGAATAAGGGAATCATTTATTGAAAGTCCAGAACTTAATGCATCTTCAAAAAATGGCAATCCATATTTTAACACAGTAGGAAGCCCTCTTTCAACCTCTCCTCTTATCCCCTCAACCCTATATTTTAAATAGAGTCTTTCTCCATTTGAAAGTTTTTTATTTAAATTTATATTTTTTAATTCTCTATCCACTATTCCCTTTGTCATATCTTTTATAATTTTAGAAATCACATATCTATTAATTGGAAGACGTAGCCTTTTAGCTTTTCCACAACTTGCTCCAACAACACCACACAAGAATATAAGTCCTTTTTGAGTATTTACCCCATTTGTTTGTCTAAACATATCCCTTTCCGCTATTAATCCAATTTTTCTTATATTTTCTAAAATATTATCCTTATATTCAAAGCCTGCTTGAACAAAATAAGGCATATAAATTGAAAGAATTGCTGTGCTTTTTAAAAATAAATTATAATCCATATCGTTATGGCTTCCATTAGAAAATGGAGATACAAGCCCTGGAGAAGGATGGGATATAACTTCAAGAAGCATCCCCTCTGTTAAAATCCTTCCAACAGCTAATGAAAATTCATTTAATTTTAGTTCTTCTTTTATTTTATATCTATTTATTAAATAATTAATCTCTTCAAGCACTTCATCTAAAGCATGTTTTTTTTGTCTTGAACACTCTCTAGCGCTTTTTTTACATATAATACATTCTCTTTCTTTAAATCCCAATTCTGTTCTAGATACTGGATTTTCCTTTTCATATATATCAATATCAAAAATCCTTCCTAATTCATGCTCATTTTCTATATTTATTGACATCCTTTTAGCTTCGAATTTATCTAATCTTAAAACCATTAAAACCGATTTTCCATCATATCCTTTATCTACTTCATGATAAATGATATAGTCTTTAAATAAATTCATCAAAAGAGAATATAACACATTAAAGGCATATTCTGCCTCTAATGTGTTTTTATTGATTCCAGGATAATTTATTTTTCCGCATAAAATAGGATAATTGTACTTTTTATAAAGGTTTAAAATTTTAAAAAACCTTTTTTCTCTATCTTCAAGTATCTCAATCAATGGGGACTATCGCTCCTTTTTATTTTTTCTATTATATCTTTTGCATCACTTGAAATTAAAAATTCATAAGTAGTTGAAGGTAAGAATTTCTTTGTTTCATAAATCTTCCCCTGCTTAATTAAGTTTCTAACAAAAGAAGCGCTTATCTTTACTCCATCAACCTTTAGACGTTCAACTACTTTAACCTCAACTCCAAAGGAAGGTAAAATTTCTAAAAGAGCACTATTATAAGCCTTTGTAACTTTGCAGTAGGGTTCTTCTCCAACATACCTTCTTTTTATATTAAACTCCTTTGCAATATATCTTCCAAATATTTTAGCATCCAATCTTGTGTAAGCCTTAAGCCTAACATCTTCTTTTCTTAAAAAATAGCTTGGAAAAGTTGCAGAGGATATTATATATTTCCCTCCTGGCATCACCCTTACATTTTTTAAATCTTTAACTCCTTCCTTTACAAGCTTCAGTCTTACATCAAAGGGAAAAAGAGACTTATTTTCTTCAACTACAAAAACTACAACTTCTTCATTTTCCTTTGAAGCAGTTTCAATAAGGAACCTATGTCCTAAAGTAAAAGGATTGCAGTTCATAACAAGACAAGCCTTTTCATTAGAACTTAAACCGCTTTTTATAAACATATTTTTTACATATTTTTCTACATTGGCTAATCCACCTTCAAGCAAAATCACATCTTCGCTACCTTCAACAAATCTATAACCTAATCCTTCAAATATATGTCTATTTTGAGGTTTTGTAAATATAAAAGTTTCATATACTCCCTTATCAAAAAGCCTATTTTGAATTTGTGTAAGAAGCTTTGATGCAACACCTTCATTTTGATATTCTGAAGATACCGCAAAATCCTTTATAATATTTCCTGAAGCTGAACATGTTCCTATTATTCTACCATCTTCAACTGCAATCAAAGTTATATCAACATCTTTTTCTAAGCTTAAATCAAAATCTTTTAAAAAATTCTCTACCTTATCAAGCTCCTTAGTTTCAATAATTTCCATAAAATCACCTAACCTGCCTTACAACATCTATAACTGTTCCATCTCTATACTCAACTACAGCAACTATTCTATCTTCAAATTCTATTTTCTCAGGAACCCCTGTTAGCTTTTCTGCCATATTCTTTAGTTCTTCTATAGTAAATATAGGTAAATTAGAATCCTTAAGCTTTTCTAAAAGGTCTTGTCTTCTTGGATTTATTGCTATACCCCTTTCAGTAACAACTGCATCTATAGTCTCACCTGGGGTTGTAACTGTTGTTACTCTATCTACTATAATAGGGAGCCTTGCCTTTGTAAGCTGGGTTACAACTATAGCAAGCTTTGCTCCTGCGGCAGTGTCTGAATGTCCACCTGAACCTCCAATTATTATTCCATTTGAACCTGTTGTAACATTAACGTTGAAATCAATATCTACCTCGGTTGCTCCTAATATCATAACATCAAGGTTATTCACAACCGCTCCTTTGTTATGAGGATTTCCATACATTGATGCAGACATTCCTTGATGAGCCTTATTGTTTTTATAAGATTCAACTGCCTTTAAATCAAAACATTGAACATCAAACAAGGCTTTAAACAGCCCTTCTTCAAACATATCAACTATATATCCTGTAATTCCTCCTGCTGCAAAACTTCCTTTTATATTTTTTTTCTTCATTATATCCTTTACAAAAGCTGCAACTGCAAGGGATGTTCCTCCAGCTCCAGTTTGAAAAGAAAAACCATCCTTCAAAAGTCCTACTTCATCAATAAGCTGTGCAGCAAGCTTTGCAATCCTAAGACCTATAGGATCCCTAGTTATCCTTGTAGTTCCTGAAACTATACCTTTAGGATCCCCTATTTCATCAACTACAACAACATAATCAACATATTCCTGGCTTATTTCAATAGGACAAGCAGGATAATCAACAAGGTTATCAGTTATTGCAACTACCTTTTCTGCATACATGGCATCAGGTATAGCATATCCTAAACTTCCGCAGGCAGATTTTCCTTCAACTCCATTTATATTTCCATAAGTATCACAAGTTGGAGCTGCTATAAAAGCAATATCTATATGTAGATCTCCACTTTCAATAGCTCTTGCTCTTCCGCCATGGGTATGCATAATAGCAGGATATTTTAAAAGTCCCTTTGAAACAGCCTCAGCAACAGGTCCAGACATATAATTAGCATAAATTTTTGTTACAACTCCATTTTTAATATGCTCAACTAAAGGAGCATGACATGGGAAAATAGAACTTGCTGCAACAGTCAAATTTTTAATTCCAAGCTTTGCTATTTCATCTAAAACCATGTTTAATACATAATCACCATTTCTTAGGTGATGGTGAAATGATATAGTCATTCCATCCTTTATTCCACACTTTAAAAGTGCATCCTTTATTGATGGAAGAACTTTTTTATCATTGGGTTTTACGCTTTTTATTTTTACGGAAGTTTTTACAACATCGCCTATATTAGCATAAGCTCCCATAAAGGGTTTAACTTTGCCATAACCTTCTATAAATTCAGGAATTTCTCTTTTAACTGCATTAATCATTTTATCACCCCTTTATAAGGCCTATTGCTTTTGCCTTTTCTATTATATTTTTTGCTCTTAAAAGTATTGGTGCATCTACCATCTTTCCATCCAGTGCAAATACTCCTTTACCTTCCATCTTAGCCTTTTCATAGGCTTCAATAACCCTTTTTGCCCAATTAATATCATCAAAGCTTGGTGAAAAAACTTCATTAATTACATCTATTTGTCTTGGATTTATTGCTGCCTTTCCAGACATTCCAATAAGTTTTGCCTTCTCCGCATCCTTTCTTAATCCTTCAAAATCATTAACATCTGTAAAAGGAGTATCTATTGCATCAACCTTCAGCGCCGCACAAACAGATGCTATTCTGCTTCTTGCATAAAATATTTCTTCTCCTTCTTTTGTCCTTTTTATACCCATATCAGCGGTCAAATCTTCTGCTCCAAGAAGCACTGCAACAATCCTTTTAGAAGATTTTATAATATTAAAAACATCTTCAACTCCAAAGGCAGTTTCAATAAGAGGAATTAACTTTATACATCCAAGTTTAAAACCTTCCTCCCTTTCTATAGTAGAAATTAATGAATCTATCTCCTCTATATCATCCTCTGTAGCCTTTGGAATCAAAAAAGCATCAGGCTTAATCCTTGCTATTGCATCAATATCATCATATCCAAATCCAGAAGATATAGAGTTAATTCTTACAACCTTTTCACAACCATTAAAATCTAAGCTTAAAAGGGCATTTCTAACTAAACATCTTGCTGAATCCTTTTCATCTAGACTTACTGCATCCTCAAGGTCTAAAATAATACTATCTGCACCAAGAAAAGGAGAATTTTGAATCATAGAAGGATTATTTCCTGGAATAAAAAGCATGCTTCTTCTCAAAGGTAACACCTCCAAAAGTGCCCATCGCTTAACTTTTTAAATTATTCACAGGCTCTTTTTATAGCCGTCTCAACCCTTGCTTTTATAGTATAATCTAAAGCCCCCCTATCCTTTGCAACAACTAAAGCATTTTCAACCTCAAGTTCGTTTAAAGTATCCATTATAACCTTTTTTATCTGATTTCCAAATTGTTTTAAAACTATACTATCAAGCTGAATTTCGTTTCCATTTTCATTAGGATAAACCATTATATAAATATCATTCGACTCCATAGTCCCTGCCTTTGCAGGCCTTACTATTTTCATAATACACCTCCTTTTATTTATCACATAAACTTAAATACTCCCTTTGCCCTATCTCATAATAATTATTACCGTTACTATCTACAACAACGACTAAAGGCAAATCTTCAACATAAAGCCTTCTTATAGCTTCTGCTCCTAAATCCTCATAGGCTATAAGCTCTGATGATTTTACACATTTTGCAGTAAGGGCTGCAGCCCCACCTATTGCTGCAAAATAAATACACGAATTTTTCTTTATGGAATCTATAACTTCCTTGCTTCTTTTTCCTTTTCCTATCATTCCCTTTAATCCCTTTTCAAGAAGCAAAGGAGTATAAGGATCCATTCTATAACTTGTCGTAGGACCAGCAGAACCTATTGGCTGTCCCTCCTTAGCTGGGGTTGGACCTACATAATAAATTATTTGCCCCTTTATATCAAAGGGCAATTCCTTTCCTTCTTTTATAAGTTCAACAAGTCTTTTATGGGCAGCATCCCTTGCCGTATAAACATACCCTGTCAACAAAACACTATCTCCTGCTTTTAAGCTTTTTATAACATCATTTGTAAGTGGAGTTGTAATTCTTATCATCATATCCCCCCTATAAAACCTTCTCTGCATGTCTTGTAGCATGACAACTTATATTAACTGCAACAGGAAGCCCTGCTATATGAGTTGCATAGGCCTCTATATTTACAGCAAGAGCTGTAGTTTTTCCTCCAAATCCTTGAGGTCCTATTCCAAGGCTGTTTATAGCATTTAATAGTTCTTCTTCTAACTTTGCATAAAATGGATTTTCATTTCTTTTATCAATAGGCCTTAAAAGTGCCTTCTTAGCAAGATAAGCACAATATTCAAAAGTTCCACCAATTCCAACTCCAACTACAATAGGTGGACAAGGATTGGGCCCTGCCTCTTTAACAACATTCAAAACAAAATCCTTTATTCCCTCCACTCCGTCAGCTGGCCTTAACATTTTTAACTGACTCATGTTTTCACTTCCAAATCCCTTTGGAACGACAGTTATTTTTAGCTTATCCCCTTCAACAATATCAGTATAAATTATAGCAGGAGTATTATCCTTTGTATTTATTCTCTCTATAGGATCATTAACAACAGACTTTCTAAGATAGCCTTCTATGTAACCCCTTCTTACACCTTCATTTATAGCTTCCTTTAAACTTCCTCCAACTATATGAACATCTTGACCTATTTCAACAAAAATTACTGCCATTCCTGTATCCTGACACATAGGCATATTTTCATTTTTTGCAATTTCAGCATTTTTTATCAAAATATCTATTATATCCTTTGCAAGTTTAAAATTTTCTTCCTCTTTATATTTTAAAAAAGCATTTTTTATATCTTCATTTAAATAATAGTTTGCTTCTATACATAAATCTCTTACAACTTTTACAATTTCATCAATATGAATAGTTCTCATAAATTCACCTTCCTTTCCATAAAAAGGCATGCAGATGCCTGCATGCCTATCTTTTTATAGCATTGTTTATTCTTTCTCTGTTTTTATATAAAGTTAAAACTCTTTGCATTTCATTGTAAACTATCATAAATCCTTCATCAACACCCATTCCTGGCTTTGCAAGGCACTGATCTGCATCACATGCTATAGCAACATTAGTTAAAACCTGCGCTGATCTATCTGTTTCATTGCATGTTCCACCACAATATGCACCTACTCCATGCTTTTTGCAGTAAAGAATTGCTTCAACAACATTATTTATTCCTCCAAGGTCAGGAGTTTTTATCTGAATCATATCTGCAGCGCCTTCATCTACAAAAAGCTTTATATCCTCCCAAGTATTGCACCATTCATCAGCAACTATTTCTACTCCTATGCCCTTTTGTTTTAAAAGATTTCTAAGTCTCTTTAAAGCTTCAAGCTGCCCTTCTCTGTTTTCAACATCCATAGGACCTTCTATTCTAAGTTTAAATGGCTTTGCTATAGCTTCAAGCTCTCCTAAATAATTTGCCATTTTTTCATAATCCATATTAAAAGCAATTCCTATAGTTCCATAGACATCTATGTGTAAAACAGGATTGTAATCTTCTCTTGTTCTTAACTTTAAGATTCTATCCCTTAACCATGCTACATATTCTTTTAAGATTTCTCCATTTTCTCCAAGCTTTTCTTTTACATTGTTTATAAGTCCGTGGGGAAGAACATCAGCACCCTTTAAAATCATTTTGTCCACATTTATGTATCTGTCATCCCCAGATTGTGTGAATATAGGTATCTTCCTAAATTCAACTCCTGTTTTATATTCTTCCTTTATAACCTCTGCCATTGTAATTTTTCTTGCCTTAGCTACAGCATCTAATATAGCTTGAGTTACACCATATCTTATAGCTGTATGAAGTCTTTTCCCATCAACTTCTAATTTATCAATTTCCTCAGCCATTTCTTTAAATGTAGTTATTTCTCTTCCTTTAAGCTTTGGAACTATATGTTTTTCTATAACAGGTATAAACTCCTCAGCTAAAAATAAAGGATCTCTTCCTCCTGCTCCTGAATATTGAACAGCCGCACAATCTCCATAAGCAACCTGTCCATCCTCCAAAATAAGCATAACTGAAATAGACTCTCCTGCCATTCTTATGGTTTTAAATCCTTCTGTTACTGGCTCACCTATATACACAAAACCATCATGGGGAGCCCCTTTTTTAATTGCCCTTTGGTCATCAAAGAAAAATCCTGTTCTTCCTGCTGACATTAAAACATCAACTATCTTCATAATACCTCCAACCTTTCTCCTTTAATTTACATATTTGGTCTTCCAACCAAGAATCCTTTTCCTACAGCATAAATATCATCTACAACCATTTGGAAACCTACTTCTCTTTTTTCATACCTTGCTCTTTCCTCTAAAAGACTTCTGTGGAAATCTTTTATTTCCTTTGTAAATGGTATATTTCCAAATTCCAATATTCTAACTGCTCCATTGTTATCCCTCGCTGGAAGAACTTTACCTGCATTATATTTACTTGGTGCAAATGGTATATCTAAAATTCCCATTTCAAACGCCTTTACAACTCCAACTGCAAGATCTCCTTTTCCAACCTCAAATACCTTATCTAATATACACTTTGTTTCCATCTTTATAAGTTTTATTTCTTCTTCCAATTCCTTTGACATTGGAAGTCTTTGACCTCTTAAAAGATTCAATGTCTGTTTTGTTGCCTTTATTCCTTGAGCATTTGCTTCCTTTGTTGGAATTCCAACAGCCTCATGAGGAGTTTTTACTATAACCTTTGTAGCTCCAGCAAGAGCAGCTGTTGCTGAACCCCATGAAATAACACCAAAAGCCTTTGCTTCATCCTGTGGGAATCCTCCCATCCATTGATGGAACACTGTTGTAAGGTAAACATCATATCCAAAAGTTTTAAAATATTCCTCTGCCTGCTCCTCTAAAGCCTTCATAGCTGCAACGTCTTGAATTAAATTACCACACTGACCATAACCTAATGTAATATTTCTAACGCCCTGTTCCGCTGCAAGAAGCCCTTCTATTATAGCAACTGCATTGGAAATGCTTGGTGGAACTAAAGTTCCTGTTAAAGGTCCAAAAGGCTCTCTATTTAATGATATTCCCATTTCCTCATAAAGCCCAACTAACCTATCACAGTATTGCCAATCTAGTATTGACTTTTCAAGACTTACGCTTTTTGCATATGGAATATTATATGATATCGCTCCACCTTCATTTGAAGTCCAACCTGCAGCATGAATTATTTCTGATAAAAGCCTTGCATCAGGAGTTCCATGTCTTGCTTGAAGTGGAAGGTCAACCGCTTCAAATACCCTTCTACAACCTTCAACACCATGGTTTACTGCTGGGAAACCATTGAGCATAGAACGTCCTGCTTTTCTACTTTCTTCAAGACCAATTTCACATTCGTTATATCTATTTTGTCTTGTATAACTATCTATCGTTGATGGCAAAAGATCCGCTTCTCCTACATCCTGTAAATATCTTAAAAGGTTTATATGATCCTCAATCAAAGCAACTCCTGCCCTTGGCTGTGCTAATGTTATTCCTTCTTCTTTAGCCTTTTTAAGTTTTGCAGGGAAACTTTTATGTTCAGGAACTTTTCTTAAATATTCTGCTGCTTCTTCTAAATCTACATCCTTTCCTGTAGGCCACTGATTTAATACCTCTTGTCTTACCTTAAAAAATTCTTCTTCTGTCCATTTTTTATTTTTAAGCTCCATAATTTAACCTCCTCAAGCTTTAACTATATATTTTTTCATTATTCTTACAGCCTTATCAGGATATTTTTCCGCCAAAAGCCCCATTGCAGACATTATATACTCTTTATCAACTAAAATCTCAGGATCCATAGGTTTTAAATAATTTGGAGTTTCTGAATTAAACTTTCCTGCAGAAAGTATTTTCTTAGGATTTTTGCTGTGTACTATAACACCACCAGTTCCTATTAAATACTTTACATTTAGTAAATCTTTTCCAACTTGAGAATAAATAATACCCATTGGAGTATATACACTTTCTATAAAACCTACATGTCTTTCCATTGCCATATCTGTTGCAACCATAGCCAAAGCCTCATCAAAATCAATATCCTCTTGTTTTTCAGGAACAAAATTTACATTCTGCTGTAAAAATTTACACCTTTGTTCTATATCATACTTAGTATCTGGAATAAATTTTTTTATCTTCCTTGTTCCTGCAGCTTCAAAAAGGGACATAGCACTTACCCTCATTCCTAAATCTCCCTCAACGGTTCTTTTAGCATAGGGCTCTTGAAGACCTCTTAAGGTAACCCCTGCCTTTGAGGGCTCACCGCTTGCAATAGAATGAACATCCGTTGTAGCACCACCAATATCAACAACAACAAGTTCACCTATACCCTCTTCCTTATCCGTTCCATCCGCCAAAATCCTTGCCGCCTTTAAAACAGCCGCAGGAGTTGGCATTAATATTCCACCTATAAATTCCTCAGCTTTTTTCATACCCTTTGCTTCAACTATTTTTTCCATAAATATTTCTCTTATAACCTTTCTTGCAGGCTCCACATTTATTTGATTAAGCCTTGGCATTACATTCTCTGTTATTTTATGATAAATATGGGCATCATTAAAAATAGCATCTATCTCATCCTGAGCATTCTTGTTTCCTGCTACCACTACAGGAACATCATGAATATATTCTGCAATAAGTTTTGTATTATGAAGAATACAATCCTTGTTTCCCCCATCTGTTCCACCTGCAAGAAGTATGATATCTGGCTTTTTTTCTATAATTTCTTCTATTTCATGCTTTGTAAGTTCATAACTGTAAACTCCAAGTATCCTAGCCCCTGCTCCAAGGGCAGCCCTCTTGGCAGCCTCCGCTGTAAGTTCTGGCACAAGGCCAATTGCGATCATTTTAAGTCCACCTGCTGCAGATGAGCATGCCAATTTTTCTACAAAATTAACTTTAGATATATCTATTTTTTCCTTTAATTTCTCAAAAGCTTTATTAAAACCTATCATTATATCTGTATTAACCGTCGTAAGGTCCTTTGCTGTCGCAAGAATTTCCTCATTTTCTAGATCTACCGCCGTAAGCTTTGTATATGTGCTTCCAAAATCTATTAAAAGCGCTGCATCCATAACATCACCTAATCCTCTATTCCTAAATCATGTTTAAGATCTTTAATTCCAACCTCTGGAGATGTTCCAGGTGGATAAACCCTATTAAATCCCATTTCTTTAAATCTTTTTTCAACTTCACTCCATTCTTGCTTTCCTACAACAAGATTTCCCCCTGCATAAAGAAGTATATTTTTTAGTCCTGCCTCATCACACTTTTCCCTTAAACCTCTACAGTCTATCTCACCATGTCCATATAAGGATGAAACTAATATTGCATCTGCATTTGTTTCAATTGCAGCATTAATGAATTCTTCTTGAGAACACATAACTCCTATATTTACAACATTAAATCCTGCATCAGTAAAAGCCCTTTCAAGTATTTTATTTCCTACAGCATGGCAGTCAGCACCAATAACACCTAAAACTACAGTCTTTCCCATAATTATCCTCCTTATTAAATTATGTTTTTATATTCTATAATCTTTGACATAATAGCCTTTACAGACCCCTTATCAAGAGAATAATCAAAATTTATTACTTCTTTTCCCTTTGCAATTTTTAAAACCTCTTGACGCCTTCCTGGGGAAACTATTATAACATCTGATGTGTCTATTATGTCCTTAACTTCCTCTGCCTTTTTGCTAACAGATGCACGAATATCCACTAAATCAAGCCCTGCAGAATTAAGCGCAGTTTTTACCTTAAAAGCAAATTCCTCAGAAAGGCATAAAAGTCCAAACCTTGTCCCCTTTGGATATCGTGCAATCCTTACAATGGCCTCAAGGCAGGGATTTATTGCAACTCCTAATACTTCCTTTTTAAGATCCGATGTTAAAGTCTTTACCTCGTTGACATGATTAAAAGTTGCAATAATAAGATGTGCATCCTTTAAAGCCTTTAGTGTTTTTTCATCCCTTTCCTTAAGGTCAGATATAGTAAGAGGACTTACATTCATTTTTGTATAAAAAGATAATTCCTTTGCAAATTCTTTTGCTTGTTCTATATTGCATTCAACAAATACTGCATTAATGCTTTGTAAAATCTCTTCCTTTTCACTAATCCTTTGTTGAACTAAAGCTAAAAATTCCCTTGGGCTTAATCCAAGTTCTAAAGCCTCTTCAAGCCCAAGATCTATAATTCTTAAAAGTTTTTCCTTTATATTCTGATGCTTCCAAGTTATTCCTTCTTCTGCTACAAAAGTACCCCTTCCTTGATAAGATACAAGTACTCCTTCCTTTTCTAAAAGATTATAGGCTGAGCTTATAGTATTTCTGCTTGTATTCAAAAGCCTTGCAAGTTCCCTTTCTGTTGGCAACTTATCTCCTATTTTTAAATTTCCTTTTTTAATTTCCTCCATTATTTGATTTTTAACTTGTATATATAGTGGAACGTTGCTTTTTTTGTCTATTGTAATGTTCATTTTGCCACCTCTTGATCCATTTTGAAAATTGGCTCAATCCAATTATTATTTTATCATAATAAAATATAAAACGTTAATAAGATATTCCTTATATTTTTTGAAATTTTTAGATTAAAAAGCTTTATTGAAATTTTTCTGTATTATTTGCAATTATTCTTGCAATTACAAAAAAATTCAGCGCTAAATTAGCGCTGCTTATATAATATAATCTTTTCATCCTTTTGCCATCTTTTGTTTAATATTTCCTTTATTCCAAAATCCTTTATTCCTTCAAATATTACCTTACAATGCACACCATCTTTTATAAGCTTTATATCCTCAATAGTTTTTATATCCTCTGGACTTGATAAATCTTTGGTACATATATTTGCTCTAATTATAAGATCTAAATTATTGTTTAAAACTTTTTTTGCTGCTTCCTTTACAGTTTTAATATCAACAAAAAAGGAGTGAAAATAATCATATTCAATAATTACACCAGATAAATTAAGTTTTCTTAAATCGTAAAGTATTCTATTGTATATATCAAAGTTTCCCCAATATCCGTTTGTTACAACATACTTTTTAATATTGACATCCTTAAGTTTTTTTAAATATTTATAAATAACCTCTGCATTTAAAAATACTTCCCCACCCTCAATTATTAAGTAGTCATTAAATCCTTCCTCTATTGCCTTTAAAACTTCAATCCTCAAATGTAAAGGATTCATAATACCCCTTTTAAAAGGAGCACATTTATATCTACAACTAGAACACATAAAGTTACAATGGTATGTAACAACTGCCCTTATACCCTTCACACAAACCTCCTAAAATATTTGATATACATCCGAAAACTCTATGTTTATTTTTTCAACTAAACTGTTAATATTTTGCTCTCTTATTCCTTCCTCTTTAACCAATCTCACAGGAAACTCTAAATAAAATTTTGTTCCCTTTCCCTTTTTACTTTCAACCCAGATTTTTCCATGATGAAGTTCAACTAATTTTTTTACAAGGGATAAACCTAAACCAGTTCCTTCATTTTCCTTATAATTTCTTTTCATTTGCTTATATTTATTAAATACATCCTTAACCTCTTCCTTTGTCATTCCTATTCCATTATCCTGCACCAATATTAAAACCTTATCATTTAAATCTTCAAAACTTATTTTTATATTCCCTCCAACTGGAGTAAATTTAATAGCATTTGAAATTAGATTTAACATTATCCTTTCTACTTTATCAGGGTCAACAGCTAAAATTTTTTCTGATACGTTGGAGCTAAAAGAGACACTAATCCCCTTTGAGATAGCATATTCTGAAACTGAACTTGTGATATTTTCAAGGAGCCTTACCATATCTTGATTTGTAAGTTTTATGCTAAAAAGATTTGATTCTATCTTTGTAACATCTAAAATATTATTTACAAGCCTTATAAGTCTAAAACTATTTTGCTTTAACATATTTAAATATTTTTTTAAAAGCCCTTTTTGATGATATATCTTACCTGAAGACTCATATATTTCTAATATTTGGATACAGCTTAATATTATATTTAAAGGATTTTTAAGATCATGACATATACTATTGAAATTTTCCAAAAGTTCATAGGGACATGTTTCTTTTAAACATTCATTTTTTGTTAAATTTCCACAAAAACACCTTCGATTTAGATCTTCCATGCTACATCACCTTAATTAATTTTTTCACACAATTATATTATTCTACAAAAAATTAAAAATTCCTTTTTTTCAAAAACAACTGTTAAAATTTTATCTTAAAAATTATCTGTAACCCTTTTTATATATTTTGCATAGGCTATATTAGAAACATGATAAAGCGAGGGTGAGTAAATGGATGTAGGAACTATGATGTCAACTTTAAACTTTGATAGAAGACATGATGATAATCTTTTAACTACACTTTTAATACTTGCTATAATATTCTTCTTTGGAAAGGATCAAGACTTCTTAGGCTTTGGATGCTGCTGCCACAAACACAAACACAAACACAAACACCATAAATGCTACGACTCATGCTGCAAAAAAGATGATACTTTCTTCATAGTACTTTTAATACTTTTAATCCTACTTCTTGGAAAAGACGACAAGGATAAGTGTGATTAAAATTAATTAATATATATGGAGGTGTTAATATGTCAAAGAAGTGTGAAAAAAGACCAGATTTTAACAGCTTGCTTGCTTTACTCTTAATTGTTTTACAATTTGGCAAAAAGGAAGGAAGAGACCATCATGATGGAATGCAACTTTTAGACGACAGCGTATTGTTTATAGTAGCACTTTATCTTGTGATTTGTGGCTGCTGCGGACTTAAGAGATGTTGCTAAAAGTTATGGACATGGCAATACCATCAAATTTTGATGGCATTGCCATGTCCATAAAATCAATTTAAAGGAGGAATATTATGTCCGACAAAAAAAGAGATGAAATTCCAAATTTTATTCCAGAAGATATAGATATTAATGAAGTTTTAAAAAATATAGACATAGAAAAAATTCAAAACATGATGGCAATGTTTAATTCCAAACTAAATAAAAAAGATAAAAGAATAGAAGTATTATATGCCCTTAAGGAATTTTTGCCTGAAGATAAATGTAGAATTGTTGACATATTTATCACCGTTTTAAGCGGAGGAATTAAGTTGTAATAGGAATATTGTAATACTTAAATATTAAAATCAACACAACAGAAGTAAAATTAAACAAAAAGTGATTAAAAACTGCGGCCTTATATCCAAATTTATCATAAAGATAACAATTGAAAAGTCCGAACATAAAAAAAGATAACGAACCTGCTAAATTATAATGCAAAAGCATAAAAAGAAAGCTTGTAAGTATAGCAGAAAACATTTTATTAACCTTCGAAAAATACCTATACAATATATGCCTAAATATAAATTCCTCAAGAATAGGGGCAAAAACAATTGTCATAATAGAAAGATATATAACTTCCTTCCAAGGCTTTTCAATAAAAAGTTTCATAACATCCTGCATCTGAAGTTTAAATCCAAGTTTAATTAATATATTTGCATAAATTCCACTTAAAAGGGTAACTACTAACCTAAATATAATATTTAAAACTATCAAGTATAAAATCTGCCCTTTTATAGACCTTAAATAAAAAAGCTCCTCTTCATCCCTTTGATTTTTAATAAAATAAAGGGTAATCAACACAGCAAAAAAGGGCAAAACATTTTGAGTGTATATTGTAGATATAATATAAGGAATAAAAACAAAGGTCCATAAAAACCTTCTTTTTTTTCTATTTCGAATTCTTTTTACCAAACTAAACCAAGGTGGAAGTGCCAAAAGCAATAAAACAGATAAAAATTTTATAACATCAGCAAATCTTTGCATAAAACCTCTCCTTAAATAAGGCATGCTAAAAAGCATGCCTTATATATTTTCTTCTATAACCTTTAAAAGTTTATCTCTTCCTGTTCTTTTTACTGAAGAAAATGGTATAAAAATATCCTCTTCAGTCAAATTAAGTTCTTTTTTTATCATATTTATATTCTTAAAAAGTTCATTATTTGATAACTTATCAATTTTTGTTGCAACTACAACCAGCTTTTTACCGCTATGCCTTATATAATTTAACATAAGTTTATCATCTTCTGTTGGTTGATGCCTTGAATCCACTAGCAGAACAATCAATTTTAATTCTTCTCTATTGTTTAAATATTCTTCTATCATTTTTCCCCATTTCTTTCTTTCTTCCTTTGAAACCTTTGCATATCCATATCCTGGGAGGTCAACAAGATAAAAATCATTATTTATGTTATAAAAATTAATAGTCCTTGTTTTTCCTGGAGAGCTACTAGTTCTTGCAAGTCCCCTTATATTTACAAGGGTATTTATAAGGGATGATTTACCAACGTTTGAACGACCTGCAAGGGCAATTTCAGGTCGTCCTGTAGTTGGATACTGATCAGGTGATACTGCAACCTTTTCAAGCTCTGCCTTTCTTATCTTCATACCGCATCCCCCTCTGCTAGAGCATTTTCCAAAACTTCCTCAATCCTTTCAACAAAAATAAATTTCATCTTCTTCCTTATATTTTCAGGAACCTTTTCTACATCGCTTTTGTTTTCCATAGGAAGTATTACGTTTTTAATACCTGCCCTATACGCTGCAAGACATTTTTCCTTAACCCCGCCTATTGCTAAAACTCTTCCTGTTAAGGTTATTTCACCTGTCATAGCTACATCGCTTCTTACAGGCCTTTTAGAAAGGGCTGAAACCATAGCTGTAACCATAGTAATTCCAGCAGAAGGGCCATCCTTTGGAACTGCTCCCTCAGGAACATGTATGTGAAGATCGGTATTTTCATAAAACTTAGGATCTATCCCAAATTTCTCAGCATTACCTCTTATAAAGCTAAATCCTGCCCTTGCAGATTCCTTCATAACATCTCCTAACTGGCCTGTAAGCTCCAGATTTCCTTTTCCTGGCATAGGCATAACTTCAACCGGTAAAGTATCCCCTCCATAAGCAGTCCAAGCAAGTCCCATGGCAACACCAACCTGATTTTTGTTAATCCTTTCATCCTGCTTAAACTTTGGAATTCCTAAATATTTTTTAAGATTTTGTGATGTAATTTTTACCTTTTTGTCAGGATTTTTAACAACTTCTATAGCAACTTTTCTACAAATAGATGCTATTTTTCTTTCAAGATTTCTTACTCCGGATTCTCTTGTATAAAGATTTATGATGTCCTTTATAACGCTTTCAGATATTAAAATATTTTCTTCCTTTAATCCGTTCTCCTTTATCTGCCTTGGTAGAAGATATCTGCTGCAAATTTTTACCTTTTCCTCGTCAGTATAACCTGATATTTCTATAACTTCCATTCTATCAAGAAGAGGCCTTGGAATAGTATCTATTGTATTTGCTGTGGTTATAAATAAGACCTTTGATAAATCAAATGGGAGTTCAAGGTAATGGTCTCTAAAACTATGGTTTTGTTCTGCATCTAAAACCTCTAAAAGGGCATCTGCAGGATCTCCTCTAAAATCTGAGCTTAATTTATCTATTTCATCTAAAAGGAATACTGGATTTTTAGAACCTGCCTGTTTCATCCCATAAATTATTCTTCCTGGAATTGCTCCTATATATGTTCTTCTATGACCTCTAATTTCAGCTTCGTCCCTTACTCCTCCTAAAGAAATCCTTACAAATTTTCTATTTAAAGCATTAGCAATAGATCTTGCAATAGAAGTCTTCCCAACCCCAGGTGGTCCAACAAGGCAAAGGATAGGTCCTTTCATACTTTTATTTAATTTTCTTACAGCTAAAAACTCAAGAATTCTTTCTTTAACCTCTTCAAGTCCATAATGCTCGCTTTCTAAAACTTCTCTAACCTTATCAAGATCTTCTGTATCCTCTGTTTCTTTTGACCATGGAAGATCTACTATCCAATCTAGGTAAGTTCTTATAACTCCACTTTCAGGGGAGTGAGGCCCTATTCTTTCTAGCCTTTTTAATTCATAATTTGCTTTTTCCTTAGCTTCTTTTGGAAGCTTTGCTTTTTCTATCTTTTTCCTATATTCCTCTATTTCTTCTTGAATTCCATCCTTATCCCCTAATTCTTCTTGAATAACCTTAAGCTGTTCCCTTAAATAATATTCTTTTTGCATTTTGTCAATCTTTCTTTTTACCTTCATCCCAATCCTTTTTTCAATCTTTAATATATCTATTTCCCTTGCTAAAATTTCCAATAATTTTTTAAGCCTTTCAATTTGATCTACGGCTTCTAAAAGTTCCTGCCTTTTATCCTGTTTTATAGCAAGGTATGATGTTATTATATCTGCAAGTTTACCTGGTTCATCAATATCTTCAACAGAACTTAATATTTCATCAGGTATGGCATTATTTTGCTCTACATATTCTTCAAAATTCTTTATAACCTGTCTCATGAGGGCTTCAACTTCAACCGTTTTTTCGATAACCTCTTCTTTAAAAATATTTATCTTTGCCTTAAAAAGAGGTTCTTTTTGAACTAACTCTTCTATTTCAGCTCTATGAAGCCCCTCAACTAATACCCTTATGTTGTCTCCAGGAAGCTTTAAAATCTGTTTTATTTTAGAAACAGTTCCTATCTTATACATATCATCTATATCAGGGTCTTCAACCTTAGGGTCCTTTTGGGTTACTAAAAATATTATTTGATCTTTAACCATTGCCTCTTCAAGGGCAAGTATTGATTTTTGCCTCCCAACATCAAAATGTAGTACCATATGAGGGAATATAGTAACACCCCTTAATGCTATAAGAGGCAGAATATTATCCTTAATTTCCTCCATCTATCTCAACTCCTTTCATCAGAGTTTCTTTCATAGTCTTATATATTATACCTTAATTATCCATACATTTTCAACAACAACAGATAACAATGGCACCCTAAAGGGTGCCTATTAAGCTGTACTTTTTTTAACCAAAACCTTTTTATCCACAAGGGCTTCACATAAAACCTCTTCAATTCTACTTACAGGTATTATCTCTATATCCATATCCTTAAAGTTTTCTTGATAATTCTCCTTTGGAATTAAAACCTTTTTAACTCCTGCTTTTTTGGCTGCTTCAATCTTGGCAAGTATTCCTCCAACTGGTTTTACATATCCTCTTATAGATACTTCCCCCGTCATTGCAACTTCATTATTAACAGGAATACCAGTTATAGCACTATAAATAGCAGTAGTTATAGTAACTCCAGCTGAAGGACCGTCTATTGGCATTCCTCCAGGGAAATTTACATGTATGTCATAATTTCTTGTATCTATATCCAAATACTTTCTTAAAACCGTTAATACGTTTTCAACTGAACCTTTTGATGTACTTTTCCTTCTTAATTTTTTACCATAACTTCCTGTTTCTTCTTCATCAATTATTCCAGTTATAGTTAACTTTCCTGTTCCCTTTTCAACTTCTATTGCTGTTGCTTCAACTTCTAAAAGTATTCCTAAGTTTGCTCCTACAACTGCTAATCCATTTACAGCTCCTACTTGAGGTTCCTTCGCAATTTTCTTATCCGGCCTTGGGCTATAATGTCCACTTTCTATAACATATTCAACATCCTTTACGGTTATATTACGCCTTCCTTCGTTTATTGCAATACCGCCAGCAATTTGAACAATGTTTACAGCTTCTCTTCCATTTGTTGCATACTTAGCAACAGTCTTTACAGCCTCTTCATCTATGGTAAATCCGCCTTTTTTAGCTGCATTTTGAGCTATTATCTCTATCTCATCGGGAGTTAAAGCCCTAAAAAATATTTCAACGCACCTTGATCTTATAGCCGGTGGAATTTCTTCAGGGTTTCTTGTTGTAGCTCCAACAAGTCTAAAATCTGCAGGAAGTCCATTTTCAAATATGTCCTTTATATGACTTGGAATGTTAGGATCCTCTGAAGAATAATATACGCTATCTAGATAAACCTTTCTATCCTCTAAAACCTTTAAAAGCTTATTCATTTGAATAGGATGAAGCTCTCCAATCTCGTCTAAAAATAAAATTCCTCCATGGGCCTTAGTAACAGCTCCAGGCTTTGGTTGAGGTATTCCTGCAACTCCTAAAGGTCCTGCCCCCTGGTATATAGGGTCATGCACAGAACCTATAAGAGGATCGGCAATTCCTCGTTCATCAAACCTTACCGTTGCAGCATCTACTTCTATAAATTTAGCATCACTTTTAAACGGAGACATAGGATTTTTCTTAGCTTCTTCTAAAACTAATCTTGCAGCTGCTGTTTTTCCAACTCCCGGAGGGCCATATATTATAACATGCTGAGGATTAGGACCACAAAGAGCCGCCTTTAACGCTTTTATTCCCATTTCCTGGCCTATTATCTCGTCAAAGGAGGAAGGCCTTGTTTTTTCTGAAAGAGGTTCAGTAAGGCTTATCGACCTCATTTTATTAAGCTTTTCAATCTCTTTTTTGCTTTCCCTTTCAATATAAACCTTGGCACTTTGCTGCCCTTTTAATAAATTATAAAAATATATAGTAACTATAGCTGTAAAAATTAAGTTTAAAACAACCAAGAATTGACTTGTAATCATATTTTCCCCTCCCTTTCTATTCAAACTTATTATTTCCTTTTTTAAATCCATTATGCAGGGAAGGGAAATAAAAAATGAGGCTAAAAAGCCTCATGATACGCTTTGGGTTTTAAGCTTTGATTTTTTGCTTTCAGAAGATTTTTTCTTTAAAGATTCCCCAACTATTAACTTAGGTGGTTGTTTATTTACAACAGTATCATATGTTATTATACATTTTGTTACATCTTCCCTTGAAGGTATTTCATACATAACATCTAACATTATTTCTTCCATTATAGCCCTTAAACCTCTTGCTCCTGTTTTTCTCTTTAAAGCTTCTTCCGCAATGGCTTCTAAAGCTTCCTTTTCAAATTCTAACTCTACTCCATCCATTTCAAATAGCTTTGCATACTGCTTTACAAGGGCATTCTTAGGCTCTGTAAGAATGTTTATAAGAGCCTCTTTATCAAGTTGATTTAGGGTAACTACTATTGGAACTCTACCTATAAATTCTGGTATCATTCCAAATTTTAAAAGATCCTCCGGTAGAATATGTTTTAATATTTCTCCAACATTTCTTTCCTTCTTGCTCTTTATATCCGCTCCAAATCCTATAGAGTTTTGGTGGAGCCTTTTTTCTATTATCTTATCGATTCCTTCAAAAGCTCCTCCGCATATAAAAAGTATATTAGTTGTATCTATTTGTAAAAACTCTTGATGAGGATGTTTTCTTCCACCTTGAGGCGGAACATTTGCTACAGTTCCTTCAAGAATTTTTAAAAGAGCCTGTTGAACTCCTTCGCCTGAAACATCCCTTGTAATAGAAGGATTTTCTGACTTTCTTGCTATTTTATCTATTTCATCAATATAAATAATTCCTTTTTCCGCCCTTTCTATATCATAATCAGCATTTTGAATAAGCCTTAAGAGTATATTTTCAACGTCTTCACCAACATATCCTGCTTCTGTAAGGGTTGTTGCATCTGCTATGGCAAAAGGAACATTTAACATCTTTGCTAAAGTTTGTGCAAGAAGCGTCTTACCAGATCCAGTAGGTCCTAACAATAATATATTGCTCTTTTGAAGTTCAACATCATCTTTTTTACTCTTTGGTGCATTAATTCTTTTGTAATGATTATAAACAGCAACTGCCAAAGCCTTTTTCGCCTCGTCTTGACCTACAACATATTGATCAAGATATTCTTTTATTTCATGAGGCTTTGGAAGGTCAGTCATTTCATAATCTTGTTCGTATTCAAGCTCCTCAGTTATTATTTCAGAGCAAAGCTCTACACATTCATCACATATATAAACACCAGGACCAGCAATAAGCCTTTTTACCTGGTCTTGTGACTTACCGCAAAAAGAACACTTTAGTTTCTTTTCATCAATTTTTGCCATTATGACACCTCACATTTATTTGATTTTTTTAGTAATAACATCATCTATAAGACCATATTCTTTAGCTTCTAAAGCTGTCATAAAATTATCCCTGTCGGTATCCCTTTCAATCTTTTCAATAGGCTGACCTGTTCTTTCACTTAATATTTCATTTAATCTTCTCTTAAGCCTTAATATATGTTCAGCTTGAATTGCAATATCTGACGCTTGACCTCTCGCTCCTCCAAGAGGCTGATGTATCATTATTTCGCTATTTGGAAGAGCAAATCTCTTTCCTTTTGCACCAGCTGCAAGTAAAACAGCTGCCATTGAAGCTGCCATACCAACGCATATAGTTGAAACATCAGGTTTTATATACTGCATTGTATCATAAATTGCAAGACCTGCTGATATTACTCCTCCTGGGCTGTTTATATAAAGATAAATATCCTTGTCAGGATCTTCTGACTCTAAGAATAAAAGCTGAGCTATAACAAGATTTGCAGTTTGATCGTTTATCTCATCCCCAAGAAATATTATTCTTTCCTTTAAAAGCCTTGAATATATATCATAAGATCTTTCTCCTCTTGCAGTTTGTTCAATTACTATAGGAACTAAGCTCATTCTATCGCCTCCTTAAATTTAAGTTAAAGCAATTGCTAAAAAGCAATTGCTTTAACCTATTAGCCTATTATTATTTTGCTCTCATTAACAATTAAATCAATAACCTTATTATTAACTATTTCTTCAGCAATTAAAGCTCTTTGTGATTCAATTATTGCTTTTTTCATTCTTTCAATATCCTTTACTCCATATCTCTTTGCAATTTCTTCTGCTCTCTTTTCGATTTCCTCTTCAGTTGCTGTTATACCTTCAGCTTTAGCTATTGCTTCTAAAACTAAGCTTGTTTTTACCCTATTTGTTGCAACTTCTTTAAAGTCCCTTCTTAAATCTTCCATTGTAATTCCCATCATTTCAAGATATTGATTTATATTTAATCCTTGATATCTTAACCTATAATCCATATCTTTAATCATATAATCTATTTCTTGATTTATCATAACTTCTGGAATATCAACTTCTGAAGCGTTAACAACCTTTCCAACTAACTGATCTTCAAGTTCCATCTTTGCTCTTTTTTCATTTGCTTCTTGAAGTTTTTTCCTTATATCTGCCTTTAGTTCTTCTAGTGTTTCAAATTCTGAAACATCCTTTGCAAATTCATCATCTACAACTGGATATTCCTTAGTCTTTATTTCTTTTATTGTTACTTTAAATAATGCAGGCTTTCCTTTAAGGCTTTCAACATGATAGTCTTCTGGGAATGTAACATTTACATCTACTGTATCTCCCTTTTTAGCACCAACTAATTGGTCTTCAAATCCTGGAATAAATGTTAAAGAGCCTATAACTAACTCATAATTTTCAGCCTTTCCACCTTCAAAAGGCTTACCGTCTATAAATCCTTCAAAATCAATTACAGCTATATCTCCTTTTTCTATTGTTCCATCTTCTTTTACTATGATTCTAGCATTTTTTTCCTTTAGCATGTTTAATTCTGCTTCCACATCTTCGTCTGTAACCATGTAGCTTATTTTTGTAGCCTCAAGTCCTTTGTATTGTCCAAGCTTAACTTCAGGCTTTACTATAACCTTTGCAGTATAAATGAAATCTACATTTTTTCCAATTTGGATGATATCTAATTCTGGGTAGTCAACAGGATGAATATCGTTTTCTTCTACTACCTTTGGGTAAGTCTCTTCTACTATAAAGTTTATAGCATCCTCATAAAAGACTCCTTCTCCGTAGTATCTTTCAACTATAGCCATTGGCGCTTTGCCTTTTCTAAATCCTGGAACATTAAATCTTGATGCATTCTTTTCATAGGACTTTTTTAAAGCTTCCTTAAATTTGTCTGCAGGAACAGTAACTTCAATTTTAACTACATTGTTTTCTAATCTTTCTACCTTTGTATTCATCGAAAAATCCTCCATTCTATATTCAATTTTTATTTTTATCCTTCACTTATATACAAATATGCATTATTATGATAACATACAATATTTTTACATTCAAGTATAATTATTTATAAACTTCTATTTCTTCTCCGTCAAGCAAAAACACCACTGTTCCATCTATATCTGTTCTTACTACCTTTACGTTATATTTACTTAAAAGCTCTAAAGTTTCTCTATGGGGATGTCCATAATCGTTATTTTTCCCACAGCATACAACAGCATACTTTGGACTTACTCTTTTTAAAAAATTTTCTCCTGTTGAAGATACACTTCCATGATGACCTACTTTTAAAATATCTGCCTTAACATCAAATTTTTTTATAATCTCATTTTCAGATATCTTCTCTGCATCCCCCATAAGTAGGATACTATTATCTTTATAAACTACTTTTAAAACAGCACTATAATTATTTAAGTCATCGTACCTTAGACTGTTTGGAGCTAAAAATTGAAATAAAACTCCATCTAATTCAAAGGAAATCCCTGCTTTTGCAACACTTATTTTTAATTTCTTTTTTCTTATAGCTTCCATTAAGTTTTCAAAGGATTTTGTATTAGTGGTTACTTTAGGCATAAATATTTTTTTCACATTATAATTTTTTATAATATAATCTAAATTACCAATATGATCCTCATGGGGATGAGTTGCAACGACATAATCTATATTTTTAATATCATACTGGCTTAAAAAGTATTTTAACTTATCTTCCTCATTTTGTGAACCACCATCTACCATAACATAGCTATCGTTTGGAGTTTTTATCAAAAGACAATCTCCTTGACCTACATCAACTACAAAAAAGGCAAGTTTACCTTTAAAATTATCCTTTTCAGTTAACCCACAGGCTGAATTAAAAATAATTAAAAATATTATCAAAACCCTTAAAAAAAACTTTTTCATAAAAAAACCTCCAAAAATTTTTTATCTCATGTATAACATTAAACAATGTGGTTATAATAACTAATGGGCTAAAGAGATGGAAAAAGGCAATCCCTCCTCCTGTTTTGTTCCAATCTAAGTGCTGCCGCCTCACCTCATATTGTTTCTTAAGGGGTTGCCTTTTTTACTTCATACATACTACAAGCTTTAAATTTATCCGTAGTTATTCCAAATCTTTTGCAAACATCACAGTCAAAAAACTTACAAGTTGCACAATATAAATATTTTAAATTATCGTAAGGCCTATCCTGAAGACTGTTAAAATAATTTAAGAGACTATCAAAATATTTATATGGATTTACATTATATTTTTCTTCCTTTACATATAAATTACCTTTTATTAGAATTGCCTGCTTTAGAAAGTCAATAGATTTATAAATATTTTTTCTTCTAGATTCTATCGCCATAATTTCAAAGGCATTATAGGTGCATCTATCATAAATTATAGTTTCACCTGTAACTTGTTCTGCTTCTTTAAAAAGGTTATATCTGCTTGAGAGAATCATATCTATCATCTTTTGAAAATTTTTTTCATCATATAAAAGCATATATATCTGGCTTTTCAAATACCAAAATTGTTCAATCCAAGATACGTGATAAACCCCTATTTCATCACCTAATAAAACATCTCTAGTCCAATTCTTTTCTGCTCTTTCTATAAAACCCATTGCTTTTTCTAAATTACCCTCTTCTAAAAATTCTTGAGCTAGAACATACAAATTCCATACAAGAAGATTTCTCTCTAAAAGATTTGGCGTATCATCTTTAATGCTTTCAACTATCTCTAAAGCCATGCTTATTCCTTCATGCCTTAATCCAAATGTTCTGTGAAAACCTGCTATTATTGAGGATAAAAGGACATTATCATAGTTTTTCTTATATTCCTCCAGCAAATTGATTGATACAATTCTTTCTATATCATCTGTTTTATGGTACCTTAACATATGATCACCAAAAAGATTGCTTAATATAATTATATGTTAAAGAAGGCAGCTTGATAATGAAATCATTTAATTAATCTATAGCTGCCCTTTTTTAAAACATAAATATTATTTTCAATTTTTATTTTCAAGCCTTCAGAATAAGGAATATACTCCACCGAATTTACATCTTTAATACTTAAAGAAGATATCCTTTTAGAATTTTTAGTTTTTAAATCCAAAATCCAAAGATAAAGCTGTGAATTCTTTTTAAAATACGGAAGCTGTGAAATAAAAATAACTTTTTTATCAGAAAGGATATAAGGTTTTGCAGCCCAAATATAATTGGGGTTGGATTTTAAAATATCTTTTCTATAGAAAATCTTTCCTAATTTAGGTGACCTATAATAATCCTTTGATATCTCAGTAAAATTCACAGTATCAAACATAATTATTTTTCCAGATTTTATATCATCAAACACAACAAAAGTTTTATCATCGGATATATCAAAGTTAGTGTTTCCTGATGGATCTTTAATATCTACTATCTTATCTTTATCAACATAAATTTGTATAAAACTTCCATCCTCTTTTTTGTATTTAATTATATTAACTGAATTTTCAGTTTTATAATCATTTTTCAAATCCTTTTTTACAAGACTGCTAGATTTTTTTTCATTTTGATTTCCAAACTTTATCCCTTTTAAAAAATTTATATTAAAAAATTTATCACCAAAAAAATAGATTATGCTTATTATTAACAAAATAAACAAAATCATATTAATTCTTCTTCTTCGCATTATTTTTTCATAATCTCTGCTAAATATACTTGGTTTACCCATAATTTCACCTCCCCGAGGCCTTAATATATTATAAACCAACATGCAAAAAAAATAAAGATAAAATAAAAAACCACCAATATTGGTGGTTTTAATGGTGGGCCATCGGGGACTCGAACCCAGGACACCCTGATTAAGAGTCAGGTGCTCTACCAACTGAGCTAATGGCCCGCGCTATCTGGTGCGCCCAGTAGGACTCGAACCTACGACCTCCAGATTCGAAGTCTGTAACTCTATCCAGCTGAGCTATGGGCGCTCAACTATGTATTTAAAATTAAAATGGTGGGCCATCGGGGACTCGAACCCAGGACACCCTGATTAAGAGTCAGGTGCTCTACCAACTGAGCTAATGGCCCACATTCAATATTGGTGCGCCCTGAGAGATTCGAACTCCCGACACACGGCTTAGAAGGCCGTTGCTCTATCCAGCTGAGCTAAGGGCGCTTATATGGAGCGGGTGATGGGAATCGAACCCACGTAACCGGCTTGGAAGGCCGGTGCTCTACCATTGAGCTACACCCGCACATTTGGAGCGGGAAACGGGACTCGAACCCGCGACTTTCACCTTGGCAAGGTGACGCTCTACCAACTGAGCTATTCCCGCAAATTTGGTGCGGGCGGAGGGACTTGAACCCCCACGCACGAGGCGCTAGATCCTAAGTCTAGTGCGTCTGCCAATTCCGCCACGCCCGCACATTAAAAAATTGGTGAGCCACCGGGGAATCGAACCCCGGACACCAAGATTAAAAGTCTTGTGCTCTGCCAACTGAGCTAGTGGCTCACATGGCTGGGCAGGTAGGACTCGAACCTACGAATGCGGGAGTCAAAGTCCCGTGCCTTACCGACTTGGCGACTGCCCAACGTTATGGGGTGGATAGTGGGACTCGAACCCACGACCTCCAGAGCCACAATCTGGCGCTCTAACCAACTGAACTATATCCACCACATTGGTGCGCCTTGAGAGATTCGAACTCCCGACACACGGCTTAGAAGGCCGTTGCTCTATCCAGCTGAGCTAAAGGCGCTTATATGGAGCGGGTGATGGGAATCGAACCCACGTAACCGGCTTGGAAGGCCGGTGCTCTACCATTGAGCTACACCCGCGCACCGACATATTTTATCATATCATATTTTTTATTTTTGTCAAGCACTTTTTGTTTATCATGGTCGGGGTGACAGGATTTGAACCTGCGACCTCATGGTCCCAAACCACGCGCGCTCCCATCTGCGCCACACCCCGACTTTGTCTTGTCGTCGTCACCGCCCGACGACACTATAGAGTATACAATAGAATATTTTATATGTCAATACTTTTTTAAAAAAATTTTTTTGTTTTTAAAATCTATATGTAAACACTTCAAAATCCCCTTTTTCATCAAACACAATCTTTATACACCCTGCAGCTTTATCCCTAGGCAAAGAGGTGCTTCCTGGATTTATAAATAATATATTATTAATCCATTCAATATTTTGAACATGGGTATGGCCATATAAAACTAAATCTGCTTCTTTTTCTAATGCTCTAAAATAAAGTCTTTCTAAACCAAAATAAACATTATACTTATGCCCATGGGTTAATAGTATTTTCTTCCCACTTATTTTTATAATCTTTTCTGTATTCTCTAAGGTATTATCATTATTGCCAGCAACATATACTACATCAAATGCATATTTATCCTTTATATTTTTAACATCTTCTATACAGTCCCCAAGATGTATTAAAAGTTCAATTTCTCCTAGATTCTTTATAGCCTTATCTAACATAGCCAAATTTTTATGGGTATCGCTTACTATACCTACTTTCACACACCTTCCCCCTTAAGATATTTTTTCTCAAATAAATCCAAAAATTTATCTAATGCTTTTTTTCTGTGGCTTATACTATTTTTTTCTTCTGATGAAAGCTCCGCAAAGGTTTTTTGAAGGTATGGAATAATAAACAAAGGATCATATCCAAATCCATTTGTTCCTCTTTCCTCAAAACCTATACTTCCATACACTTCTCCTCTTGCTAAAATTTCTTCACCATTATCATCTATAAAAGCAATTACGCTTACAAACCTTGCTCCTCTATCCTCTTCCTTCACATCTTTTAAAAGTTCTAAAAGCTTTTGATTATTCTTTTTATAATTCCCATGTTCTCCAGAAAATCTTGCAGAATAAACACCAGGCGCTCCATTTAAAGCAAAAACTTCAAGTCCTGAATCATCAGCAATACACGGAGTTTTAGTAATCTTATAAACTTGCCTTGCTTTTTTTAATGCATTTTCTTCAAAAGTTTTTCCATCCTCCTCAATTTCAATTTCAATTCCTGCTTCTTTTAAAGATAAAACATATATTCCATACTTTCCTAATATACTTTTAATCTCCTCAACTTTATGGGGATTATTGCTGGCTAGAATTATCTTCGAGAACTTCAACTTTAACCTCCTCCTCTCCTATCCTTGCTGCTGCACCACCTAAAATTTCTTTTTGTATCTTTATTATCTCATCTATCCCCTTTTTTGCAGCAGAAAGCATGCCTTCAAGCTGCTCTTTATTAAACGGAAGCTTTTCTCCTGTGCCTTGAATCTCAACAAATTCTCCCTTATCAGTCATAACTACATTCATATCAACCGTTGCTTTAAAATCCTCTTCATAGCAAAGATCTAATAAAACCTCATTATCAACTATTCCTACGCTGACAGCTGCAACAAAATTTTTAATAGGATATACTGAAAGTTTTTCCATTTCATCTAATTTATTTATGGCATCAACTAAAGCTATAAAAGCACCTGTTATTGATGCTGTTCTTGTTCCACCATCTGCTTGAATTACATCGCAATCTATCCATATAGTTCTTTCCCCTATCTTAGAAAGATCAACCACAGAACGCAAGGCCCTACCTATAAGCCTTTGAATTTCCGCTGTTCTCCCATCTATTTTCCCTTTTGCAGATTCTCTTGTTTTTCTATCCTTTGTTGACCTTGGAAGCATTCCATATTCACAAGTTATCCATCCTTCACCAGTTCCTTTTAAAAAAGGCGGAACCTTATCATCTATTGAAGCAGTGCATATAACTTTTGTATCTCCAAATTCTACTAAAACAGACCCTTCTGCATGTTTTATATAATTTCTTGTTATTTTAATTTCTCTTAAATCTAAATTATCTCTTCCATCAACCCTCATTTTATTCCTCCTTAAAATTTTACTTTGTATATTTCATCCGACAGTGGTTTTTCTATCTCATACTCAATACCATTATCATTTATAATACATCCCTTTTCTGTTATTTTTCCAATAATAGCTGCATGTATGCCATATTCATTCAATTTTTTTACAAGCTCTTCTCCTTTTTCGGTTGTTATAATCATTGCTCCACTTGATATCAATTTATAAGGGTCTATATTTAATGACTTACATATAATCTTTGTTTCATTTAAAACAGGTATCTTATCTTTATAAATATAAATTCCTCTATCACTTGCATTTGCAACTTCCCAAAGGGCACCTAATATTCCACCCTCTGTAGCATCATGCATTGAATTTACTTTAAATTCACCTGCTATCAATCCAGCCTTTAATACACTAATTGATATTTGAAGTTTTTTAACACTATCTAAAATATCTTTATCAATAATTGAAAGTAATTTATCATAATATTCATTTACAATAATGTAAGTTCCTTCAAGACCTGCAAAACCAGTCATCACTACATCGTCACCAACTTTTGCTCCCTTTGTTTTTACTATACTTTTACCCTTTCCAATAGCTGTTATAGATAAAACATACCTATTTACCGCATCTGTTATTTCTGTGTGTCCTCCTAAAATATCTATATTAAATTCCTCACATGTTTTTATAACATCCTCCATTATAGCTTCAATATCTTCAATTTTTGCATAAGGTGGAGCAAGAAGAGTCACAGTAATGCCTAAAGGCCTTACTCCTGAAGAAGCAATATCATTGCTATTTATAATAACTCCAATTTTTCCTATATCCTTAGTAGCAGCCGTTACAGGATCTGAAGTTATAACACAAAATTCATCTCCAAATTTAACAGCTGCACAATCCTCTCCAATAGAAGGAGTTAAAACAACCTCATCATTTATTTTTCTTATTTTTCTTAAAATTTTTTCCTTAAGAACATCATTTGGCAACTTTCCAATATCCATATTTTTACCCCCATTCCATTAATATTATATAATTTTACAAACAAAAATTAAACGCTTTTGTAACATTGCTTGTCCTTTTTTCATATTATATTAATAGAACTTTATTTGCGGTGATGAAAATGATAAATATAAACGAAAAATTAAAATATTATTCAAAAAACAATATCCTTTGGACCCTTTTTTTATCAGGATGTGGAGTCCCATATTTTTTTAACGAAAAAGAATTAAATTATATAAACGAAGAAACAGGTCAAGAGGATAAATTTTTAGTAGAAAACTTAATGCCCATAAAATGCATATATAAAGAAGCAAAACCAATTTTCTCTCAAGCCCCCTCTGAAATAATAAATCCTGGAAAATATGTTTGGGATTTTAATTCTTTTAAAAAAGAAATAACAGTCAAAGCTCAAGTATTTGCAATTTTATCTATGATAAACTTATTAAAACTCATTCCAACAACAAAAGCCAATGACTTTATAATAAAAAAACAAGTTAAAAATTTTTTAGACTTTTTAACAGCATACATGAGAAATAAGGATGGTTTATTTATAAATGTTGAAGATAAAACAAAGTATATAGATGAAAAACTAAAGATAAAAAAAGATATAGACTATAACTTACTTGACCAAATATTGGTATATGAAGCCTTTTTAACCTATGGTATGCTAATAGAAGGTGAAGAAAAAATATATCTAAACGAAGCCGAAAAAATATTTAAATTTATATATGAAAACTTTAACTTTATCTTAGAACTTCCAACAAGATACTTATCCTTCATAGTTTCTTCCTTATATAGGTGTTCAAAAGTTTTAAAAGAAGACTCAATATTAAAAGAACTTATAACTTTAAGCTGTGCTGAAATAGAATCAAGGATAAAAATAAGCGGCGAAGTTGAAAAGTCCCCAAATAACTTCCTTGCAGCCTCCCTCACAACCCATTTTAGAGCTTCCTCCTCTTTAATGGAAGGATATACCTTAACCAAAATAGAAAAATTTAAAAATTCAGCCGAAAAAATTATAAACCAAGTTATGGAACTGTTCGACGAAAACACCGCCACATTCATTAACGAAGAAGAAATAAAATATTCCTCAAAAGATATAGCTGAAATATTTAAGGGCCTATACTTATATTGTAAGCTAAATGAAGATAAAAAGATGCTAAACATACTAAATTCATTCATTACAAAAATATTAGAATCAATAATAGCCTCTACCGTAGATAGAAAAACAGAATTTAACGGATATACAATAGAAATTGATGAAAAAATCCCTCTTTATAGTGATGTTAACTTAGCGCCTGTATTTGTAAAATCATTAAAAATAAACAACAACCTTATTCCTATATACAAACCATCTAAGAAAGTAAACAACGAATTTTCATTATATGCAAGCTTATTATTAATAGATTTAACGGATGATGGAAATAATAATACCAGGAGGGAAGAAGATGACCAACATCAACTGCTCAGCTAACTGTATTTATGAAGTGGATGGCAAATGCAGTCTAGAGCATATAAGTATAACCCAAAGCATACTAAGTCAAGAAAGTCAATGTGCATATTATACACCAAGAAAAACCCCTCCTGAAAAAAATAAACCCGCTAAATAGCGGGTTTATTTTTTATTTTTGAATATAAGCATTTTCAAAGTAAACAAATCCAAGAACTGACTTATGCACGTCCTTTACATAATCCTTAACACATGCAATATTTGTATAATAGTAAAGTGGAACAAGTGGCATATCATTCATAAGGATATCTTCAGCTTCATGAAGAAGTTGCATTCTCTTTGCAGGATCTGCTTCCTTCTTTGCTGCTGCTATCTTCTTATCATATTCTGGATTGTTGTATCCTATGTTGTTTTGTCCTGAATTTGATACCCACATATCAAGGAATGTCATTGGGTCAACATAGTCAGCTATCCAACCATGTCTTGCAAAGATATAATTTCTTTCATCTCTAGTCTTTTGGAATACCTTCCATTCTTGGTTAGCAAGTTCTATATTTATTCCAAGATTCTTCTTTAGCATATCTTGAATTGCCATTGCGATGGCTTGATGACCTTGGCTTGTGTTATAGATTAAAGTGATCTTTGGGAATCCTTTTCCATCTGGATATCCTGCTTCTGCAAGAAGCTTCTTAGCTTCTTCTACGTTACCTTCAGCTGGGAAGTAATCCTTCTTCTTAAAGTCCTTTCCATCCGCATCTGGAATACCATTTGGAACAAATGATGTTGCTGGTATTTGTCCACCCTTAGTTACATTTTCAACTATAGCCTTTCTGTTAATTGCAAGGTTTATCGCCTTTCTTACTCTAACATCCTTAATAGCCTTTGCTGCAGCTGGGTCTACCTTTTCTGCATTTGGTGAAAGGTTAAAGATGTAGAAATATGTTCCAAGGTATGGGAATACTTTAGCTTCTCCTGATTTTAATAAGTTTGGTATTTCTGCGCTTGGTGGTGATTCAATATAATCTAACTGTCCTGTTCTAAATGCTGCAAGAGCGCTTGTTTGGTCTTCAAGCATCTTCATTTCAATAGTTTGCAACTTAACTTTATCAGCATTATACCAATTTGGATTCTTTTCAAGAATTAAAGCATCCTTTGGTCTCCATTCTTTTAACTTAAATGGTCCATTTGTAATATATGTTTCAGGTTTTGTTGCCCATCCTTGTGGATCCTTTTCAACAACATCCTTTCTAACTGGCATATATGTTGGGAATGCTGTTAATGATAAGAAATATGGTGTTGGTCCTTCTAATGTAACTTCTAGTGTATAATCATCTAAAGCCTTAACTCCTAATTGGTCAACAGGCATTTTTCCTTCGCTTATTGCTTCACCATTCTTTATATACCATAATTGATATGCATATTCTGCTGCTGTCTTTGGATCAACTGCCCTTTGCCATGCATAAACAAAGTCCTGTGCCTTAACTGGTTGACCATCTGTCCACTTAGCATCCTTTCTTAAGTAGAACTTATAAGTTAATTGGTCTGGTGAAATTTCCCATCTTTCGGCTACCGCTGGAATTGGTTTGTCATTAGCATCAAGTCTTGTTAAACCATCAAAGCAGTTTACAATAACTGTTGCACCATCAACGGCGCTGTTTAATTGTGGGTCAATTGTAGCTGGTTCAGCACCTAAGTTGTACTTAATGGTCTGACCAGTTTGCCCTCCCTTAGCACAGCCTGAAAAGAATGATACCCCTATGGCTAATACTAAGGCGAGGACGATGAAAAGTTTTGACTTTTTCATCTTAATTCCTCCCCTTTTTTTATGTATATTTATCCGGCATAAAGCCGGATATTAACTAATATAAGTGGCAAGCTACCATATGTCCTCCGCCTACATCTTTAAATTCTGGATCTTGTTCTGCACATATTGGTTTTGCATATCTGCATCTTCCTTTAAATCTACATCCTGGAGGCGGATCAATTGGTGAAGGTATTTCACCTTCAAGAACTATTCTCTTTTTAGATAAAGCCTCTTCAGGATCTGGTATTGGTATTGCCGAAAGCAACGCTTGAGTATATGGATGTAACGGCTTTGTATAAAGCTCATTGCTTTCTGCAAGCTCAACAAGTTTTCCAAGATACATAACCCCAACTCTGTTTGAAATATGCTTAACCATTGAAAGGTCATGGGCTATAAAAAGGTAAGTCAATCCAAAATCCCTTTGTAAATCTTCAAGCATATTTACAACCTGAGCTTGAATTGAAACGTCAAGAGCAGAAATTGGCTCATCGCATATTATAAACTCAGGCTGAACAGCTAAGGCTCTTGCTATACCAATTCTTTGTCTTTGTCCTCCTGAAAATTCATGAGGATATCTATTGGCATGTTCGCTGTTTAATCCAACTACGTTTAAAAGATAATGTATTCTTTCCATTCTTTCTTTTCCTGTCATTAATTTATGAATATCAATAGCCTCTCCTATAATATCTGCAACAGTCATTCTAGGATTTAATGAAGCATATGGATCTTGGAAAATCATCTGCATCTTTTTTCTATAAGGAAGCATTTGAGTTGGAGTAAACTTTGCAATATCCACTCCATCATATATTATATGCCCTGAAGTTGGCTCATATAACTTGATTATAGTTCTTCCTGTTGTTGTTTTTCCACATCCTGATTCTCCAACAAGACCTAACGTTTCTCCCTTCATTATTTCAAAGGAAACATCATCAACTGCTTTAACATAGCTTACTTGTTTTCCAAAAAGTCCCTTCTTTATTGGAAAATACATTTTCAAATTTTTTATACTAATTAAAACCTTCTTTTCCATTATACATGCCTCCTTCCAACTGGTGCTTCAACCTTTGGTGCATCAGGATGATTGAGCCAGCACGCTGCCTTATGCTGTTCACCAACTTCAAACAGTGGAGGCATATGGGTCATGCAAACCCTCATTGCATAATCACATCTTGGAGCAAATGGACATCCAGCTGGTGGTTTTAAAAGATCTGGTGGTTGTCCATCTATCGGTTTTAACCTTTCCTTTACAAGGGTTTTTGGATTTGGAACACTCCTTAAACGCCCCCATGTATATGGATGCTTTGGATTATAGAATATATCAGTTGTTCTTCCTGTCTCTACAATAAGCCCCCCATACATAACGTTTATTCTATTACATACATCTGCAACAACTCCAAGGTCATGGGTTATCAATATTATAGAAGTATTTATCTTTTGCTTTAATTCCTTCATAAGTTCAAGGATTTGAGCTTGAATAGTAACATCAAGGGCTGTTGTAGGCTCATCTGCTATTAAAAGCTTAGGTTCGTTTATAAGAGCCATTGCAATCATAACCCTTTGCCTCATTCCACCTGAAAACTCATGAGGATATTGCTTTATTCTCTTTTCTGGACTTGGTATTCCAACAAGCCTTAGCATTTCAATTGCCCTTTCAATAGCCTTATCTTTAGGCATCTTTTTGTGCTTTAAAAGAGGTTCTGTAAGCTGATCTCCTATAGTTAAAACAGGGTTTAGCGAAGTCATAGGGTCTTGGAAAATCATACCTATTTCATTTCCTCTTATCTTTTGCATTTCATTTTCAGAAAGCTTTACAAGATCCCTGCCATTAAACCAAATCTCACCATCAACTATTTTACCATTATCTGCAAGAAGCCTCATAACAGACATCATTGTTATACTTTTCCCACTTCCTGACTCTCCAACTATACCAAGGGCTTCTCCTTTATCAAGATGAAAGGATACGCCTCTTACAGCCTTTACTTCACCAACATGTGTAAAGAAGGATGTTTTTAAATTTTTTATCTCTAGCAATCTCTCCATAGTATACCTCCTACTTACGCATCTTTGGATCTAGAGCGTCTCTTAAACCATCTCCAAGAAAGTTAAATGCAAGCATAGTTAATGATATTGCAAGGGCTGGGAAGAACATCTGGTATGGATATACATATAAAGTTTCCATCGCTTCAGATGCTAAAACTCCCCATGAAGCCATTGGAGCGGATACTCCAAGTCCTATAAAGCTTAGGAAAGCTTCTGTAAATATAGCTGATGGAACTGATAAAGTTAAAGTTACTATAATTGGTCCAATGCTATTTGGTATAAGATGCCTTAATATTATCCTCATATGTGGTGCACCTAATGTCTTTGCCGCCAATACAAATTCCTGCTGTTTTAATGAAAGAACCTGAGCTCTAACAATTCTTGCCATTGAAAGCCAATATGCTATTGCAAGAGCAAAGATTATACTTTTTAATCCAGCACCAATAACAACCATTATAAGGATAACATAAAGAAGCATTGGAATTGCATAAAGGGTATCTACAATTCTCATCATTATATTATCAACTTTGCCACCAAAGTATCCTGAAATTCCACCATAAAGTATTCCTATTGTAAGGTTTAAAATACTTGCTACATAACCTACTGTAAGGGATATTCTTGCACCATATAAAATTCTTGTAAATATGTCTCTTCCAAATGGGTCTGTTCCAAACCAGTGGGCTCTGCTTGGCCCTTGATTAGCAATTGAAAAATCCTGTGAATAGTAATTATATGGTGATAAATAGGGACCTATTATTGCTAACAAAGTTATAAATATTACAAAAAACAATCCTCCCATTGCCAGTTTATTCTTTTTTAGTCTTCTCCAAGCATCCTGCCAATAAGTTTCGCTTGGCCTTACTATCTCGTGTATATTCTTTTCTTCCTTAGGAACCCTTTCAAACATCTCTTTAGTTAATTCAAAATTTGCGTATTCCATCTTCTATCCTCCTTACGCTTCTAGCTTAATTCTTGGGTCTATTATTGCATATAATATGTCAACTATAAAGTTAAAGGTTATAAGCAAGAAGCTATCAAATACTGTAAGACCCATTATCATACTGTAATCTCTGTTATAAATACCGGTTACAAATTCTCTTCCAAGACCTGGTATACCAAATATTTTTTCTATAACAAAGCTACCTGTTAAAATACCTGCTGTAAGCGGTCCTAAATAAGTTACTATAGGAATTAATGCATTTCTTAAGGCATGCTTATAAATTACAGTATTTCTTGACAATCCCTTTGCCTTTGCTGTCCTTATATAATCTTGTCTTATAACATCTAAAAGGCTTGACCTTGTAAGTCTTGCTATAAAGGATAGTGAATAACCTCCAAGGGCCATAACCGGCATCACATAATATTCTGGTCCTTCAAATCCTATAGCAGGAAGTAAACTAAGCTTTACAGCAAATACGTAAATTAAAAATGTCGCAAGAACAAAGCTTGGAACCGTAACCCCTAACGTTGCAATAACCATTACAAGCTGATCTTGCCATTTTCCTTGATTTAAAGCTGCAGTAACTCCAAGATAAGTTCCTAAAAGCAGCGAACATATTACTGTTACTATTCCTAGTTTCGCTGAAGTTGGAAATGAATAAGCAATAATATCATTTACTGTTCTACCCTCATACTTTAATGAAGGTCCAAGGTCACCCTTTAATAAGTTTTTCATATACATCATATACTGCTCTGATAAAGGTTTATTAAGCCCAAATTTTTCCTCTAAGTTTGCTTTAATTTGAGGTGGAAGGGGCTTTTCAGTATCAAAAGGTCCTCCTGGTATAGCGTGCATTAAGAAAAATGTAGCAGTTGCTATTACCCAAAGCGTTACAATACTGGCTACAAGTCGCTTAATAATGTAGTTTAGCATATAATCTCTCCCCTCTTGTTTTACTAATTGTTAACTTTATTTTAATTTGTTTTAAAATTTTTAACAAATTTAAAAATAATAATTTTTATTAAATTTTTAATATTTTTCTCTCATTTTTTCGCTATTTATTTAATTTTCGTTTGTTATTTAATCTTGACATTCATTTTTATAAAAATTTTGAAAAACTGCAATTTTAATTATACTTTAACCTAAATTTTTATTCAATATCTTTTTTGAAGCATCAAAACTTGTAAAATGCACACAAAAGCCTTAAACTCCGCATTTTTCTTTTGTAATAACTTATTGTTATTTTTATAACATAAATACACTTCTTTTTTTAAAATATTCTAAATTTTAAAAGTCTATAGTTGCGATATTTTAAAAATTTTTTGAATAGTTGGTATAATGAAAATCTATAAAAAAGATAACGCATGCTAAAGCATGCGTTATCTTTTCTTTAATTCCTCTTCAACTAACTTATTAACAATCTGAGGATTTGCTTTTCCTTTTGAAGCCTTCATAACTTGACCTATAATAAATCCAACAGCCTTAGTTTTTCCATTTTTAAAATCAGCAACAGATTGAGGATTTTCATCTAAAACCTTATTTACAATCTCCCTTATAGCATTTTCATCGGTTATTTGAACAAGCCCCTTTTCTTCCACAATTTTTTCAGGATCCTTTCCTGTTTCAAACATTTCTGCAAAAACCTTTTTTGCTATAGTATTAGATATGGTTCCCTTTTCAACAAGTTCTATAAGTTTTACAAGCTGTCTTGAAGTAAACTTAACATCCGTTATTTCCATATCCTTATCATTTAATGTTCTTAGAACTTCTCCCATTATCCAGTTACTTACAGTTTTTGGATTTGCTCCGTTTAACACAGCATCTTCAAAAAACTCTGCAAGTTCTTTAGAGGAAGTTATAATATTAGCATCATATTCAGGGAGCCCATAATCGTTTATGTATCTTCTCTTTTTTTCGTCTGGAAGTTCTGGCATTGTGGCTTTAATTCTTTCAATCCACTCATCATCTACTTTTAAATAAACCATATCAGGTTCTGGGAAATATCTATAATCATGGGCTTCTTCTTTACTTCTCATAGCTATAGTCTGTCCCTTAGATTCATCCCATCTTCTTGTCTCTTGAATTATCTTTTCTCCATTTTTAATGGCATTTATTTGTCTTTTTATTTCATACTCTAGAGCCTTTTCAAGAGCTTTAAAGGAATTCATATTTTTTATTTCTGTTTTTACTCCAAATTCATTTGAACCCTTTGGCCTTACTGAAACATTGACATCACATCTTAATGAACCTTCCTGCATTTTGCAGTCGGAAACCCCTGCATACAAAAGAATTGATCTTAATTTTTCAAAAAATAGCCTTGCTTCCTTTGGACTTCTCATATCCGGTTTTGTAACTATCTCTATAAGAGGAACTCCAGATCTATTAAAATCAATAAGAGAATGTTCTCCCTCATGAATTGCTTTCCCTGCATCCTCTTCTATATGAATTCTTTGAATTCCTATTCTCTTCAATCCTTCTTCTGTTTCTATTTCAACAAATCCATCGCTACAAAGAGGGGTTTCATGCTGAGTTATTTGATAATTCTTTGGAGCATCAGGATAAAAATAATTTTTTCTTGCCATGTATGTTTCTTTATTTATCTTGCAGTTTAATGCAAGTCCTGCCTTTATTGCATAATCCACAACAGCCTTATTCAAAACAGGCAGTGCTCCAGGAAGACCAAGACACACAGGGCAACAGTGAGTATTTACCTCTCCTCCAAACTCAGTTGTGCAAGAACAGAATATCTTTGATTTTGTTGAAAGCTCAGCGTGTATCTCAAGACCTATAACTGCTTCAAATTCCATATTTAGCACCTCCTAAACATTCGGCCTTAAATTTAAATTAAGAGCCTTTTCAATTCCATGGGCAAGACTTATTATTTCTCCTTCTTTGAAATAATTTCCTATTATCTGCAGACCCACAGGAAGATTATCTGAAAACCCAACTGGTACAGATACTGCTGGAAGTCCTGCAATATTAACAGGAACAGTGCAAATATCTGATAAATACATCTTTAATGGATCGCTAGATTTTTCTCCAAATTTAAATGCAACAGAAGGAGAAGTTGGTGAAACTATTAAGTTCACATCTTCAAAGGCCTTTTTAAATTCATTTATTATGAGGGTTTTTACCTTTAAAGCCTTTTTATAATATGCATCATAATATCCAGAAGATAAAGCATAGGTTCCAAGCATTATTCTTCTTTTTACCTCACTTCCAAAACCTTGACTTCTTGACTTAACATATAAATCTATTATATCTTCAAAATCCTTTGCCCTATACCCATATCTTATTCCATCAAATCTTGCAAGATTTGAGCTTGCTTCTGAACTTGCAAGAATATAATAAACAGAAAGAGCATATTGAGACATTGGAAGGCTTATCTGTTTGACTTCAGCTCCAAGATCCTTTAACACTTCTATTGCCTTTTCAATTTCCTTTTTAACCCCATCATCTATTCCTTCACCAAAGTATTCCTTTGGAAGTCCTACCTTAACTCCCTTTAAAGATTTATTTAAATATGTAGTAAAATCCTCAACAGCAACATCTTTTGATGTAGAATCTTTATCGTCTTTACCACATATAGCATTTAAAACAAGCGCAGCATCCTCAACATCCCTTGTAAAAGGCCCTATTTGGTCAAGGGAAGATGCAAAAGCAACAAGCCCATACCTTGAAACTCTTCCATATGTAGGTTTAAATCCAACAACTCCACAAAGAGAAGCAGGTTGTCTTATTGAACCTCCTGTATCTGAACCTAATGAATAATAAACTTCACCTGCTGCAACTGCTGCTGCAGATCCACCTGAGGAACCTCCTGGAACTCTTTCTAAATCATAAGGATTTCTAGTCTTTTTAAAGGCTGAATTTTCTGTTGAAGATCCCATTGCAAACTCATCCATATTTAACCTTCCTAATATAACAGCTCCATTTTTCTTAAGCCTTTCAACTACAGTTGCATCATAAGGTGATACAAAGTTCTCAAGCATTTTTGAAGCACAGGTTACCTTCTTGCCTTCCATACATATATTATCTTTAATACCCATAGGAATTCCTGCAAGATCAGGAAGATTCTCTCCGCTTAAAATCTTCTTATCTATTTCCTTTGCTGTATCTAATGCATCTTCAAAAACCTCTAAAAAAGCTTCAACTTTAGCATCAACTTTTTCAATTCTTTCAAGACAAAGTTTTGTTAATTCCTCTGATGAAATTTCTTTTTTTCTTAAAAGATCCCTTACCTCATGTGCAGATTTAAAATGCATCCTTATCCCTCCTAATCAACAACTTTAGGAACCCTAAAGAAGTTATTTTCTTTATCAGGTGCATTTAAAAGAACCTTTTCAACATCTAAAGATGTTTTAACCTCATCTTCCCTTAAAGCATTATACATAGGATATGCAGATATGCTTATCTCAACATCATCAGTATTTACTTCATTTAACTTTTCGACAAACTCAAGTATTTTGTTAAAATCCTCTACAAACTTTTCTTTTTCTTCGTCACTAAACTCAAGTCTTGCAAGTTTAGCAACATAATCAACTGTATTTTTATCCACAATCATGCTACCCTTCCTTTCCTTTAAGATTTATATAAATTATACCATTTTCACATCCTTTATCATATCCATAAATTCAGCCTCATCAACTATCCTTATATTTAATTCTTGAGCTTTTTTAAGCTTACTTCCTGGATTTTCACCTACTAAAACAAAACTTGTTTTTTTAGAAACGCTTGATGAAACCTTACCTCCAAGTTTTTCAATTAAGGCTTCAACCTCATCCCTTGTGAATTTTTCCAAAGTTCCTGTAACAACTATTGTTTTTCCTTCAAATATTTTTTCTACGTTATCGTCGTTTTCAATTGAAGTAAAATTAACTCCTGCAGCTTTAAATTTTTCAATTAATTTCATATTATGTTCTTCTTTGAAAAACTGAAAAATGCTTCTTGCAATTTTTTCCCCAATCTCTTCAACCTGCATAAGCTCTTCAATGCTTGCCTTCATTATGTTTTCAAGATTTTTAAAATGTTTTTTTAAATTCTTAGCAGACTTTAATCCAACATATCTTATTCCAAGTCCAAATATAAATCTATCTAAATCATTATTTTTACTTTTCTCTATTGCTTGAATAAGCTTAGATGCAGACTTTTTTCCAAACCTTGGAAGTTTTTCTATATCTTCTGCCTTTAAATAGTAAAGGTCTGCAGCATCCTTTATAAGCCCATTTTCAATTAAAACATTTACAACCTGTGGACCTAGTCCTTCAATATCCATTGCATCCCTTGATGCAAAATGAACTATACTTCTTTTTATCTGAGCTGGGCAAGATATATTAGTACATCTTAAAATAGCCTCTCCTTCTTCCCTTAACGCTAAAGCTCCACAAACTGGACAGTTCTTTGGCATTTCAAATACCTTCTCACTTCCATCCCTTTCTTCAAAAACAACCTCTAAAACTTCAGGAATTATCTCCCCTGCTTTTTGAACTATAACGGTATCCCCTATTCTTATATCCTTTTGTCTTATATAATCCTCATTATGAAGAGTTGCTCTTGAAACTATGGTTCCTGCAATTCTTACAGGTTCTAAAATAGCAGTTGGAGTTATAGCTCCTGTTCTTCCAACTTGTAAAATTATATCCTTTAACTTTGTTTTTTTCTTTTCTGCAGGATACTTATATGCAACTGCCCATCTTGGAGTTTTTGCTGTTTGACCTAATATTTCCCTTTTATCCAATTCATTAACCTTTACTACAATTCCATCTATATCGTAAGGAAGATCTCCTCTTGTTTCTCCAAGCTCCTTTATCTTTTCAATTACTTCATCTATAGTTTTGCATACATATCTTACAGGGCTTACTTTAAAACCAATCTGCTTTAAATATTCTAAAGCTTCACTGTGTTTTTTAAACTTAAATCCTGAATATCTTTGAAGGTTAAATATAAATATATCAAGTTTTCTCTCTGCAGTAACCTTCGGGTCAAGCTGTCTTAAAGAACCAGCTGCTGCATTTCTTGGATTTGCAAACAAGGGAAGTTCTAGTATTTCACGCTCTTCATTTAGTCTTTCAAATTCCTTTTTAGGCATGTAAACTTCTCCTCGAACTTCTAATAAATTCTTATCCTTTATCCTTAAAGGAACTGTTTTTATAGTCTTTACATTCTGAGTTACATCTTCACCTATATTTCCATCTCCTCTTGTTGCTGCCCTTACAAGTTCTCCATTTTCATAAAGTATAGATACAGATAATCCATCAATTTTTAGCTCAACTACATATTCAACTTCTCCAACGGTTGAAACTACCCTACTATGCCAATCTTTAAGTTCCTCAAAGGAAAAAACATCTTGAAGAGAAAGCATAGGAATAACATGCTCAACCTGTTTAAACTCTTTAAGGGGTTTTCCCCCAACCCTTTCTGTGGGAGAATTTGGAGATTTAAACTGAGGATATTCCTCCTCAAGTTTTTTAAGCTCCCTCATAAGCTTATCATACTCATAGTCGCTTATTTCTGGGTTGTCCTCAACATAATATTTATAATTATGATATTCTATTATTTCCCTAAGCTCTTCTATTCTCTTTTTTATATCCTCCATATTACCCCTCCTTAACAAGCTCAAGAGGTGCAGTTGAAAGCAGTAAAGTTTTAACTCCTGCCTTTTCAAAGCTTACCGTAACTTGCTTATCCCTTTGAACTTCCTTTATAGCAATAACAACTCCATATCCAAAAAGCTTATGCTTAACCTTATCCCCAAGCTTAACATATAAATCATTTTTAGTTTTTTCAGGCTGCATCTTAACCTTTGCATCTATAGTATAGGCAAGCTCCTTTTTAGGCTTTAAATCCTCATATATAATTCTTGATAAATTTGACATTCTCTTTGAAAGATCTTCAATTATATCTTCTGGTATCTCCTCTATAAAAGAAGATACAGGGTTAAAAGATGTTCTTCCAAATAAAAGCCTTTGCTTTGCACAGGTTAAAAACAAAAGCTCCTTTGCCCTTGTTATTCCGACATAACAAAGCCTTCTTTCTTCTTCCATTTCATTTTGATCCTCTAGAGCTGAAAAATGAGGAAATATTCCTTCCTCCATACCTGCTATAAAAACAACCGGGAACTCGAGTCCCTTAGCAGCATGTAAAGTCATTAAAGTTACAGAGGTTTTCCCTTCTATAGTATCCTGATCAGATATAAGGGAAATCTTCTCAAGATATGCCTCAAGGGTTTTATCCTCTGAACTTTCTTCAAATTCCACTGCCGAAGAATAAAGCTCATTTAAATTCTCAATTCTCGCCCTAGCCTCATCAGTACCTTCCCTTTCAAGCTCTTGTAAATATCCTGTTTTTTCTAAAATTTCATTTATAAGCTGTGAAACTTTTACTTGATTTTTTATGCTTATAAAGTAATTCATAAGGGATGTAAATTTCTTTATCGCGCTTTCTACTTTGCCTATTCCTCCAATTAAACTTAAATTATTTAAAGCTTCATAAAAAGGAATTCCAATTCTTTCTGCAGCTTCTTTTATTTTTGCTACAGTCGCATCTCCAATTCCTCTTTTTGGAGTATTTATTATCCTTTCAAGACTTAAAGAATCTAGAGGGTTATTTATAAACTTTAAATATGAAATAATATCCTTAATTTCTTTTCGATCATAAAACTTAAAAGCTCCAACAACTTTATATGGAACAGCTCCCCTTACAAAGGCCTCTTCTAAAATACGGGACATAGCATTTGTTCTATAAAGAACAGCAAAATCTTTGTAACTATATCCATTTTTACTTAGTCTAATTATCTCATCTACAATAAACTTTGCCTCTTCTTGATCAGTCTCTGCTCTAAAGAACTTTATATTGTCTCCCAGCTTATTTTCAGTCCAAAGCCTTTTTTCCTTTCTATTTTCATTGTTGGCAATAACACAATTTGCTGCTTCAAGAATCCTTTTTGTACACCTATAATTTTGTTCTAATTTTATAACCTTTGCCTCAGGAAAATCTTTTTCAAAATCCAAAATATTTCTAATGTCAGCATTTCTCCATCCATATATACACTGATCATCGTCCCCTACAACACAAAGATTCCTATGCTCTTTTGCAAGAAGATTTACAAGTTCATACTGGGCCCTGTTAGTATCCTGATATTCATCTACAAGTATATATTTAAACCTACTTTGGTAATATTTTAAAACATCCTCGTAGGTTCTAAAAAGCTCTATAGTTTTAAAAATTATATCATCAAAATCCAAGGCATTATTTTGTTTTAGTTTCTTTTGATATAAAAGATAAGCTTCTGCTACTTTTTTATCTTTAAAGCTATTGCTCATTTTATAAAAACTTTTTTCATCAATTAATCTATCTTTTAAACTTCCTATCTTGTTTAATATATCTTTTATCGGAAAATTTTTCTCATTTAAATCCAGTTCCTTTAAAACTTCCTTCATAAGTTTTTCCTGATCCGACACATCATATATTACAAAGTTTTTTCCAAAGCCTAATCTTTCAATATCCCTTCTTAATATTTTTACACAAGCTGAATGAAAAGTGCTTATCCACATATTTTTTGCTTTTTCTCCAACAAGATTTATTACCCTCTCCCTCATCTCATCTGCTGCTTTATTTGTAAAAGTTATAGCAAGAATAGATTCTGGTTTTATTCCTTTTTCAATCAAATAAGCAATCCTATAAGTTAAAACCCTTGTTTTACCAGAACCTGCTCCTGCTAAAATTAATAAAGGTCCCTCCACTGTTGTAACCGCATCCCTCTGCTCTTTATTTAAAGCGCTAAGATCTAACATCATACCACCTCATCATGAAAACTCCTTTTTATTATATCAAACTATTCCTTTTTAATCACCGCATTTTTTAAAGCCTGTACCTCTTCTTCTGAAAGCTCCCTATATTCTCCCGGATGTAATGACTCATCAAGTTTTAAAGGACCAAATTCTATTCTTTTTAAGTAAATAACTTTTTTACCAACAGATTCAAACATTCTTTTTACTTGATGATACTTTCCTTCATATATAGTAAGCTCTATTTCAGAAACTTCCCCTGTAATAAGAATATTAAGCTCAGCAGGCAAAGTCTTATACCCATCATCTAAAACCACACCCTTTTTAAATTTTTTAACATCCTCCTCTGTAACCCTGCCTAAAACCTTTGCATAATACTTCTTTGGAACATGCCTTTTAGGCGATAAAAGAAGATGATTTAACTCCCCGTCATTTGTTATAATCAAAAGTCCTTCTGTATCCTTATCAAGTCTTCCAACTGGTGATGGAGAAAAAACCCTATATTCATCATCAACAAGGTCAAGAACGGTTTGTTCAACATCATCATAGGTTGCTGTTATAACGCCCTTCGGTTTATTCATCATAATATAAATAAATTCCCTATATATAACCTTTTCACCATTTACTAATATTTCATCTTTTTCAGGATCAACATGAATTGAGCTATCCTTTATAACCTCTCCATTAACTTCTACTTCCCCATTTTTCACCATTTTCTTTACTTCTTTTCTTGTCCCATATCCTAAATTTGCAAGTATTTTGTCAAGTCTTTCCTTTTTCATCTTTATCTCCTCCATCTTTAAAATCAATATGATTTTACATTTAAATTAAAAAAAAGGCAATTCCATAGGAACTGCCTATTCATTAGCTTTTTGCTTCATATCAAGTAAAATAGCTATAAGCATATTTGATATAGCTATTTTGGGAAAAGTCATAGCAATAAACCTTCTAAACCTTTTTACTTTTTCATCCTTTTCTTTAATGTCCGCGTCATAGGATATTAAAACTTTATTGTCAAATCCTGTTCTTAAAATTTCCCTATCAAACTCTAGCTGGGTTCTTGTTAAAAGAAGTCTATTTATAAAAGGCATATTCTTCTTATAATTTTCGCTTGTTATAATTTTTTGATATTCATCTAATATCAATTTTGCAAGCTCCCCTAAGGTATAAACCTTTGCTCTTTCAATTCCAAGCTGTTCTGCAGTAATTTCAAGCATTGCAGGATAAATGCTTTCTGCTAATAACTTGCCATTTGAATACTGATGAAGGGTCCTTATAATCTTATCAAGAATTATTTTATTTGTAGTTCCCTTTTTAGCTCCTATATCCAAGCCTAAAAAATCATACATCTTTTTTAAATAAGCAACATCCATATTTTTTACAAGTTTTTTCCCCTCTTCAAATTCCTCATTTGGAATAAAATAATACTTATATCCCTTTAATTTTCCAAAAACCTTTAAAGTATCAAGATAACCTATCTCTATATTTCTTTTTGACCTTTCACTATCAAACTCTAATATTCCTCCAAGCTCTTCAGAATTCTTTATCTGTATTATATTCAAGTCTTTTTTATTAATCTTTCTTACAAGCCCAATCCCAGATATGTCAACAACTATTATATCCTTTACATCCTTTTTTAAAATCAAATTCAAAGGAATATTATCATAAACTCCACCATCTATAAACTTCTTTTTATCTATCTCGTGGGGCTTAAAGGCTGGAAAGCATGCGCTTGCTAAAAGGTAATCGACAAGCTGTCCCTGTGGTATTTCTTCTTTAAAAAGCTCAACCGGCTTAAAATCACTAAGAGAAAAAGTTACAATACCAAAATCTATATTAGATTCCCTTATTTTTTTCTCATCTATAATCCTTCTTAACATCTCCTTTAAAGGAGTTATATCAAGCCCTCCATTAGTTATCAAATTTTTTATTGTATTTATAATAGAAACCCTCTTTTTCCCTTCCCTTGCAGCAACTACTTCCTTTTCAACGTTTATTACGTTTTCTATACTTAAGTTTGTCCATACTTCATATGCCAAATCATAATCTCCTTGCACTATCATGGCTCCATTTAAAGCTCCAACAGAAGTTCCCGTAACAGCTTTTATAGGAATATTAAGCTCTAAAAGCGCTTTCCAAACCCCTATTTCATAAGCCCCTTTGGCTCCTCCACCTCCTAATACTAGTCCAAAACCTTCCATAAAATATCCCCCTTAAGCCCTTTCTTCAAACTTATACCTCTCATAATTTTCCATAACCTTTTTTACATAATTTACTGTCTCCTTTGGCATTTTGCTTATTTCCTCTATTGTATCAACACCTAATTTTTTCATTCTTCCTATTCCTCCATTGTATGCTGCAAGGGCAAGATATTTATTCCCTTTAAAATTATTAATAAGACTTTTTAAATATCTAACTCCTCCCTCTATATTTTCAAAAGGGTTATAAGGATCTACCTTTAAAGCCCTTGCTGTTTGAGGCATAAGTTGCATAAGCCCAATAGCTCCAGCTTTAGATACAGCATTTTGATTAAATCCTGACTCCTGCTTTATAACTGCTTTTATTAAGGCCTCTTCAACACCATATTTTTTTGAGGCAGCCTTTATTGCATCCTCTATTGACTTTATATTTAAACCTTCATCATTAGGATTATTATTCAAGTTATCTTCTTTAGTTTGACCCTTTAATTCTCTTAAAATAGACTCTAGCACATCATCAAAAAAAACAGAACCTTCTAAGTTGTTAGCTAAAGTACTTTGAAGTATATAAATTTGTAAAATTTTTGCTAAATCCTCAATTTTCACAAACACCACCTCAGTTTTATTATAGCATATTGCATTTTGCTTTTTTACTAAAAATTTTTTGAATTTAATCCTAAAATTTTCACATAATAATTATAAAAAAGGGGTGGTGCTATGAAAATCCCTTACCCAAAGGATTTTGACATATTTACTCCAGAAGAATTAGGATATCCAATAATAGAAAGAACCAATAACGCCCTTTTATGGCCTGAAGGTCCAAAGAGCGGAATAGACTTTGAAATATTCGATGAAACTTCAGTTCCTGAAAACCTCAACAAGCCATCACAAAATTTACCTTTTATATAAAAATTCCCGTCCTTATAGGACGGGTCAGACCGTCGACAAACCCCACTTTTCAAAAAACGAAAAGTGGGGTTTGAGTATTTTTACAAGCATTTTTGATAAATATTTTATAAATACAAAGAAATTTTTGCCCTTTCCAGGGCCGTTTTGTCCCTTCTTCCACATCCAATTTGCCATCTTCTTTAAGTTAAAGCAAGCACAAACAAGCATCGCTTGCATGGACACTTTTTCTATCCCTCTTAGTGTTGTCCATCGCAAACCATGCTTCTCCTTCAAGTCAGCAAATACCCTCTCTATGGTT
>NZ_FNUK01000008.1 GCF_900108045.1 Caloramator fervidus | reverse complement strand
ACAACAGGATCTATGCTTGGTCTCCCATTATTTAAGCAATACATGTCCTTTACAAGATCATATATGAAATCAAAATTGATAGCTTTTTCTATTTTTCTAACTAAATGATCTTCTGGAACCAATTGGTCAACAGAGATAAATTCAACTTGTTCTCTACGAATTTTATCTTTGTTGATTGTTAGCATACTTATCCTCCTTTATTACTTCGTATATTATTATATTTCGACATAAAAAAAGAGAATCCTTTTTTTGTGATGGATTCTCTTTTTAAAATTATACTTTGTCAACAATCTGAAGGAACACCAAATTGGTGTTCCTATTTTAGATTTTCAGGATTTAATCCTTCTAATTCAGGAAGAACGAATCTACCATCTTTTCTTACTAAAACATCATCGAAGTAAATTTCTCCTCCTCCGTATTCTGGAGTTTGAATGTATACAAGGTCCCAGTGGATTGCCGATTTATTTCCGTTGAAGGCATCTTCATAGGAGCTTCCTGGAGTAAAGTGGATTGAACCTGCTATCTTTTCGTCAAATAGTATATCCTTCATTGGCTTAGTTATATATGGGTTAACTCCTATTGCAAATTCTCCTATATATCTTGCACCTTCGTCTGTATCGAATATTTTGTTTATTCTTTCAGTGTTGTTTGCAGTTGCTTTAACTATCTTTCCATCTTTAAATTCAAGTCTTATATTTTCAAAAGTAAATCCTTGATATTCAGATGGCGTGTTATATGTTATATATCCGTTTACGCTATCTTTTACAGGCGCTGTGTAAACTTCACCATCTGGTATGTTCATCTTTCCATCGCACTTAACAACTGGTATTCCCTTTATAGAGAAAGTAAGGTCAGTTCCAGGTCCTACTATTCTTACTTTGTCTGTTTTTTCCATAAGCTCTACTAAAGCGTCCATTGCTTTTGACATCTTTGAATAATCAAGGTTGCATACATTGAAGTAGAAATCTTCAAAGGCTTCTGTGCTCATATTAGCGAGTTGAGCCATTGATGGTGAAGGATATCTTAAAACAACCCACTTAGTTTTTGGAACTCTTATTTTTCCATGAACTTCATGCCAGAAGTATTTATTGTAAATTTCAAGCTTTTCTGCAGGAACGTCTGAAAGTTCAGCAGTGTTGTTTCCTGAACGAATTCCTATGTAAGCGTCCATATCGCTCATTCTTGCAGCTTCATATTTTGCCATTAACTTCATTTGTTCTTCTGTTGCGCCCATTAGTATTGCTCTATCAACTGTTTTGTTTTTAATAGTAACGAATGGAATAGCACCTACCCTATAAGCTTCCTTTACAAGTTCAGTAACAAGAGGAAGTTCAAGGTGAATTGTTTCGATTAGCACTTTTTCTCCAGGTTGTAATCTACAAGAATAGTTTATGAGGTTTTTCGCTAATATTTTTATTCTTTCATCTACCATAAAGAGCCCTCCTTAAAAATTTTGTAACATTTATATTATAAACTATTAACAAAAATATTTAAATACCCTCTTTACAAAATGTCGAACAAAGTCTAAAATAAATTGTTGCAAAAGACATTACGTAAGGTTTTAATATAAATCACCTCTACTATCCTCCTTTTTAGGAGGATATTTTTTATTTTTTGTTTTATAATATAATTTAAAGTAATTAAAAATTTGAAGGTGATTTTATGGGAAAATTTGAAAAGTCCTATGGGTTTGTAATGAAAAGTTTTTTAAGGGCCGTAAATCCTATAAAGAGAAAAATAATAAAAACCGAATGTAAAGTTCATAAATTTATAAATTATGAGGCACTAGATATTTTAAAAAACGACGGGTATAAAAGGGCTTATGATTTTTTAAAGGAATACATAAAAGATATAAATTCAGGAGCAGTTTGGGCAGATCAGGATTTTAAAAGCAGCGATCATTTTTATAATCCAGAAAAAGGGAGAGGACTTTATGGAGCTAGCAATGCTTTAAAAGAGGCGACATATTATTATTCAAAATCTATAAACTTATATAGGGAAGGAAAAATTAACGCGTCTATGTTTTACTTAGGTTGTGCTTGTCACATCATTCAGGACATGACTGTTCCCCAGCATGTTAATATAAAACTATTGGACAGCCATAGAAAATATGAACTTTGGGTTATAAAAACATATTTTTTGCATGATGCTTTTAAGGCAGGGGAGGGAGGCATTTATTTAGATTCTATAAAGGATTTTATAGAACAAAATGCAAAAAAAGCAATTGAAGCTTATTTAAAATATAAAGAAGTAAAGGACAAAGATGAAAGATATTTTAAACTTACAAAGGAAATTTTAACTCAAGCTCAAAGAACTACCGCAGGACTTATGTTGAAATATTTTAATGATGTTATTAAAATAGAAATATAAATTTAAATTAGGAGGAATAATATGGCAAAAGTTACTTGGAAACCTGGAACGATGCTTTATCCTCTACCAGCAGCATTAGTTACTTCAAAGCATGAAGATAAGGAAAATATAATAACTATATCATGGATAGGAACTGTTTGTACTAATCCTCCTATGTTATCCATATCAGTAAGACCTGAGAGGTATAGTTATGAGCTTATTAAAAAATCTGGAGAATTTGTTGTAAACATACCTACCAAGGATTTAGCTTTTGCTACAGATTTTTGTGGAGTAAGATCAGGAAGGGATGTGGATAAATTTAAATTTTTAAATTTAACAAAGGAAAAGGCAAGCGTGGTTTCAGCAAGCATAATAAAAGAGTGTCCTTTAGCTTTAGAGTGCAAGGTTAAAGAAATTTTAGAGCTTGGAAGCCATCATATGTTTATAGCAGAAATAGTTGCTGTAAATGTTGAAGAAAGTCTTATAGATGAGACAGGAAAACTACATTTAGATAAAGCAGGGCTTTTAATGTATAACCATGGAAGATATTGTGTTACAGGAGAACATATAGGTAAGTTTGGTTTTTCTGTTGAAAAAAAGAAAAAAAAGAAGAAAAGGTGATTTTATGGGGGAAAAATATTACATAGTTGATTTAAGTAATAAAGAATTTAAGGGGGATATACTAGATATAACTTATGAAGGATCAACGGTTATAATTAAAAATTTAGAAGATGTTTTAGAAAAAGATTTTTTGTGTGTTAAAACTTTGCCTTTAGATTTAGGGAAGTTTGATACTGTTTTATTTTTTCTTTCTATTAACAAATACAAAAAACGTTTAATAAAGGATATTTTAAAAAGGTTAAAAAGCAACTTAAAAAATGGAGCTACTTTAATGATTTGGGATTTAAACTACAGAAGAATAAAACCTTTTGATAATGTAAGAATAAAAATTGTAAAAAAGGATAACAAAGTCGAAACATTAAATGAAATTTTTAAATTTAACCCCTTTTCATTAAGCTGTGGCGATGTGGAAAATATTTTAACAAAAGAAGGATATAACGTTACTAAAATTGATGATGATAATCTTATGTTTTACATAGAAGCAAAATATACGGAGGATGAAAATGAAGGTAGTGTTAGCAAGTCTTAATTCAAGGTACGTTCATTCTAATCTAGCCATAAGATATTTAAAGTCTTACGCTTTAGGTTTTAATATAGAAATATATGAAAGAACTATAAATGAAAGTTCTTATGAAATAGCTTTAGATATTGCTTATAAAAAACCTGATATTGTAGGTTTTTCCTGTTATATATGGAATATAGAGAATACCCTTAAGGTTTGTAGCATTTTAAAACAAGTTAACCAAGATATAAAGATAGTTTTAGGTGGGCCTGAGGTGTCTTATGATCCTAAGGAAGTTTTAGAAAAATATCAATTTATTGATTTTGTAGTTTATGGGGAAGGAGAAAAAACTTTTAAGGAGCTTTTAGAGGCTTTGGTATATAAAAGAGAAATTGTGAAAGTAAAAGGATTGGCCTATAGGAATGAGGATGGTGTTTTTGTTAATGAAAAAAGGCCTTTAATTTTAAATTTAGATGAAATACCCTTTCCCTATGATAAACTTCCAGAAAAAATAATATATTATGAAGCTTCAAGGGGATGCCCTTTTAATTGTAAATATTGTTTGTCTTCAACTATAAAGGGAGTTAGGTTTTTTAGTTTAGATAGGGTAAAAAGAGATTTAAAATTTTTTATAGATAATAACGTTAAGCTTGTAAAATTTGTTGATAGAACATTTAATGCAAATAAAAAAGTAGCAATTGAAATTTGGAACTTTTTGATTGAAAATGCTAAAAGTACAAAGTTTCACTTTGAAATAGCAGCAGATCTTTTAGATGATGAGTGTTTAGATGTTTTAAAAAGGGCACCTTATGGACTTTTCCAGTTTGAAATAGGTGTTCAAACCACAAATTTAGAGGTTTTAAAAAATATAAATAGAGTTATGAATTTTAAAAGGGTTAAGGAAAACGTAAGAAAAATTTTAGATGAAGGAAACATTCATTGCCACTTAGATTTAATAGTGGGACTTCCTGGAGAGGATTTAGATTCTTTTAAAAAATCCTTTGAGGATGTTATGAGTATAAGACCGGATGTTTTGCAAATTGGATTTTTAAAGGTTTTAAAAGGTTCAGATATGTCAAAGGAGAAGGATATTTACGGAATAAAACATTCTCCATATCCTCCTTATCAAGTTGTAAAGACAAAGGATTTAAGTTTTGAGGATATTTTATTTTTAACTAAATTTGAAGAAACCTTTGAGATATATTATAATTCCCATTTATATGATATTACTATCAATTATTTTTTAAATAAAATAAAAAGTTATGAGTTTTTTTATAGATTAACAAATTATTTAGATAAAAGAGGTTTTTTTGAATTAAACCATGATTTAAATTCAAAAACAAAAATGCTTTATGAATTTTTAAAAGCTTATGATGAGGAGGATTTAGTAAAGGATTTGCTTATTCATGATTACGTTTTTACTACTAAGAAAAGCTACCTTCCAGAATTTTTAAAAAAGGATATGGATTTTAATTTAAAAGATTTTTTAAAGGAAAAGGAAGATGAAATTAAGGAAAGATTAAATGTAGAAAATTTTAAAAATTTATTTGTTATTCCAACAAAAATTTCATATAATAAAGAATATGTTATTGGTAATTTTATACTTGTAATTGATTTGTCAAGAAAGATTTGGACATATTTTAATAAGTAATGCTTTAAAATTAAAAGAAAATTCTATAAATTGAAGTTACAATGCAAGATTTTATTTAATTTTTAAATCAAACAAAATTTTATCAAGATTGTATTTGTATAGTATAATGTAATTGTAAACATTTTTTGAATTTTCAATAAAAGGTGGTGAGAGCTTGGCAAAGGAAGTTGTAAAGCAGGTGATTGATGTAGAAAGGCAGGCTGAGGAAATAGTAAGACAAGCTCAGCAAAAGGCTAATGAAATTTTAAAAGATGCAAAGGAAAAAGCAGACGCAATAATTAAAGAGGCAAACTTAAAGGGAAGTCAAATTTACAAAGAAATAATTGAAAATTTCGAAAAAGAAGGACAAAAAGAAGCACAGCCTATTTACGATGAGGCAAATAAAAAGGTAGATGATATTAAAAATATTGGACAAGAAAAGATTGAGCAGGCAATAAAAATGGTTATTGAGAGGGTAGTGAATAGCCATGGCGATAGTTAAGATGAAAAAAATAAATATAGTTTGCCTAAAGGAAGATAAAGAAAAGTTGTTGAAACTTTTACAAAAGCTTGGAGTTATTCAAGTAGTGGATTTAAAAGAAAAAATTCAAGAATATCCTTTTGAAAGCGAAAGGGTATCTAATGAGGTTGAGTATGAATTTTCAAAGGTTAAGTTTACATATGAATTTTTAAAACAATATGCTGATGATAAAAAAGGGCTTTTTACTCCTAAAAAAGTGTTAAGTTTTGATGAGTTTGAAAAGCTAGAAACTTACATAGATTGGAATGCGTATTACAAAACAGCAAAACATATAGAAGAGTCAATGAATTTAAACAGGTCTAAAAGGTCAAAGCTTTTCTCCCTTATAGATCAGTATTCAAATTGGATAAATTTTGATGCTTCGGAGGAGGAACTTAAGACTTTAAAAAATGTTTCCTATTTTATAGGAAGTGTAAACAAAAAGTATAAAGAACAATTAATTTTAGAATTAAATGAAAACTTTAAAGAGGTATATATTGAAACTATATCTGAAAAACAAAACGACTTAAATATGTTTGTTTTATCTTATAAAGATATAGCTGATGATGTTTTTGAAGTTTTAAAAAGATATGGTTTTACAAAGCTAAATTTAGAACTCGATAAAGCACCAAAGGATAAGATACTTGAGTTTAATAAGGAGATAGAAGAATTAGATCTAGAATATGAAGGTCTTATAAACAAAGCAAAGGATTTAGCTTCTAAGATTGATGATATCGAAAAGGTTTATGATTATTTGTATTCAAAGCTTCAACTTGAAAAGGCAAAGGAAAATATAGTTTTAACTAAAAGAGCAGCCTTTTTATCAGGATGGATACCTGAAGATAAAGTAGGTTTTGTTAAGGAAAACTTAAGCTCAAGTTTTAAGGATATATATATTGAAATTGAGGATGCAGAAGATGAGGAAGCACCTGTTCTTTTAAAGAACAATTGGTTATCAGAGCCCTTTGAAGTTGTAACTTCTATGTATGCCCTTCCAAAACACAGCGAAATAGATCCAACACCTGTTTTAACTCCATTTTTCTTACTGTTCTTTGGAATGATGATGGCAGATGTTGGATATGGAATTTTAATGTTTATAGTAGGGCTTTTGGGTTTAAAACTTACAAACGCTGAAGGGGATATGAGAAAGCTTTTAAAACTCATATTATACTGCAGCATTCCAACAATTATATTTGGTTTTTTATATGGAAGCTTTTTTGGAGGTATAATAAAGCTTAAACCTTTATGGGTGGATCCTGTAAATGAACCTATGGAAATATTAAAATGGTCTATAATTTTTGGTATGGTTCATCTTTATGTAGGTCTTGGAGTAAAGGCTTATATGTTAATAAGAGATGGCAAAGTGTTAGATGCCTTCTTTGATGTTGGAGCTTGGTATTTACTTCTTTCAGGGCTTATTTGGATGTTTTTAGGTGGAGGCTTTATAGCAAAGGCTATGGCAATATTAGGTGCTTTGATAATTCTTTTAACTCATGGAAGAGAAAACAAAACATTAGTTGGAAAGTTTTTTGGAGGATTTTATTCACTATATGGAGTTACAGGATATCTAGGAGATGCTTTATCTTATTCCCGTCTTTTAGCATTAGGTCTTGCTTCAGGGCTTATAGGATGGTCCTTTAACCTCCTTATTAGCTTGCTTGGAAAGGGAGTTGTTGTTTACATTTTTGGACCGATTATATTTATTGCAGGACATACATTTAACTTCCTTATAGGAATACTTGGAACGTATGTTCATACCTCAAGACTTCAATACCTTGAATTCTTTGGAAAATTTTATGAAGGTGGCGGAAAGGCCTTTGAGCCTTTAAAAATAAAAACAAAATTTATAAAAGTAGAATAAAGGAGGAGTTAACATGGAAAACTTTACAACATTTGTTGAATTTTTAAAGGCATATGGTGGGGCTACATTAGCTCTACTTGGTGCTGCACTTGCTGCTTTAATGGCAGGAATTGGTTCGGCAAAGGGAGTTGGAATAGTAGGTCAAAGCGCTGCAGGTCTTATAACTGAAGAACCTGAAAAATTTGGTCAATCTCTTATATTACAAGTTATTCCAGGAACACAGGGATTTTATGGTTTTATAACTGCTCTTATAGTTCTTTCAAGAATAGGTCTTTTAACAGGAGGATTAAAGCCAATTACATTAGCACAAGGTTTCTATCTTTTAATGGCTTGCTTACCAATGGCTTTTGTTGGATATAGCTCAGCAATATCACAGGGTAAAACTGCTGCTGCAGGTATTCAAATACTTGCTAAAAGACCTGAAAAGATGTTTAACGGAGTTATCTATGCTGTAATGGTTGAAACTTATGCGGTAGTTGCGCTCATTACTTCAATATTGATGATAGTAAATATAAAGATATGATGAGGGAGTGCTTAAAATGGCCGGAATTGATAGTTTAAAAGAAAGGCTGTTAAATGATGCAAAGCTTAAGGCAAGCGCAATTGAAAATGAGGCTTTAAGCAAGGCTAAATCAATTTTAGATGAGGCTACTAATAAAGCTGAAAGGATAGTTGAGGAGTTTAAGGAAAAAGCCGAAAGAGAAGGAAAAGAGAAGAAGGAAAGAATAATATCAAAGGCTAAAATGGAATGTAGAGATATGATTTTAAAGGCAAAACAGGAAATGATTGATAATATATTTAAGCTTGTTGTGGATAAAATAAACAACATGGATTTGGAATCCTACAGAAGTCTTTTTAAAACTCTTATCTTAAATAGCGTAGAAACAGGAGATGAGGAAATAGTTTTATCTCAAAAGGATAAAGATAAGTTTAATCAATCTTTCTTGTATGAAATAAACAGGGAGCTTATAGCAAAAGGAAAGGCAGGAAATTTGAAATTAAGTAGCGAAACCCTTAATTTAAATTCTGGGTTTATTTTAAGAAGGAATGGGCTTGAGATAAACTGTACTATAGAATCTTTAATTAGAAATTTAAGGGATGAACTTGAGGTAGAACTAGCAAAACTTCTTTTCTAGTTCCTCCAGTTAGGTAGATAGGAGGGGAGGTAATGGATTTAACCTATTTTTCACAAAGCATTGCAAGGGTTAAGGCCATGGAAAACAAAATGCTTGATAAGGCAAAATTTGAAGCCCTTATCGAAGCAAAGGACTTTGATGAAGCTGTAAGAATGCTTCAAGATACTGTTTATTCTAACTACAATATTAGAAATTTTGAAGAAGGCCTTAAAAAAGCTTTAGAAGATCTTTATTTTGAGATGTATAAAATAGTTCCTAACAAAAGCGTTGTTGATGTATTAGCAGCAAGATATGATGGACATAATATTAAAACTTTAATAAAATCTAAATTTTCTAATTTTGAATTTGAAAAGGTTCTTTTTGAAATAGGCACTGTTCCTTTAGATGTTTTAAAAATTTCAATTAAAGAAGAAAATTTTAGAGATATAAACCCTATTTTAAGAAGTTATATAGAAAGAGCTTTGGAAGATTTTAAATCAAATAAAAATCCTCAAAATATAGATTTAATAATAGATAAAGGTATATTGAAATATATGTTAAGCATAGCTGAAGATTCAAAGCTTGAGTATCTTGTAAAGTTAGTTAAATTAATAATTGATATGACAAATATAAAGGCCTTTGTAAGAATCAAAGTTCAAGAAAGGGATAGGGAATTTTTCAAAAAGGCATTTATTGAGGATGGAAATATAGATTTAGATCATTTCTTAAATAGTTTTAATGATTCCCTTGATTCTTTTGCAAATAAAATAATGCATACTGAACATTTTAAATGGGTAAAGGGTGGTTTAGAGGAATATATAAAAAAGCATGATTTGGGAAGTCTTGAAAAGTATGGCGATAACTACATAATGGATTTTATTAAAAATTCTAAGTTTATATCCTTTGGTCCAGACCCACTTATAGCATATATAATTGCAAGGGAAAATGAAATTAGACTTTTAAGAATAGTTCTTACAGGAAAGAAAAACGGTGTAGCACCAGACGTTATAAGGGAAAGGTTGCGTGATACCTATGTATAAAATAGGGGTTGTAGGGGAAAAGGATGCGGCTGTTGCCTTCCTTTCCCTTGGAATGACTGTAAAGGGGGTTGACACCCCCGAAGAAGCTCAAAGGGCTATTGATGAAATGGCACGAGAAGGATATGGTCTTATATTTGTAACAGAAACTATTGCCAAGGAAATAGATGAGACTATAGAAAGGTACAAAAACAACTTTTTGCCAGCTATAATTTTAATTCCTGGAGTTAATGGAAGTCTTGGAATAGGACTTCAAAAAATAAAAAATAATGTTGAAAAAGCTGTTGGAGTAGATATTTTATCAAAGAAGGAAGGTTGATAGTCTTGAAGGCGGGAAGAATTATAAAGGTTTCAGGACCTCTTGTTGTTGCTGAAGGTATGGAACATGCCAAAATGTTTGACGTTTGTAGAGTAGGCTACAAAAAGCTTATAGGCGAAATTATAGAAATGCGTGGAGATAAAGCTTCTATTCAAGTTTATGAAGAAACTTCAGGTCTTGGAATTGGTGAGCCTGTTGAAACTACAGGCGAACCTTTAAGCGTAGAGCTTGGACCTGGTCTTATTGAAGCTATGTTTGATGGAATTCAAAGACCTCTTGATAAAATAATGAAAATAGCAGGGGACTTTATTACAAGAGGAATAGATGTTCCAGCCCTTGATAGGGAAAAGAAGTGGCATTTTGTTCCTAAAAAGTCTGTTGGAGATTACGTATATCCAGGCGATATTTTTGGAACTGTTCAGGAAACTACTCTTATAGAACATAGAATAATGGTTCCATATAACATAGAAGGTGAAATAGTAGAAATTTATGAAGGGGATTTTACAGTTGTAGATACTGTTGCAAAGGTTAAAACAAAGAATGGGGATATTGTAAATCTTACTATGATGCAAAAGTGGCCAGTAAGAAAAGGAAGGCCATATAAATCTAAGATAACTCCAGAAGAGCCACTTTTAACAGGACAAAGAGTAATAGATACCTTCTTCCCTGTTGCCAAGGGAGGAACAGCTTGTGTTCCAGGTCCTTTTGGAAGTGGAAAGACAGTTGTTCAACATCAGCTTGCAAAGTGGGCTGATGCTGAAGTAGTTGTTTATATAGGATGCGGTGAACGTGGAAACGAAATGACAGACGTTCTTATGGAATTCCCAGAACTTAAGGATCCAAAAACAGGGGAACCATTAATGAAAAGAACCGTTCTTATTGCAAACACATCAAATATGCCAGTTGCAGCAAGAGAAGCTTCAATTTATACAGGAATAACTATTGCAGAATACTTTAGAGATATGGGATATTCAGTTGCTATGATGGCGGATTCAACTTCAAGATGGGCAGAAGCTCTAAGAGAAATGTCAGGACGTCTTGAAGAAATGCCAGGAGAAGAAGGATATCCAGCATACCTTGCATCACGTGCAGCGGAATTTTATGAAAGAGCAGGTAAGGTTTACTGTTTAGGTTCTGATAATAGAATAGGTGCTCTAACTGTTATAGGAGCAGTATCTCCTCCAGGTGGGGACCTTTCAGAGCCAGTTACTCAGGCTACTTTAAAGATAGTTAAGGTATTCTGGGGACTTGATGCAAACCTTGCATATAGAAGACACTTCCCAGCTATAAACTGGCTTTTAAGTTATTCTCTGTATATGGAAAAAATTGCACCATACATTGAAAGAATGGGATATGAAGGCTGGGGACAAATGGTTAAAGAGGCTATGAAGATTTTACAAGAGGAAAATGAACTTCAAGAAATCGTAAGACTTGTAGGTATAGATGCATTATCTGAAAAAGATAGGCTTACATTAGAAGCTGCAAAATCAATAAGAGAAGATTATTTACATCAAAACGCTTTCCATGAAATAGATACATATACTTCACTTAATAAACAATATAAGATGTTAAAATTAATACTTGAATTCTATCACTTATCTCAAAAGGCATTAGAAGCTGGAGTATATTTAAGCAAGATAACAAACCTTCCCGTAAGAGAAAAAATTGCAAGAGCAAAATATATTCCTGAAAATGAAATAGAAAAGATCGATGAAATATTTGTAGAACTTAAACAGCAAATAGAATCGCTTATGGAGGGAGGGTTTGTAAATGCTTAGGGAATATAGAACAATAAGGGAAATAGCAGGTCCTTTGATGCTAGTTGATGGAGTTGAGGGAGCTCTTTATGATGAAATTGTTGAGATAGAAACTCAAACTGGAGAAATAAGAAGAGGTAAGGTTCTTGAAATAAATGGCGATAAAGCTTTAATTCAGTTATTTGAAAGCTCTGCAGGAATAAACCTTCAAGGAAGTAAGGTAAGATTTTTAGGGAAAACCCTTGAGCTTGGTGTTTCAATTGACATGCTTGGAAGGGTATTTGATGGTCTTGGAAGACCAAAGGATGGAGGTCCTAAGATAATTCCTGAAAAGAAGCTTGATATAAATGGAAACCCATTAAATCCTGTTGCAAGAGATTATCCATCAGAATTTATCCAAACAGGTATTTCTGCAATAGATGGTCTTAATACTCTTGTTAGAGGACAAAAACTTCCAATTTTCTCAGGTTCTGGTCTTCCACATTCTAGGCTTGCAGCCCAGATTGCAAGGCAGGCAAGGGTTTTGAATGCAGATAGTAAATTTGCTGTTGTATTTGCAGCAATGGGAATTACTTTTGAAGAGGCAGAGTTCTTTATATCTGATTTTAAAAAGACAGGAGCAATAGACAGAGCAGTTTTATTTATAAACCTTGCTAATGACCCTGCTATAGAAAGAATAGCAACTCCAAGAATGGCATTAACTACTGCAGAATTCTTAGCCTTTGAAAAGGGAATGCATGTTCTTGTTATAATGACGGATATGACAAATTATTGTGAAGCTTTAAGAGAAATTTCTGCTGCAAGAAAAGAAGTTCCAGGAAGGCGTGGATACCCAGGATATCTTTATACAGACCTTTCAACTCTTTATGAAAGAGCAGGAAAGATAAAGGGTAAGGAAGGATCAATAACTCAAATACCAATACTTACAATGCCAGAAGATGATAAAACCCATCCTATACCAGACCTTACAGGATATATAACAGAAGGTCAGATAATATTAAGCAGGGAACTTTATAGAAAAGGGGTTAATCCTCCAATAGATGTATTACCTTCCTTGTCAAGATTGAAGGATAAGGGAATTGGTAAAGGGAAAACAAGAGAAGACCATGCAGATACAATGAATCAGCTCTTTGCAGCCTATGCACAAGGTAAACAGGCAAAGGAACTTGCAGTTATATTAGGTGAATCTGCTCTTTCAGATATAGATAAATTATATGCAAAATTTGCTGATGAATTTGAAAAAAGATATGTAAGTCAAGGAGAGTATGAAAACAGAAGTATAGAAGAAACATTAAATATAGGTTGGGAACTTTTATCTATACTTCCAAAGTCAGAGTTAAAGAGAATAAGAGAAGAATATATTGAAAAGTATTTGCCCAAAAAAGGGGATGAAATTTAATGAGACTTAATGTAAATCCTACACGAATGGAGCTTAGCCGTCTTAAGAAAAGATTAGCAGTTGCAGTAAGAGGGCATAAACTTTTGAAGGATAAACAGGACGAACTTATGAAAAAATTTATTGATCTTATAAAGAGAAACAATGAATTAAGGGTTAAGGTTGAAGAAGAACTTACAAAATCTCTTAAGGATTTTATGATGGCAAAAGCTGTTATGGGAGCAGAATTTTTGCAAGAGGCTATATCAATGCCTGCTGAGACGATAAAACTTGAGGTTACAAGGAAAAACATAATGAGCGTCAGTGTCCCTGTTATGAACTTTGTAAGGGAAGGAAATGAAAATGCTAGCATATATCCTTATGGCTTTTTATCAACAACAGGGGAACTTGATGCAGCTATAAAAAAGCTTTATGATATAATGCCACAACTTTTAGAACTTGCAGAGGTTGAAAAAGCTTGTCAGCTTATGGCAGACGAAATTGAAAAAACAAGGCGAAGAGTTAATGCCCTTGAATATGTTATGATACCTCAGCTTAAGGAAACAATAAAATATATTACTATGAAACTAGACGAAAATGAGCGTGGACATTAACAAGGCTTATGAAGATAAAATCTATGATGCAAAAATAAATCAGGGTAGGAAGCTTATGCTCCTACCCTTTTAAATTAGGCTCTATATCAAATTTTATCCTCCTCCAAGATATGGATAAAAACCTACTGTATCGCCATCTTTTAAGGTTTCATTAAAATCTGCATTTTTACCGTTTATTGTGCAGTTAAAAACTTCATTTAAGGGTAAATTTATTATTTTAATTAAATCGTTAACTGTTGAGTCTTCAGGAATGTCTAAATTAAAGGTTGAATTGTTTTGGGCGTATTTAGATAACATGGCAAATAATTTTACGGTTATATGCATATAATCACTCCTTAATTATTTTAAACAAATTGTTTTTTAAATCTATAAGATAGATTTTATTGTCTATTTTTCTATTAAGATAATTATAGATAAGATTTACAGCTAATCCTGATAGAATTTTTGAGGTATAATTGAATTTATTTGTGTTTGATTCTTTTATATAGTCTATGAAAAAGCTTTTTTAAGTAATGCCAAAAGACCTAATAGATGCTTTACAACAATTAAGGTTTGTTATTTTTAATTCAGTAGTTGTTTAATAAGGTTGTTATGTTTATATTTGAAGTTTTGTCTATTAGTATATCGCAGTCATGGCAGTATGCATGTATATTATGTTCATTTATTTTATCTATATATGCCTGAAAAAGTATTTCGGAATTTATTTTTTCAAGTTTTTCAAAGTCTACTTCAACTTTATATCTGTCTATGTCGTTTTCTTCAAACATAAACACCCTATATTATTTTAGTTCTATGCCTTTACAATTAAAGGTTGAGCCTAATAAAGGTAAGTTATATTTTAATTTTATTTCTATTGTAGAATTTACTTTTAAACCTTTTTGAATATATATTTTTATGTCTTTATAGTTTAAAATATCATATTTTTCTTCATTTAAAATTACTTTTTTTGCCTCTATCCAGAGGTTTTTTAACTCAGGTCCTCCTCATCCACAGCTTGTTTTAATTACTTTAATTTCAAGTTTACCACCTTTATTTTTGATGTAATTATATGTTTTATCATCAATTATTATTTCCATTTTAGACCTCCTTTCTCTATAACAATATTTTACCATTATATTTTATATTTACAATTTAAAAAATGTGTAAAAATATTGATTTACAGGTGTATATACAATATAATATTAGTGTAAAAATTTTTTAAGGGGGAGTGAATTGTGAGAAAAACAAAAGAATTGACTCTTGCGGGGGTTCTAGGAGCTATATCTTTTATTATTCCAATGTATTTTGGAGGATTTTTAATGGTTCAAATAGGACCTTTTACTGCAACTTTGATGTCGCATGTTCCAACTTTTTTGGCAATGCTTATAAGTCCTTTAGCAGCAGCTTTGGTTGGATTTGCTTCAGGACTTGGATTTTTATTAAAGCTTGGGCCTATAGCAGGTTCAAGAGGATTTATGCATGTAATAGTTGGATTTATCGGGGGGTATTTAGTAAAAAAAGGCTTTGATTATAAAAAAGTACTTTTAATTTTAATTCCTGTTCATGCCCTTTTAGAAGCTTTAGTTGTAATTCCTTTTGGAAAATTTGCGCTTCCATTTATTTTTACAACTATTGGTATAGGAACAGCTCTTCATCATACCATTGATTCTATTATAGCTTACATTTTCGCAAATGCCATAAATAAGAGAATTAAGGTATTTAAATTATAAAATGAGGTCAAATGACCTCATTTTTAATTTTCTATTTTTTTAAATTGGCTTATACATGCTTTTACAAGTTCTATATCATATCCCCATGATTTAATGGCATGTATTTTAAAATAAGGGCTGTATTTTAAAAGCTCATTTCTAATTATGTTTTCTGCTTCAACTCCATTTCCGCTGCTTGAAAGGTTTACAAATAAAATATTGTTTATTTGTTGGGATTTAAAATAATCAAAAGAGGATTTTAAATCTTTAGATATTATTATTCCGCTTTCCGAAAATCCGTGTTTTACAAGCCTTTCTTTAAGTTTTTCAGAGGTTTGGGTTTTATTGTCGTATATTAAAATTCCCTTATATCTTTCAGGAAGATTATTTATTTTATTAACGAAATAATTTATGAATATATCTGATTCATATACAGGCCTTGAAATTTTTATGGATATTCCTTTATCCCTTAAAAAGTCTAAGTCAACTTCATTATTTATTTTTGTTTCTATTTCTTTTGTAGTATAGTTTATTATATATATGCTTTTACACCCATCCTCTATGGCAGAGGTTATTGCTTGTTTTATATTTGGAGTATATCCTTCAAAGGCTATATAAAAGTAATATGGCTTATAATTTAGTATTGATTTTTTTAATTGTTGGGCAACTTGAGTTAAATCTTTATTTTTTTCGTTTACCTTTATTTGATTGTAAAATCTTTTTATTTTAAAGCAATATATTGGTTTTAAGAAAATATTTTTATCTTTTAAAAAATAATTAGAATAAAATGGAGTATATTTTTCCATTTCTCCTTCACAATAAAATATAACAGCTTTTTTAAGATTATCTATATTTTTAAAGTTTGGATAGTTATAATTTGAAGGTTTGAATATTAGAAAACTGCTTAGGCTAAAGGAAAGCAAAAAAGCCATAATGCTTATTAATATTGTTTTTAAATTTATTGTAAAATATTTTTTAGAAAATACAAACATTAAGGTTGAAACTAAGGCTATTACTATTAATAAAGGATAGTAACTATTTGGTGATACTAAAAACAGATTTGTAAGTATACCACACAATATAAAGAATAAAATTATAATCAATTTTTCACCTCCAATGTATATTTCATTAAATTATATGAATTAAAAGTTTATTTTATTTAACTTTTAATTAGGAGAATTATGTGAGATAATATAACTAGATATTATGAAAGGGGTGCAAAAATGTTAGATAAAAGAGGCATAATTGAGTTTTTAGAAGATGAAGGGCTTGATGAGGTTAACGAATTAGATTATAAAGATGAGGATATTCTAGTTTTAAATTTTTTCTATACCTTTGATGATGCAGAGCTTGAAGCTGCAAAGCAGTTTGCAAATGATAATTATGAAGGAGATAACCAAGATGAATGGTATAAAGATTATTTTCTTCCATATTTGACTGATATGGCAGCAGATAATATAAGGGACATTGTAGAGGAGTTGGAGGAAAAATTTAATGTTGAGGGTGAATTTGTAATTTATGAGATGGATAGAGATTATCACAGCGAATGTGAATGTGTTTTAGCTTTAGCTGAAAAGGGAAAGGACTTTGATATAGAAGATATATTAGAAGAAATAGAATAAAGGCTCCAATGAGCCTTTTTATTTTGGAGGATAATATGAAGGCACTAGTTTTATTTGCAAGCCCAAGAAGAAAAAATACATATCTAATTACAAAGGGATTTATAAAAGGTCTTGAGGAAAATAAAATAGAAGTTGTATTTATTGATGTTACAAAGCTTAATATTTCCCACTGTATATCCTGCAATTTTTGTCTTAAAGAGGAAAAATGTTTTATAAAGGATGATATGGATAAAATTTTAGAACTTATTAAGCAATGTGAGATATTAGTGTTATCTTCTCCTGTTTATTTTGGTACGGTAACTTCATATCTTAAGGTTTTAATAGATAGATGTCAGATTTTATACAATAAAAGGTTTGTTTTAAAAAGTGAAAAAGATATAAACAAAAAGGGTTATATGATATTTACTGCAGGAGGAAAGAATGAAAAAATGCTAGGTTCTATGGAACTTGTGGCAAAATTTTTTATGTTATCCTGCGGAGCTAAATTAGAAAAAATGATTTATTTTCTTAACACAGATGAAAGGGAAGTTGGAGACAAAGAGGTAGAATTGGCTTATAAAATAGCAAAGGAAATTACAAATAATTACATGTTTAATATTTAAATAATTACACACCCTATAATTAGAAACTAAAGAAAGGGGTGTGTAATCATGAGAGGTAGATTTTTTAGTGGACTTGCAACAGGTGCTATTATAGGAGCTATTGCTGGAATGATGATGGTTCCTCAAATGGATTATAGAAATAGAAGAAGAATAACCCGTGCCAGCAGAAAGGTTGAAGATCTTTTAGACAGGTTAAGTCAGATGAGATGAAAAAGCAGGATTTCCTGCTTTTTCTTTTTGGTGTATAATATAATAAACTTATCATAAAAGGGGATGGAATATGGAAGTTTTAACTTTAGGTGAAAAAATAAGGTTAAAAAGAAAAGAATCTTACTTTAAAGGAACTTGCAGGAGACAAAGTAACCTCAGGTCAGATAAGCCTTGTGGAATCAGGTAAAGCAAATCCTAGTATAGAGCTTTTACAATATATTGCTGAAAAATTGGATACAGATATTGAGTATTTTTTAGAAAGTGAAGAAAAGCAAGCTTCTAGAATATGTGAATTTTATTGTAATATATGTGAATCTGCAATTATTTCTGAGGATTTTTTAAAAGCTACAGAAGCTATAGAAAAAGGAGCTTTTTATGCTGATAAATATAATCTAAATTATTACAAAGCAAAATTTGAATATTTTTATGCTAAGATTGAGTATAAAAAAGATAATCTACAAGCAGCACAGCTTCATTGCCTTTATGCAAATAGTTTGTTTTTAAAAACAGATAGCATTGATGATATAATAAAAACTTTTTTATTGTTGGGACAAATAAGTTTTTCTATGGGAGCAATTAATACAGCTTTAAATTATTTTATTCAAGCAGATTCTATGTTAAATAAGGATGAATATGTTAATGAAAAATTAAAGGCTAATATAATGTATAACATAGCCATGTGTTATGATAAGTTGGGGGATATAAAGCAGGCTATATCCTTTGCAAATATTGCAAAGGACAAGCTTTTAATCCTTGAAGATAAGAAAAAATATGGGGAAATTTTAATGCTTCTTAGTTTATCCTATGCTAAAGAAAACAATTTAAATAAAGCTTTAAAATATGCAGAAATGGCAAAGGAAGTATTTAAATCCTTTGAATCTGACAATGAAATAGTAGAGATTGAAATGAGTCTTGGAAATATTTTTTCAAAGATTGGAAATTTCGAGGAATCTTTTGAACATTTAAATAAGGCTTTAAAATTAAAAAATAAAAAGGATAGTCATTTTTATGATATATTATTTAGTTATTCTGAAAATTATATAAAAATCAAAGATTATGATAAAGCTTTAGAATTTGTAAACAGAATATTTGATGAATTTGGCGAAAATAGTTTTTATAGAATAAAATGCTATAAGCTTTTTTATAAAATCTATGATGAGAAAGATGATTATAATAATGCAGAAAAAGTGTTGCTTGAAGCCATAAAATATTTAGAGGCATTAGATTTTAAAAAGGAACTTGCAGACTTTTACACAACCCTTGGAAGGTTTTACATGAAGGTAAATGAAAGGGAACTTGCTTTAAATTATTTAGATAAAGGTTTAGAAATATATAAGGAATTAGGTATTATTTTATAGATTAAAGGAAAAAATAATAAAATGGGTTTGAAAATTGAAGGATTTTATTTTAAAAATTACATAATTTTAAAATTTACTTATTGAATTTTTTAAAAACTTGTATATAATAAAGAAATGTAATAATGTTAAATGTTTAACAATATTTAGGAGGTTGCAGTATGCCAAAGGTTCTAAGAGTAGTGGATAGAAGAAGATGCATTGGATGTTTGTCTTGTAGGCAAGCGTGTGCAAGGCTTAGGGGAGATTATTCACCATCTAATGCTGCTTTAGATGTAAAAACAGCAGGAGGTTTATCAGGTGAATTTGTAATAACTATATGTGTGGCTTGCGAAGAGCCAGCATGTATGGAAGCTTGCAAGTTTGGTGCTTTGACAAAGAGAAATGGTGGAGGAGTTGTATTCCATAAAGAAAAATGTACAAAATGTGGAGCTTGCGCTAAGGCATGTTCAATTAGTGCAATTAGGATGGATAATGAAGGATATCCAATAATATGCACTCATTGTGGGTATTGCACAAGATATTGCCCACATAGATGTATTGCTACAAAGGAGGTTTAACGATGCTTAATAAGGATTATATAAGAGTTTTATATATTGACCTTACTAATGAAGAATACAGATTTGAGGAAAGAAAGGATCTTTTTAAATACATAGGAGGAACGGGAGTTGCAGCAAAGCTTTTAGAAGAAAATATAAAACCAGAACTTGATCCTTTTGATCCTAGTCAACCAATAATATTTGCTAATGGTCCTTTATCCTTTGTAATGCCAGTTTGTACAAAGGTTGTTGCAACGTTCTACTCACCCCATACAAGAGAATATGGAGAAAGCCATGCAGGTGGCCGTCTTGCTATGGCAATGAGATTTAACAATATAGATGCCATTGTTATAACAGGAAAAGCAAAGTATCCTAAATATCTTGTTATAGATGATAAGGTTTTATTCAAAGATGCAAGAGCTATGTGGGGCTTGTCTGTAGAGGATACAGGTAAAATTTTAAGACAGCATACTACAGGAAGCGGAATAAGAAGTTCTTTAAGAATAGGAAGGGCAGGAGAAAACCTTGTAACGTATGCAGGGGTTAATGTAGATACTTACAGGCATTTTGGAAGGCTTGGACTTGGTGCGGTATTTGGTTCAAAGCTTTTAAAGGGTATAGTAATAATTGGAGATGAATCAATAAAAATTCCTAAGGAAAATCTTAAAAAATATAGGGAAGTTTATGATAGCATTTATGATGTAGTAACAAAGACAGATGTTATGGAAAAATATCATGCGGTTGGAACAAGTATAAATGTTTTGCCACTTAATGAAATGAATTCTTTACCTTCTTTAAATTTAAAAACTACAAGATATGAACATGCAGAGGGCATATCTGGAGAAAAATTTGCAAGAGAAGTTTTAGTAAGAAAAGTTGCATGTTCAGGATGTCAAATTGGATGTATACATATAGGACAATTTAGAAGACAATTTGATGAAGGTTATGAATATGAAACGGTTAATGTATCCTATGACCATGAGCTGGTGTTTGCTTTAGGAAGTTTTGTTGGATTGAAAAATCCAGAAGAAGTACTTCAATTAATTGATGTAGTTGAAAGGGAAGGGCTTGATGCAATTTCTACTGGTGTTGCTTTAGGATGGGCAACAGAAGCTTACAACAGAGGAATAATAACAATAGATGATACTTTAATGCCTCTTGAGTTTGGTGTATTGCCAAATTATATGGCTGCAGTTCACTATATTGCAACTGGTAAAAATGAGTTTTATAAAGATCTTGGCAAAGGCGTTGCTTATGCTTCTAAAAAGTATGGAGGGCAAGATTTTGCGTGCCATCTTGGTGGAAATGAAATGCCAGGTTATCATACAGGTTATGGAAGTGTCGTAGGTTTTTCTGTAGGTTCAAGGCATTCTCATCTTGATAATGCAGGATATTCAATAGACCAAGCAAGACCTAAAGAAGAAGAAATTGTAAAGAAGATTTTCAATGAAGAATTAGAAAGAAATATATTAACAAGCCTTGTAGCTTGCTTGTTTGCAAGAAAAGTTTACAATAGAGAAACAATATTAAAGGCTTTAGAGGCTGTAGGAATCCAATATACAAATTCAGAACTTACAGAAATAGCAAAAGAAATATTAAGGACAAAGTATAGAATCAAAGAAAAGCTTGGATATTCATTAGATAGCATAAAAATACCAAAGAGATTTTTTGAAACTATAACCTTAAACGGAAAGCTAGATCAAGAAAAGGCTCATAAGATGGTTAAAGAATATAAGGCTATGATAGAAGATTTAATGAAGCAGTAAAAATACCCTCAAGCTTTAAAGCTTGAGGGTATTTTTTAGTAGATTTTGTGGATTGTGTTTATAAATCTTACGGTTCCTGTTTTAGCCCTCATAACTACTGATTGGGTTTTGGCTGTTTCATTTTGATAAAATACAACTCCCTTTAGAAGATCTCCATTTGTAACACCAGTTGCTGCAAAATAGACTTCATCTCCTTTTACAATATCATCTATATATAGTATTTTTTTAATATTGCTTATTCCCATTTTAATGCATCTTTCTTTTTCTTCATCGTTTGTAGGATAAAGCCTTCCTTGAAAATCTCCACCTAAGCATTTTAATGCAGCAGCAGCAATAACACCCTCTGGAGCTCCTCCTATTCCTACCATTATATCAACTCCAGTATCTTCAAAGCCTGTTGCTATAGCAGCTGCTATATCTCCATCGGTTATAAGTTTCATTCTTGCCCCTACTTTTCTTACCTCTTCCATTAAAGGATAGTGTCTTTCCCTATCAAGCATAATTACAGTAACTTCGTCAACATCCTTTTTTAGGGCTTTAGCTACGTTTTTTATATTTTCACTAAGAGGAGCATCTAAGCTTACAACGCCTTTTGCTTTTGGTCCCACAGCAATTTTTTCCATATACATATCCGGGGCATGTAAAAGATTACCTTTTTCAGCAACAGCAACGACAGAAAGAGCACCTGGAAGTCCCTTTGCTATAAGATTAGTTCCATCTAAAGGGTCTACAGCTATATCAAGTTCAATGCTGTTTTCATCTCCGCACCCTAATTTTTCTCCTATGTAAAGCATGGGTGCTTCATCCATTTCACCTTCTCCAATTACTACTGTTCCTCTTATTGGAAGAAGGTCAAACATTTTTCTCATTCCGTCAACGGCTGCACCATCTGCAGCATTTTTATCTCCTCTTCCTAGATAAATAGCAGCCTTTAATGCAGCAGTTTCCGTAACTCTAATTAATCCTAAAGCTAAGTCTATATCTAACATTCTTATCCCCCTAAAGTGATATACTTTTTACACTAACATTATACACTTATTTGTGTGTTTGTGTCAATTAATAAAACACAAACAATATTTTACAGTTAATTTTTCCATCCTAAAAACTTATCTTCTAACGATGCAACAAAGGCATACATTAAATAGGCAGCTATTGATAAAATTATTATGCTTAGCATTACCATATCAAGTTGAGCAACTTGTCCTCCAAATATTATTAAAAATCCTAACCCTTCCTTTGCAACTAAGAATTCTCCAACTATTACTCCAACCCATGAAAGGCCAACGTTTATTTTAAGGGCTGATATTATAGTTGGAACGCTAGATGGAAGAACTACATATTTTAATATTTGAAACTTTGATGCTCCAAAAGTTTTTAAAAGCTTTATTTTATCTTCATCGACTTCTTTAAATCCTGTATGGACAGAAATTATAGTTACTATTAATGAAATCATAAGGGCTATTATTATTATCGCTGTTTTTCCATTTCCTACCCAGAATACTATTATAGGTCCAAGGGCTATTTTAGGAAGGGCATTTAATACAACAAGATATGGTTCAAGAACTTTGCTTAAAAAATCCCACCACCAGAGAATTATAGCTATTATAGTTCCTATTACGGTTCCAAGAACAAAGCCTATTATGGTTTCATAACAGGTTACAAATATGTGTTTAAAAAGTTCCCCATTGTTATAAAGTTTTATTAAAAATTTTATCATTCTTGACGGTTGGCTTACTAAAAATGGGTCTATTATTTTAAATTTAGCCAAAATTTCCCATAAAGCAAAGAAAATGATTAGAATTGATATTTGGGTAAAAAATATAAGCATTTTTTTTCTTTTTACACTTTTAATATATATTTCATGTTCCTTTGAAAATACTTTTGCTTCATTCAACATGAATATCAAGCTCCTTCCATATAATATTAAAATAATCTTTAAATTCAGGAGCTTCTCTAACCTTTATAGGGGTTCTATCCTTAATGGAAAAGTTTATTTTTAATATATTTTTAATTTGAGCAGGCCTTTTTGATAAAATTACAACTCTATCGCTTAAACTTATAGCTTCAGATATATCATGGGTTACCATTATAACTGTTTTACCTTCATTTTTTATTATTTTGTATATATCGTCAGCTACAACAAGTCTTGTTTGATAATCAAGAGCTGTAAGAGGTTCATCAAGAAGAAGTATGTCAGGATTTAAGGCTAAAGTTCTTATAAGAGCTGCTCTTTGTCTCATTCCACCAGAGAGCTGGCGGGGATAATAGTTTTTAAAGCTTAAAAGGCCGTATTTGTCAAGCATATATTCTAGCTTTTTTAAGTTTTCATCGTTTAATTTATTTTGAATTTCAAGGCCAAGGATTATATTCTTATATATGGTTCTCCATTCAAATAGATGGTCCTTTTGAAACATATATCCTATTTTATTTGAGGGCTTTGTTATTTCCTCATTATCTATATACACTTTTCCTTTAGATGGCTTTATAAGACCTGCTACTACATTTAAAAAAGTAGATTTTCCACAACCCGATGGACCAACAAGACATATAAATTCTCCTTCTTCTACTTCTAAGCTTAAATTTTTTATAGCTTCTGTTTCACCATCTAGTGTGTGATATATTACGCTTATATTTTCAGCCTTAAGCTTTATCACTATTATCCCCCCAAAATATTATTTAATTTTATTTACGGCATTTTGTGCAAACTCTGTAGTTACTATCTTTTCATAAGGAGGTCTATTTGGTAGAAGTTCTCTATTATAACTTTGTATTATATCCATAAGCCTTGATAGAGCTTCCTCCTTTAATATAGGATCTTTTGACCAAGTATCTTGATTTTTATATCTTTCAATTACTGTAGTTAAAAGTTTTATATCTGATCCTGGGAAGAAACTTATAACAGCTTCTGCAATTTCCTTTGCAGAATGTTTTTCAACCCATAGTTGACCTTTGTATATTGCGTTTGTAAATTTTTGAATTATATCAGGGTTTTTTTCTATATAGGATTTGGTTGCAAAAAAGCAGGTATATGGAATTTCTCCTGAGGCTTTTCCAATTGATGCCACTATATAACCTCCACCTTCTTTTTCAAGCATACTTGCTGTAGGTTCGAAAAGGGCTACATAATCTCCAAGTCCAGATTTAAAAGCTTGTGCTGTTGCAGTAAAGGCTATGTTTGTTATTAAGTTTACATCTTTATTTGGCAAAAGCCCATGATTTCTAATTATATATTCAAGAGTCATTTGAGGAACTCCGCCGGGTCTTCCGCCTATTATAGTTTTACCTTTTAAGTTTTCCCATCTGAAGTCTTCTTTTTGTCTTCCAACTAAGAAAGAGCCATCTCGTTTAGTTAATTGAGCAAATAATACGGCATAATCATCTTTTCCTTGGTTATAAAGGTATATAACTTGTTCAGGTCCGCAAAAACCTATATCGGCATTATTTGAAAGGACTTGTTGCATTGTTTTGTCAGCACCTTGTCCTGTAGACAATTCTATTTCTAAACCTTCTTCATTAAAAAATCCTTTGTTTATTGCAACGTACATTGGAGCATAGAATATAGATCTTACAACTTCGTTTAACCTAACTTTTGTAAGTTTTTCTTCCTTTTTTTGACTACAAGATGATAAAATTAGAGCAATTCCTATTAAAATTGATAAAAATTTGAAGCTCCTTTTCATAAATACCTCCATGTAGATTTTTGATATTTTTATAATATGCAGTTAGATATTGCTTTGACACAAATTACTAATTTAGTATAATATTGATGTGAAGGAGGGAGAACATGAAAAATTATAGGTGGTTTTATGTTGTATTAGGTATGTTAATATTTTTGTGTCTTGGAACAGTTTATTCGTGGAGCATATTTAGAAAACCTTTAGAAAATGTTTTACATTTTTCATCTACACAAAGTGGACTTCCCTTTATGACATTTCTTGCTTTTTATGCAATTTTAATGCCTTTTGGAGGAAAACTTGTAACTAGATATCATCCAAGAACTGTTATGGTATTAGGTGGAAGTTTGGTTGGACTTGGATGGTTTTTAGCATCTTTTGCAAAAAGTATATGGTTTTTAGTTTTGACATATGGTGTTATCGCAGGAAGTGGAGTTGGAATAGTTTATGGAGTTCCTATAAGCGTTGTTTCAAGATGGTTTTATGACAAAAAAGGTCTTGCGTTGGGTATTTTATTATCAGGATTTGGTTTATCTCCATTTATTACAGCACCTATTGCTAAGAAATTTATAGATTTATATGGAGTTTTTACTACATTTAAGATACTTGGAGGTATATTTTTAATTTTTATTATAATATTATCACTTCCTTTTAAATTTCCAGATGAAATTAAACATGAAGAAGAAATAAGTGGATCTTCTTTAAATCCTAAAGAAATGTTAAAAACAGCTAAGTTTTATGCATTATGGTTTTGTTTTATGGTAGGAACCTTAGTTGGTCTTATGATAATAGGAATAACGGGTCCTGTTGGAGAAGAAATTATAAAAATTGATTCTAAAAAAGTTGCATTATTTGTTTCTATATTTTCTGCTTTTAATGGAATAGGAAGACCATTATTTGGGTGGCTTACAGATGTTTTAAAACCTGTTTTTGTTATTTCCCTTTCATATCTTTTGATTTTATTATCATCATTTTTAATGTTTTTATTTAAGGAAGGAAGTGTAGTTGTTTTTACTCTTTCTTTTGCATTATTTTGGCTTAATTTTGGTGGATGGCTTTCAATAGCTCCTGCTTTAACTTCAAGATTTTTTGGAAATAAGTTCTACAGTCAAAATTATGGAATTGTTTTTACTGCATACGGATTTGGAGCAATAATTGGAAATTTACTTTCGGGGATTTTGAAGGATTATTTTGGAAGTTATAAAGTTATAGCTTATCCTACCATCTTTATAGTTATTATAGCATTTATTGTCGCAAATAAATTTTTAAAGGAGGAGAATAGATAATACAAATGAAGAAACATGTTTTTACTATAACTTATTTATTTATTATAATGTTTTTTATAGGTTTTTCAGAAAATACAAGGGGGATATTTATTCCTTTATTTAAAAATGAATTTAAAGTTTCAAATAGTATAATAGGAGTCATGCTTATAGTATCTTCATTGGGATATGTTATTTTTCAATACATAGGAGGAATGTTAATTGAAAAGTATGGGTATAAAAAGATTTATTTTATAAGTCTTTTGTTAAATGTAATAGCTTTTTTAGGTTTGGGGAAAAGCATAAATTTTTACATGCTTCTTATGTCAATGTTTGTATTTAATGCTGCAATTTCACTTTTTTCGATAGCAACAAATTCTTTAGTTCCCATTCTTTTTATAAGTTATCAGGCTATTTTAATGAATTTAACTCATTTTTTTTATGGATTTGGAACATCAATTGGACAAAGAAGCGTAGGAATTTTATTAAAAAAAGGTTTTGGGTGGAGAGATGTTTATCTTGGACTTTCAGTTGTGTTTGCTATTTTAACTATTATTTTCTTTTTAGTAAATTTCCCTTATGTTGGCTTTTCAAAAGGCAGACAAAAAATCAATTTTAAAGATATCATAAAAGATAAAAGAGTTGTATTTTTTATTTTAGCTTTAGGGTTTTATGTATTTTCTGAAATATCTGTTGCTAATTGGTTTGCTAATTTTATGATTACATCCTATTCATTAGATTCTTTAAAGGCATCTTACTATCTTTCAATGTTTTTTCTAATATTTACAGTAGGAAGGCTTGTTGGAGGATTTATTGTTGAAAGATTTGGTTATTTTAACTCTTTAATTACATTTTTTCCAACTGCTATAGTATTGTTTACTTTAGGTCTTTTATTTGGGAAAAAATATTTATTTTTGATTTCTTTGTCGGGATTTTTCTTTTCAATAGGGTTTCCAACTATAGTCCTTATAGTAAACAATACATTTAAAGAAAATAAAACCTATATATTAGGGATAATTATAGCATTAACCTTAACTATTAATATGATTCTAAACTTTATAGTTGGAGTTTTAAATGATTTAATAGGTGCTTATTATACTTTTTATTTAGTGCCTAGTTCGCTTTTATTGTCATTGATTTTTATTTTGTATATTAAACATAAAGTTTATAAAGGGAATTAGATTGACAAATATAAGGTAATGTGTATAAAATATAAAATAAAAAAATATAATAAAAGGCTGTGAAAAAGAGGAGTAGGCAGTTAAAACTTACAGAGAGGAAGACCCATAGGCTGAGAGGTCTTCTAAGTAAATTGCTGCTGAAGGTAGCTTTGGAGCCTTTCACCTGAAGTTTAGTAGGGTGGAACGGGAGACCGTTATCTAAATAAGTGCCAGATTATTATCTGGAATAAAGGTGGTACCGCGGTCCCTCGCCCTTTTGGGTGAGGGTTTTTTTAATAATAGTAGGAGGTGATGTTATGGAGGGTGTAAGCTTAGCTAAAAACTATAATCCAAAGGATTTTGAGGAAAGGCTTTACAATGAATGGTTAGAAAAGGGATATTTTACTCCAAAGATTGATAAATCAAAAGAGCCTTTTACAATAATGATACCGCCACCAAATATAACAGGACAATTACATATGGGGCATGCCCTTGATAATACCCTTCAAGATGTTTTAATAAGATGGAAGAGGATGCAAGGATATCCAACTCTCTGGCTTCCAGGAGAGGATCATGCAAGCATTGCAACGGAGGTTAAGGTTGAATCTGAACTTGAAAAGCAAGGGATATATAAAAAGCAACTTGGAAGGGAGAAATTCTTAGAAAAGGTTTGGGAATGGACCCATAAATATAGAGCAAGGATTAGGGAACAACTTATGAAATTAGGTGCATCCTGTGATTGGACTAGAGAAAGATTTACAATGGATGAAGGTTTAAATAGGGCTGTTAGAGAAGTATTTGTAAGGCTTTACAATAAAGGTCTTATATATCAAGGAGATAGAATAATAAATTGGTGTCCTAAGTGTATGACAGCTCTTTCTGACGCTGAAATAGAATATGAAGAAAAAGAAGGAAAACTATATCATATAAAATATCCTGTAAAGGATTCAGAAGAATATTTAGTTGTTGCAACAACAAGGCCAGAAACAATGCTTGGTGATGTTGCGGTTGCAGTAAATCCTAATGATGAAAGATATAAACATCTTGTTGGAAAAACTTTAATTCTTCCTCTTGTTGAAAGAGAAATACCGGTTATAGCTGATGAATATGTTGATATGGAGTTTGGAACAGGTTGCGTAAAGATAACTCCTGCCCATGACCCAAATGATTTTGAAGTAGGCCAAAGACATAACCTTCCTCAAATAGTGATTATGAATGAAAATGGAACTATGAATAGCCTTGCAGGAAAATATGAAGGACTTGAAAGATATGAAGCAAGAAATAGAATAATAAAGGATCTTGAAGAAAAAGGTTTATTAGTAAAAATAGAAGATCATAAGCATAATGTAGGAACTCATGATAGATGCAAAACGGTTGTAGAACCTCTTTTATCAAAACAGTGGTTTGTAAAAATGAGGCCTCTAGCAGAACCTGCAATAAAGGCTGTTAAAGAGGGGAAGGTAAAATTTATACCTGAAAGGTTTGCAAAAATTTATTTTAATTGGATGGAAAATATTCAAGATTGGTGTATATCAAGACAACTTTGGTGGGGACACAGGATTCCAGTCTGGTATTGTGATGATTGTAAAAAACTAACAGTTCAAGTGGAAGATGCAACAAAATGTGCTCATTGTAATTCAACTAACATCCATCAGGATGAGGATGTTTTAGATACTTGGTTTAGTTCAGCTCTTTGGCCTTTCTCAACTTTAGGATGGCCAGATAAAACTGAGGATTTAGAATATTTTTATCCAACAAGCGTTTTAGTTACGGGATATGATATAATATTCTTTTGGGTTGCAAGGATGATTTTTTCAGGAATAGAACATATGGGAGAGGTTCCATTTAAATACGTTTTAATACATGGAATAGTAAGAGACTCTCAAGGAAGAAAGATGTCAAAATCATTAGGAAATGGGATTGATCCTCTTGAAATTATAGAGCAATATGGTGCAGATGCTTTAAGGTTTACTCTTGTTACAGGAAATTCACCTGGAAACGATATGAGATTTTACATGGAAAGGGTAGAAGCGGCTAGAAATTTTGCAAACAAGATTTGGAATGCGGCAAGGTTTGCACTTATGAATCTAGACGAAAATGTTTTAAAAGAGTTTAATAGAAATAACTTAACTACTGCTGATAAATGGATATTAAGTAGGCTTAACAATGTGATTTTAGAAGTTACTGAAAACTTAAATAAATTTGAACTTGGTATAGCCCTTCAAAAGATCTATGATTTTATATGGTCAGAAGTTTGCGACTGGTATATAGAGCTTATAAAGCCTAGGTTATATGGAAGTGATGTAAAGGACAAAGCTGCTGCTCAATATGTATTAAAAGAAGTTTTAATTGATAGTTTAAAGCTTTTACATCCATTTATGCCATTTATTACAGAAGAAATCTATAAGCATTTAACAGATGAAACTCCGTCTATAACTATTGCAAAGTGGCCAGAATATAGAGAAGATAGAGCTTTTTCAAAAGAAGAAGAAAATATGAATCATGTAATAGATGCCATAAGGGCAATAAGAAATATAAGAACAGAGATGAACGTTCCCAATTCCAAAAAAGCAAAGGTTATGATACTTCCATCCAATGATGAGGTTAAAAAGGCTTTTGAAGAAGGAAAGATTTATTTTGAAAAGCTTGCTTTTGCTTCTGAGGTTGTATTCCCACAAAGAAGTGATATACCAAAAGATGCTGTATCAAAGGTAATTCCAGGAGGAGAAATATTTTTACCTCTTGAAGAGCTTATAGATAGAGAAAAGGAAATAGAAAGACTCTTAAAGGAAAAAGAAAAACTTGAAAAAGAAGTTGAAAGATGCAACAATAAACTTTCAAATCCTGGTTTTGTAAATAAAGCACCAAAGAAGGTAGTAGATGAAGAAAGGGCAAAGAAGGAAATGTATGAAGACATGTTAAGAAAAGTAATAGAAAGGCTTAAAGCTTTACAAGGCTAAAAATAAGGCACCGTAAGGTGCCTTATAAATTAACAACATTCATCTAAAAAGGCTTTAACTACAGTTTTGCAATCTGTTATTACTTCACATATACAGTCGATGTCTATAAATTTAATTGGGTAGCATTTTCCTGGAATTGCTGCAACTAAAATTTTATCGCAGACTGCAAGTATTTTTACACACTCTTCACAGCATCCTTTTAAAACTATTATTACTTCTTTACCTTTAAGTTCTTCTAAGACTTCCTTTATACACCTAAATTGTTTGTGGCTGCCGTAGTTAAAATTAGTGGTCATTTTTACCCCTCCTTTAATTGTTTTCTTAGTATAATTTATGATAATTTTAGACAATATGTTACAATATTCTACAATGGGGGATATGTATGGATTATAAAGAGGCATTAGAATTTATAGAAAATATGGGAAAATTCAGTATAAACTTAGGACTTGATAGAATAAAAAGAATTTGTAATCTTATGGGGGACCCTCAAAATGATTTGAAAGTTATTCATATTGCAGGAACTAATGGAAAGGGTTCAACGACTACTTTTATATCTTCTATATTAAAAAGTCAGGGATATAGAGTAGGAATATATACATCCCCTTATATAGAAAGATTTACTGAAAGGATAAAGATTAATGATGAGGAAATAAAAGAGAAAGAGGTTGCAGAATATCTAGAATATTTAATTCCAATTATTGACAAAGTGATTAAAGAAGGGCATGAAAAGCCTACGGAGTTTGAAATTATTACAGCTATGGCTTTTAAATATTTTTATGATAATAAGGTAGATTATGTGGTTTTAGAGGTAGGACTTGGTGGAAGGCTTGACGCTACAAATGTTGTAAATCCTATTCTTTCTGTAATTACAACCATAAGTTATGATCATATGAATATTCTTGGAGATACTTTAGGTAAAATAGCTTATGAAAAAGCAGGAATAATAAAACAAGATATTCCGCTTGTTTTATATCCTCAAGAAAAGGAAGCGGATGAAGTTATTAGAAAAGTTGCAAAAGAAAAAAATTCAAAGATATATGACGTTAATATGTTTAAATATAAATTAAAAGAAAACAGCATTGATGGAGTTGTCTTTGATGTTTATGGATATAAGGAATATAAAGATGTTAAGATAAGGCTTTTAGGCGAGCATCAAATTTTAAATTGTTTAACTAGTATTACAGCTGTTGAAGCTTTAAGGGATTTAAAAGTTGAAATTGATGACTATGCTTTATACAAAGGATTAGAGGAGGCAATATGGCCTGGAAGATTTGAAGTAATAAAGAGAAAACCCTATGTAATATTAGATGGAGGACATAATCTTCAAGGAATCAGTGTTTTAGTAAAGTCAATAAAACAATATTTTAGTGGAAAAAGGATTTTGGTTGTTGTAGGAATGCTTAAAGATAAGGATTATGTAAATATGGTTCAAAAGCTTTTTGAAATATCAGATAGTTTTATAACGGTTCCAGTAAAAAGTCCAAGGGCATTAACTAGTAATGAGCTAGCAAATTTAATAAGGTTTTTTGGAAAAAATGTTTTTGAGGCTTATGATATAAAACAAGCTATTAACGTAGCCTTTAAAAGCGACTATGATGTTATATTATTTTGTGGTTCTCTGTATATGATAGGAGAAGCAAGGACTACATTAAAATCAATTAACATATAATATATAAAGCAATATTAAAAGGGATTTTATATTGAGTGAGCTTGAGAAAACTGAAATGGCGTTTAAACTTTACAGGCTTTCTATTAAGCTTCAGGATAGAATTCCAAAGGTGTTGGTTGAATTTTCAAAGAAGATATGCAATGATTATATTAAAATTGCTAAGGAGAATGAAATTAAAGGTGATATGAAAAATATATTTAAATAATCCGGGGTTTCCCGGATTTATTCTTTAAATATGTTCATTATGTTTTCATATATAGTTAAATAGTTTTTTTCCCAACTTTGGCATATTGATGTTGCTTTTTCAAAAGATGAAGTTCTAAGTCTTAAATCAAATATTATTTTTTCCTTTTCAAGGAGTTTTATATCTACAAAATATTCGTTTCCTATGGATTCATATCTTGAAAAAGCTGTATATTTATCTTCTGGTTCTTTTGATTGATTTTTAAGGTAGTCGTCTATAAGTTTTAATTTATTTTCAGGAACCCTGTCTATAAAAAATTCAAGGGTTCTTTTTCCCTTTGTTGATATTTTTAAAAGCTGTTTATTTATTTGTTTTATTGTATCTATAAATCCGTTTTCAATAAGCTCTGATATGTATTGTTGAAGAGAAAAATAGTTTATAAGGTTGTTTTCAAGGATAATTTGAGTTAGATATGAGTTGGTTATTGGAGCTTCTATTTTGTTTAAGATATATAATATTAAAAGTTTGTTTTCTGCAAGTTCTGATGTATCTCTATACATTTTGTTCCCTCCAAAATGATAATAAAAATAAAAATTAATGCTGTCTATATTATAACAATAAATATGTAAAAATTTCAATAAAAATGCCCCCTTAAAAGGGGGCTTTCTATCATATTTTATCTGGCATTTTTCCGTTTGCAATTTCCTTTTCAGCAAGGGCAATTAGTCTTTTTACTATAGTTCCTCCAACTCTACCACAATCTCTTGAGGAGATGTTTCCCCAATAATCTTCAGAACCTTGATAAACAGGAATTCCAAGCTCAGAAGCAATTTCATATTTCATATTATCTAAAGCTTTATGAGCTTCAGGAACTAATTGTGTTCTACCATGAAAGTTTTGACCTGCTGCCATTTTAATAACCTCCTTTATGTAGCTTAGATATCTTACTAATAATTTGTGTAATTTTAGGTCGAATATACAAGAAAATTTATGGAAAAAGTGCGGCCTTTGCCGCACTTTAGGTCAATTTATGCTTTATAGGGATTTTGTAGTTTTTTCTAGTTCCATGTTTATGGGCACTTTTTAATTGAGATTTTTGGGATTTTGCTTCTCTATGGTAATGTCTATCTTGACCAAGGAGGTTTTCTGAGGCAAATTCAGTTTGATGCCCAAACAAATTTGTAAATCTAGCTTTACGCATGGTCATACAAAATCCCTCCTTTTTAATTGACCTATTAATATTTTTCTCATAATGCTAATAAATATTTACTGTAATAAAAAAATGGGGGGAAAAGTTTGAGACTTTTTGTATTTTCTAAAAAAAGCCTTTTAAAATCAATTTTTGTATTTTTAATTTTTACATTTTCAGCTGTTTTTGCAGCAACAGGAAGGTTTGCTATGTTAGATGTATTTTTACAAACTCAAAGGGAACTTCCTATTTATTGTGTTGAAACAAATGAAAAGAAGGTGGCTTTAACTTTTGATGCAGCATGGGGAGATGAATATACTGATGAAATATTAGATATATTAGAAAAAAACAATGCAAAGGCCACATTCTTTTTAGTAGGAGCGTGGGTAGATAAATATCCAGATAAAGTAAAAAAGATTTATCAAAAAGGTCATGAGATAGGAAATCACTCAACAACTCATCCTCATTTTTCTCAGATAAGCCCTCAAAAGATGAAAGAAGAAATATTAAAAACTAGCGATAAAATAAAAAGAATTACAGGAAAAGGAACAACGCTTTTTAGACCTCCTTTTGGAGATTATAACAGCTTGGTTGTTAAAACGGTTAAAGAGACGGGACACTACTGCATACAGTGGGATGTAGATTCAATTGATTGGAAGGATCCTGGAGAAGAAGTTATATATAATAGAGTAGTTAGTAAAGTTACTAACGGGTCTATAGTTTTATTTCATAATTATGCAAAACAAACTCCAAAGGTATTAGATAGGATAATAAAGGATTTAAAAGCAAAAGGCTTTGAGTTTGTAACTGTTTCTGAACTTATATACAAGGACAATTATTATATTGATCATACAGGAAAGCAAAGACCAATTGGGAATAATACAAGATAAATGCGAAAAAATAATAACAGAAGATTATATGGGGTGATTTAATGTTTGTTATTGGAGTTTTAGGAAGCAGAGGCAAGTCAAGGGTTTTAGAAACAGTAGAGGCAGAACTTAAAAAGAAAAATAAAGAGGTAGTATGTATAGGAACTCATGATAATTCAGCTGAATCCTTTGAAAAACTTTTATTTAAAGAAGTTGATTATGTATTAATTTCTATATCAAGGGAAGATCTTATAGAAGGTAGAGTATCTAAAATAAAATTTGATGCTTTAGTTAATCTAGGATTTGATTCGGTTGATAATATAATTGATAAAATACAAGATGTAGTAAATAACATTAAAGAAAAGGGATATTATATATTTAATTTTGATGCAGCAGACTGTGTAAATTTAAACAACTTAAATGTTTATGCTATATCCTTTGGACTTAACGATAAATCCACAGTTACAGCAACAAGCATAGACGACCTAACTTGCCTTTGCTTTAGTTTTTGCCTTCAAAGGGCTGTGGTAAACAGCAAAGGATTAGTTGTTCAACCCTTTGAAAGACCATATGAGTTATGTGGAAAATATTATGATATTTATTCTTACTTAGCAGCGTATACTTGTCTTTTAGTTATTGGAATAATTTAGAAAAGAATTAAATATATTTATATTAGATAAAAATACGAAAGGGAGAGGGATGGGGATGCAAAATTTATTTTTAACAAACAAGGCTTATGTTGAAGGAAGGATATCAACTCCTCTTACATTTAGCCATGAAATGTATGGTGAATCTTTCTATACTTTTTTTATTGAAGTTCCAAGATTAAGTCAAGTTTTAGATGTTTTACCTGTTACGGTTTCAGAAAGGCTTATTGTTAATGTGGACATGTCTGTAGGAAAGCTTGTATCTATTGAAGGGCAGATAAGATCCTACAACAGAGTAGTTGAAGGGGCAAATAGGCTTCTTTTAACTGTATTTGCAAGGGATATAAAAAATATTGACTCAATATCTGAAAAACCTAATGAAATATATCTTGATGGTTACATATGCAAATCTCCAGTATATAGAACAACTCCCCTTGGTAGAGAAATAACTGATATATTATTAGCTGTAAATAGAGCTTATAATAAGTCTGATTACATACCTGCTATTGCATGGGGAAGAAATGCGAGATTTTCAAGCAAATTTGAAGTGGGAACCCATATAAAGATTTGGGGAAGAATGCAAAGCAGAGAGTATGAAAAGAAATTATCTGAAGACAATATAGTAAAAAGAATAGCTTATGAAGTATCAATTTCAAAACTTGAAAAGGTAGAAGAATAATCCACCCTAAATGGGTGGATTATTTTCTAAGGTCGTCTAAGAGTTTTGTTTTTTCTTTAGTTTTTTGATCAACCCTTTTTATAACTTTTGCAGGAACTCCTGCTACAACAACTCCGCTTTCAACGTCATGGGTTACAACAGAACCTGCTGCAACAACCGAACCTTTTCCAACCCTAACTCCTTCTAGTATTACAGCATTTGCTCCAATTAAAACATCATCTTCAATTACAACAGGTTCTTTACTTGGAGGTTCTAAAACTCCGGCAATGACTGCTCCTGCACCTACGTGAACATTTTTTCCTATTTTACCCCTTGCACCAATTACAGCATTCATATCTATCATTGAATTTTCTCCAATTTCTGCTCCTATATTTATAACAGCTCCCATCATTATTACAGCATGATCGCCAATTTTGACACCTTCTCTTATTATAGCACCTGGTTCTATTCTTGCATTTATATGCCTTATGTCCATCATAGGGATTGCAGAATTTCTTCTGTCCCATTCAATTCTATACTTTTTTATTTTATCTTTATTTTCTTCTAAAAATTTTTCAACTATATCGTTTTCACCAAATAATATGTAGAAGTTATCGCTTCCGTATATTTCAATATTTTCAGCATTAACCCCATTTAAATTTCCATCAACATAAACTTTAACTGGAGTTGTTTTTTTAGCCTCTTTTATGTACCTTGCTATTTCATATGGATCAGTTAAATCATATTGTTTCACCTATATCACCTCTGTTTAATAAACTTTTTAGAATAATATATCATTTACTGCTTGTTTTTGTCAATTATGTGTATTAATTTATGATATAATATTTATTGATAGTTTTATGAAAGGGGTAGTGTTATGGGTAAATTATCTAAAGGGTGTATACAAGTTTATACGGGAGATGGAAAAGGTAAAACAACGGCAGCCATAGGACTAGGGGTTAGAGCTGCAGGAAATGAGCTTAAAGTTTACATGGTTCAATTTTTAAAAGGTTCTGAAACAGGAGAATTAAAAAGTCTAGAAAAGTTAGAGCCTTACTTTAAAGTGTTTAGATTTGAAAAAAAGAGGGGGTTTTTTTGGACTTTAAATGATAAGGAAAAAGAGGAGTTAAAAAAAGAAATTGATACAGCCTTTGAATTTTGTAAGCAGGTTTTAAAAAATAAAGAGTGTGATATATTGATTCTTGATGAGATTATGGGAGTTTTACATAATAAGCTTTTGAGTGTTGAAGAGGTGGTTGAGTTTTTAAAATCAAAACCTGATGATATTGAGATTATATTAACAGGAAGAAATGTTCCAAAAGAAATCTTAGAAATTGCTGATTTAGTCACTGAGATGAAGGAAATAAAACATTATTTTGAAAAAGGAGTATTGGCAAGAAAAGGAATAGAATTTTGATTCCCCATTTAAATGGGGAATTTTTTTGTAACTTATTTTTAAAAGTAGAATATTATAACATTAAAATAATTTTTGGAGGATTTTTTGATGGTTCAAATTACTTTGTTACATTTTATTTATCTTATTTTTATTTTACTTGTTATTGTTTTTATGATTTTTAAAAAAGATACAAGTTTAGTGTGTATTTTAGGAATATTTATTTTAGGATTAGTAGCAACAGGATCTGTTTATCAATCTATGATGGGGGTTTTTAATGGATTAGCTTATGCGATTAAAGAGCTTTTGGGAACCATTCTTATAATTTCTATAATTGTTGCAATGGGAAATATTTTAGAAAAAACAGGTGTTAACAAAGAAATGATAAGGCCCTTTTTAAAATTTATTAAAACTCCAGACTTAGCATATTGGATTGTAGGTTTAGTTATGATGGTAGTTTCATGGTTTTTCTGGCCATCTCCAGCGGTAGCTTTAATAGGAGTTATTCTTGCTCCCGTTGCAGTAAAGGCTGGTCTTCCTGCCCTTGCTGTTGCAGTTTCTATGAATTTGTTTGGACATGGAATAGCTTTATCAAGTGATTTTGTTATTCAAGGGGCTCCAAAGTTAACTGCAGGCGGTGCTGGTATAGAAGTTTCAGAGGTTATAAGGGCAAGTATCCCTTTAACTTTTGTTATGGGGTTTGTAACAACCTTAGTAGCTTTTATACTTATAAAAAGGGATATGAAAAAAGGCTTATTAGAGGTTTATAATTTGCAAGAAGAAGAGATGGATAAAGAATATTGGCTTTCTTTGAGTTATAGAAAGTTATTTGCAGCTTTAATTCCTATAGCTTTTTTATTAGACATTGTAATTATGAAAAAATATAATCTTCAAGGTGGAGATGCAACTGCTTTAATTGGAGGAACAGCTCTTTTTATATTAATGTTTATGCTTTTAGTATCCCTTAAGACAAAGGCTATAGATGAAGTTGTAAATTATTTAATTGAAGGATTGCAGTTTGGATTTAAAGTTTTTGGACCTGTAATTCCTATAGCAGCCTTTTTCTATCTTGGTGATGAAGGATTTTTGAGTATATTAGGAGAATATCTTCCTAAGAATTCTACAGGGCTTGTGAACGATTTAGGATTAGCATTATCTCAAATAGTTCCTATAAATAAAGTATTTGGAGCAGCAGCTTTAACAACAGTTGGGGCTATAACAGGTCTTGATGGTTCAGGATTTTCAGGAATAAGTCTTGCAGGAACGGTTGCAAAAATATTTGGAACGGCATTGGGAAAAGGAACAGCTACTTTAACAGCTCTTGGACAGCAAGCGGCTATATGGGTTGGAGGAGGAACATTAATACCATGGGCAGTTATTCCAGTTGCAGCAATCTGTAAAGTAAGTCCGTTTGACCTTGCAAAGAGAAATTTAATTCCTGTTGTTATAGGGCTTATTGTTACAACTGTAGTTGCTATGTTTTTGATATAGGGCCATCTTTTAAGATGGCCTATTTTATTAGATCTTCTAGTTTTTTATCCACAAAATCTATAATTTCGCTGCAGGATATTCCATTTTTTTTAAGGTCAAGGCATTTGTCAGTTCCATAATTTTCACATATCATTTTCATTAATTCTTTCATTGGGGATCTTGCTAAATTTTTTTCAGATGCAGAATTTCTACCTTTTATATGTCCTAAAACAACTGCAGCAGCAGTTATAGCTCCGCAGGTGCTTCCAACTGCCATGCCAGTTCCTAGAGCACTTCCTAGTTTAATGGGGATGTTTAAATTAAATTTTTCATTAGCTGATTTTATTATAGCTTCTGCACAGTTATATCCTTCTTTATGAAAATCTGTAGCTGTTTTCATTTTATCCCTCCTTAAGTTGTAATCCTATATCATGATATACCCTGTAGGGGATTATGTCAATAAAAACATGAGGGCCTAACTTAGGCCCTCTAAAAATTTTTGTATTTTTTCCAATCCTTTTTTTAGAATTTCTATTGAACTTGCATAGGAAATTCTTATGTATCCTTCTCCTAAAGGTGAAAACGCATCTCCAGGAATTACTGCAACTTTTTGAGTTTCAAGAAGTTTAACTGCAAATTCAAGGGAATTTATATTGAATTTTTTAATTGAAGGGAATATGTAGAAGGCTCCGTTTGGTTTTACAGTATCTAATCCCATTTTAATAAGTTTTTTATATACAAAATCTCGTCTTTTTTTATATTCTTCCTTCATTATATTGCAGTCTAAAAGTCCATTTGTTAAAGCTTCAAGAGCAGCATATTGACTTATAGAACACGCACAGGAGTTTATATATTGATGTACCTTTATCATTTCCTTTGAAATATAACTTGGAGAAAGAACATATCCTATTCTAAATCCAGTCATAGAGTGGGATTTTGAAAGTCCATTTATAACTATTGTTTTGTCAAATACTTCTTTAAAGGAGGCTATGGAGGTATGTTCAAAATCATATGAGAGTTCACTATATATTTCATCTGAAAGTATAAAAATATCTTTATCCTTTAAAAGCTTTGCAATTTCTAAAAGTTCGTTTTTATTTAGCATAACTCCTGTAGGATTTGAAGGAGAAGGAATTATTATACATCTTGTTTTATCTGTTAAATGAGGTTTTATAAGCTCTGCTGTAATTTTAAAATCATTTTTTGTAGTATCAACATATACTGGTTTTGCTTCTAAAAGTTTTATTACGGGTTCATATCCTGGATAAACTGGAGCTGGGAGTATAACTTCGCAATCCTTTTCAAGGATTGTGTTTAAAGCTATGTATATAGCTTCACTGGCACCGTTTGTTACGATTATTTCATCTTCGGGGTTATACTCTAGGTTGTATTTTTTATAGTAATTAGAAATGGCTTTTCTAAGCTCAATAATTCCAGCGTTGTGGGTATAAACTGTTTTATTATTATCTAAGGCTAATTTTGCAGCATCTTTAATGTGATCTGGAGTTGGAAAATCTGGCTGACCTATTGTTAATGATATTGCATCTTTGTAATTTGAAACCATGTTATAAAATTTTCTAATGCCTGAAATTTGTATATCTTTAACTCTTTTGTTTAAAAGATGGTCCATAAATCCACCCCTTTTAAAAATAATAGGCTGCCTAAAAGGCAGCACTTTATTAAATAACATCATTCATAGTATATAATCCTGCTTCTTTACCTATTATAAATTTTGCGCCCTTTATAGCTCCATAAGCAAATACATCCCTTGAAAGGGCAGTGTGGTTTATTTCAATAACTTCTCCATATCCAGCAAATATTACAGAATGTTCCCCAACTATAGCTCCTCCTCTTATGGCATGTATTCCTAGTTCTTGTTTTTTTCTTTTATCAGTTTTAGAGTGTCTTCCATAAACGTATTCTAGTTTGTTATTAAGGGAGGAGTTTATAGCATCTGCTAACATTAATGCTGTTCCGCTAGGTGAGTCTAGCTTTTGATTGTGGTGTTTTTCAATTATTTCTATATCAAAGTCTTCATAAAGAATAGGAGCTATTTGATTTAAAATTTTTGTAATAAGGTTTATTCCTATAGACATATTTGCAGAATTTAAAATAGGTATATTTTTAGAAGCTTCTTTTATTTTATCCTTTTCTTCCTTTGAAAATCCTGTAGTGCATATAACAAGAGGAACTTTGTTATCAAGCCCAAACTTTAAAATTGAGTCTAAAGCAGAATGGTTTGAAAAGTCAATTAAAACATCAACTTTTTCTTTAACTTTTTCTAAAGAGTCATAAACAGGGTATGGGTTGTTGAATTTTTCAGGATTTTTGTCAACTCCACATACTACTTTTATATCTTCCATTTGAGATATAATTCTTGTTAAAACTTGCCCCATTTTTCCATTACATCCATGAAGTAAAATTCTCATAGCGTCACCTCTATAGCTTAATTCCATATTTAATCATTTCTTGTTTTAGTATTTCAAGGTTCTTTGAAGACATTTCGACAAGAGGAAGTCTTAAAGAACCTACGTTCATTCCCATAAGGTTCATGGCTGCTTTAACAGGAATTGGGTTTGTTTCTATAAATAAAGCCTTTATAAGAGGAAGCATTTTTAATTGTAGTTTTCTTGCACCTTCTATATCTCCGTTAAACCATTTTTCACACATATCATGGGTATCTCTAGGAAGAATATTAGCAACAACAGAAATAACTCCCTTTGCTCCAAGGGATAACATTGGAATGACTTGGTCATCATTACCAGAGTATATATCAAGCTTATCTTCGCAAAGTTGAGCTATTTCAGCAACTTGAGTTATGTTTCCGCTAGCTTCTTTAACTGCAACTATATTGTCTATTTTAGAAAGTTCATAAAGGGTTTCAGGAAGTATATTAAATCCTGTTCTTGATGGAACGTTGTATATTATTATAGGAGATTTTACAGAGGAAGCTATAGCTTTAAAATGTTCAATGGCTCCCCTTTGAGTTGTTTTATTATAATATGGAGTTATAACTAAAAGTCCATCAACTCCTATTGAGTCTGCCCATTTTGACATTTCAATTGCAGCTTTGGTGTTGTTTGAACCAGTTCCAGCAATGACAGGTATTCTCTTTTTTACAACATCTACAGTAAATTTTATGGTTTCTTTTCTTTCTTGCTCGCTCATTGTTGATGCTTCACCTGTTGTTCCGCAAACGATTATAGCATCAGTTTTTTCTTGAATATGCCATTCTATAAGTTCTTCAAGCTTTTTAAAATCAACACCATCCTCTTTAAAAGGAGTTACAATAGCAACTCCTGAACCCTTAAAAAGAGTCATAAAACCATCCTCTCCTTATTGTTTAATATTATTATATGCATAAAATTTACCAGTTACAATAATAATTCTGCTATTTGAACTGCGTTAGTTGCAGCACCTTTTCTTATGTTATCCGCAACAACCCACATGTTAAGCCCAAATTCTACGCTATCATCTCTTCTTAATCTTCCTACAAATACCTCATTTTTTCCTTCTGCTAATATAGGCATTGGATATAAATTATTTTGAGGGTCATCCATTAAAACTATTCCTTTGCTGTTTTTGAGCGTTTCTTTAACTTCTTCTAATGTAAAATCTTTTTCAAATTCTACATTTATTGATTCACTATGACCATGAAAAACAGGAACTCTAACTGTTGTTGCAGTAACTTTAAGGTCAGGTCTGTGCATTATTTTTTTTGTCTCTTGAATCATTTTCATTTCTTCCTTTGTATATCCGTTTTCTAAGAAAACATCTATGTGAGGAATAACATTAAAGGCAATAGGATGAATAAATTTTTTAGGAGCAATACCCTTTATTCCGTTTAAAAGATCTTCATATCCTCCTTGACCTGCTCCAGATACTGCTTGATATGTTGAATAAACTATCCTTTTTATCTTATATTTTAAATCTAGAGGTTTTAAAACCACAACGGCTTGTATTGTAGAGCAGTTTGGATTTGCAATTATTCCTTTATGCCACTTAACATCTTCGGGGTTAACTTCTGGAACTACTAAAGGAACATCTTCGTGCATTCTCCAAGCTGAACTGTTATCTATAACAATACAACCTTTAGATGCGGCAATTGGGGCAAATTTTAAGCTTGTAGAAGCTCCTGCTGAAAATAAAGCTATATCTATTCCTCTATCAAAGGAATCTTCTTTAAGTTCTTCAACTACATATTTTTTACCTTTAAATTCCATTTCTATTCCTTTAGATTTTGAAGAAGCAAAAAGATAAAGCTCATCTATTGGGAAATTTCTTTCTTCTAAAACTTTTAGCATCATCCTTCCTACCATACCGGTAGCTCCAACAACAGCAACTTTCATTAAACCGCCTCCTAGAAAATTTAATCTAATCTATATTATGTAAAGAAAAACTATTAAATGTATTATAACATTTGAATTTTAATTTTACAAATGATGAATAAAAAAAATTCTTGTTGCAATAATAAAGACAGGAGGTGTTTTTATGGCAACCCCCTTTAAGAAAATAGTTAAAGCAAAATTAAAATCAAAAAAGGAACTAACTGAAAAGGAAAAAGAAAGGGAAAGGATAAAGTATGAAATAGCTGAGGAGTTAGGTCTTTTAGATAAAGTTAAAAAATATGGCTGGAGTGGGTTAACTGCTAAGGAAACAGGAAGAATAGGTGGAATAATGACAAAGCTAAACAAAGAATCAGGAAGAAAGTGGAATGAATAATTAAACTGTTGTTTTTAAAACCGTTAAATTTCCTTCAATTTTAAAGTCACAAAGGCAAGCAGGGATAAGAAAGCTATCTCCAGCTTTTATTTGATATTCTTCATTTTTTATTAATTTACCTTCACCCTCAACAGCAGTAAATATTATAAATGAATTTCTTGTTACATCTTTAAATTCTTTTTCTATTTTTATTATCTCTACATTAAAGTATTTAGAGCAAACAGCTTTTGCCTTTTTAAAGTTTTGAAAATCTTTAAATTTAGGTTTAATAACTTTTCCTTCAAAGTTATAATTTATAACATCTAAAGCTTTATCTAAGTGTAGTTCTCTTTTTTTTCCGTCTTTATCAACTCTATTCCAATCATATATTCTGTAGGTAACGTCGCTGTTTTGCTGTATTTCTAAAAGTAAAAGTTCATCTAATATAGCGTGAACCGTCCCTGAAGGAATAAATATAACATCTCCTTTTTCAACGTTGACAAAGTTTAAAAAATCTTCTACGTTTCCTTTTAAGATAGCTTTTTTAAAATTTTCTTTTGTTGTTCCTTTTTTAAGTCCATATATAATTTTTGCGTCCTTTTTTGCGTCTATTACATACCACATTTCTGTTTTTCCAAATTGATTTTCGATTTTTTTTGCATACTCATCGTCAGGATGAACTTGAACTGATAATTTATCGTTTGCATCTATAAGCTTTACCAAAAGAGGAAAGTATTCATGTTTATCCCCAAGGATTTCTTTTTTGTATATTTTAATTGCTTCTTCTAAAGTTTTGCCTTTTAAATTGCCATTTTTTATTATGCTCATACCTTTTTTATGACATGATATATCCCAGCTTTCTGCAATATTTCCGTCTGGAATTTGTCTTTTAAAGTAGCTTTCTAGTTTTCTTCCTCCCCATATAGTACTTTTATAAATAGGTTGAAAGAAAAGGGGATATAGCATTTTAACCCTCCTTTAATAGACATTTTTTATTTGTTGATGTAAAATTAAGTTGAAAGGTGGGATTGTATGCAATATAAGGATCTTGCGCTTTATTATGATGAAATGATGGATGTGGATTATGATTCATGGACTAATTTTTTAATTTCTTTATTTAAAAAATATGATTTAGATTATATAGATAAAACTGTTTTAGAACTTGGGTGTGGAACTGGAAATATGACATTAAAACTTGCAAATTTAGGACTTAAAGTAATAGCTTTAGATATATCACAGGAAATGTTAAATGTAGCAAGGGATAAGGTTAAAAAAGGGGTAATATTTGTTAATGAAGATATGAAAAATATAGACTTTGATAAAAAATTTGATTTTGTGTTTTCCTTTTGTGATGGATTTAATTATATATTAGAGGAAGATGAGCTTTTTTTAATTTTTAAAAAGGTGTATAATCTTTTAAAAGAAGAAGGATTATTTGTTTTTGACATAAGTTCAGAATATAAACTAAAAAATATAATTGGGAATAATACTTTTACTTTAAATGAAGAAAAGTATGCATATATTTGGGATAATTATTTAGAGGATGATATAGTAGATATGTATATAACCTTTTTTGTAAAAGAAGGAGATTTTTATAGAAGAATAGATGAGCATCATACTCAAAGAATATATAAGTTAGATGATATGCTAAGAATGTTAAAAAAGGCAGGATTTAATAAAATTGATGTGTATGATAATTATAGCTTTGAAACTATAAAGGAAAATTCCCAAAGGATAACATTTGCAGTAAGAAAATAGGAGGTAGTTTTTATGGCATATATATTAAGAGCAACTGCGGCAAATGGCGATGTAAGGCTTTTTGCTGCTATTACAACTGACATGGTAGAGGAGGCAAGAAAAATACACAATCTTTCTCCAACAGCTTCTGCTGCTTTAGGAAGGTTTATAACAGCAGCTTCTATGATGGGAGTTATGTTAAAGGGTGATAAAGATACATTAACTCTTACTATGAATGGAGGAGGACCATTAGGTAATTTAGTTGCCGTATCAAATTCAAAAGGAAATGTAAAGGCATATGTTTCCAATCCCCATGTGGATCTTCCTTTAAATGAAAAAGGAAAGCTAGATGTTGGGACAGCTGTTGGAAAACAAGGATTTTTAAATGTAATTAAGGATTTAGGTCTTAAAGAACCTTATGTTGGTCAGGTCCCAATAAGAACAGGGGAGATAGGTGATGATATAGCATATTATTTTACAGTTTCAGAACAAATTCCGTCTGCTGTTGCCCTTGGAGTATTGGTTGATACAGATATAAGCATAAAGGCAGCAGGTGGGCTTATAATTCAAATGATGCCAGGGGCAAATGAACTTTTAGCTGATGTAATAACTTTTAGACTTCAAGAAATACCTCCTCTTTCTCAGTTAATAGCAGAAGGAAAAACAGCAGAGGATATATTAAATCTTTTATTTGATGATATGGATTTAAAAATACATGAGAGAATAGAGTGCAGATATGAGTGTGATTGTTCAAGGGAAAGGGTAGAAAGGGCTTTAATTGCATTAGGCAAAGAAGAACTTAAAAAGCTTTATGAAGAAGAGGATAAGGTAGAGATACAATGCCATTTCTGTAATAATAAATATGTTTTTGAAAAGGAAGAGATAAAAAATATGATAGAAAATATATAAAAAAGTGTTGACAAACTTAAAGAAATGATATAATATATAACATGTCAGCGCTGATGATGAAGCGTTGACAAGTTAAAAAATAAGTAATATAATATAAAGTGCGAGTGGGCGCCTAGCTCAGCTGGGAGAGCATCTGCCTTACAAGCAGAGGGTCACAGGTTCGAGCCCTGTGGTGCCCACCACTGCGGCCCAGTAGCTCAGCTGGTTAGAGTGCCGGCCTGTCACGCCGGAGGTCGAGGGTTCGAGCCCCTTCTGGGTCGCCATGGCCAGATAGCTCAGTTGGTAGAGCAGGGGACTGAAAATCCCCGTGTCGCTGGTTCGATTCCGGCTCTGGCCACCATGCGGGAATAGCTCAGTTGGTAGAGCGTCACCTTGCCAAGGTGAAAGTCGCGGGTTCGAGTCCCGTTTCCCGCTCCAGGCTTGGCGGCATAGCCAAGTGGTAAGGCAGAGGTCTGCAAAACCTTTATTCCCCGGTTCGAATCCGGGTGCCGCCTCCACAGCTCCTGTAACGAAAGTTACAGGAGCTTTTGTTTTATATGCAGGAACTTTAGCAAAGTATATAGGAGCTCAAAATGCTTTTATAGTAAGTGGTGTTATAGGATTTTTAGGTTTTTTATTATTATTTACAAGAAGGGAGATTATGTAGTGGAAAAATTTATAGATATTCCAAATCTTCCTAAAAAGGATGTATCTCTTGTGGTCGTAGATGGAAGAATACCTAAGGTTATAGAAGAGAATTTTTATAATTTAAATGTAAAAATAATAAAAACAGAAAAGATAGGAACTTATGATGCAATATCCTATCATCCAGATGTTATGCTTCATCATTTAGGAAAAAATAAAATAGTGGTTGCACCTAATGTTTGTCAAAAATTTGTTTATAAGCTTGAGGATGAAGGGTTTAAAATAATTTTAGGTAAGCTTCCTGTAGGGGAAAAATATCCAAGCTCTGTTTTATATAATGTTGCAAGGATAGGAAATTTTGCAGTATGTAATAAAAAATACACCGATGAGGTTTTGTTAGATGAACTTTATAAAGAAAAAGTAAAAATAATTGATGTAAAGCAGGGATATTGTAAATGTTCGATTTGTATTGTAAATGAAAAAAGTATTATAACTTCAGATATTGGAATATACAAAAAGGTTATAAATGAGGGGTTAAGCTGCCTTTTAATAAGGCCAGGATATGTAACTTTAGAGGGTTTAAATTATGGATTTATAGGAGGAGCAACTGGACTTATTTCAAAAAATGTTTTGGCTTTTTATGGCAACATAGATAGTCATCCAGATGGGGATACTATTAAAAGTTTTTTGTTAAATAATAATGTGATTTGGAGACAACTGTATGAAGGTTCCCTTCTAGACTTTGGAACAATAATTCCTTTAAAGGAATATTGTATAGTGGAATAAAAATCCCTGTATATGTTGCCTTAAGGCACATATACTAAACTAGAAGGGAGTGATAAAGTTGCTTCTCCTATCGATTGGCTTTAATAGAGAAAAAGATGAAATTTATGATAGATTTAATGAGTTATGCTCATATTTGAGAGGAAATGATATAAATGTAGCTATGGTTGAAAATGATATAGGAGATTATCATTATATTAAGTTTGTATTAAAGGATAGCGAAAAGGATATTAGAAATTTTGAAATTTATAGGGATGCATTTATAAGTTATGCTTCGGATATAATATATGATTATATAATGAAAAATTATGAAATAGATATACTAAATGAACTTATAAAGGAAAACTGTTCATACTTTTCAAAAGAAGATATACTAAAAATAAAAAACAAGTGTATTTCCTTTATATTAGGAAATGGAACTATGACGGCAGAAGATATATTAAATAGCATGAGGCATAGGAATGCTATATATAAAAAAATAGAAGAATTTTTACAAGAGAATAGAGAAATTATAATAGATGGATTTGTAAAATTTAGACTAAAATTTATAAAAGAAGATATAAACGGAATACTGGAGAAAATGATAGAAGAGTATATGCTAGAAAAGGAATATGATGAGTTTATAAAGCTTCTAAGGTATTTTGTTGAAATTCAGGAAAGCAAATATGAAGTTTTAAATATATATATAAATTCAAGTGGGGAATATATTCTAAAAGATGGAGATTTTAAGGATGTTACAAAGGAGCTTTTTTTAGATTTTGAAAATTTTAACATAAGCGGAGAGACTACATTAGATGACATATTGCTAAGCGTTATAGTTACTTGTGCTCCTAAGAGGGTAGTTATTCATTTGGTAGAAAATTGTAAAAATAAAGAAATTATAGAAACTATTAAAAATATATTCATAGATAGAATATATTTTTGTAATTCTTGTGAAGATTGTAATATAATAAAAGGTGATAATAAACTATTGACAACTTAAAAAATAATTTGTAAAATTATTGGCAAGATAAAGGCGATGAAGGGGAAGAGTAGATCTCGATATGTTACCAGAGAGGGAAACCCTTAGGCTGGAAGGTTTCCTTAACATTAGAGATTGAAAACCACCCCGAAGCTCCGTCCCGAAATCTTATGAGAGTAAGGATAGGCGTTGGCCGCGTTAAGGCTTAGAGTGGGTTTTATACCAATTTGGGTGGAACCGCGGAAGTTTAGCCTTTCGTCCCATAGGGATGAAAGGCTTTTTTGATATTTTAATAAAAGGAGGTAGGAGATATGATAAAGGTAATCTTAAAGGATGGGAAGGTTTTAGAATTTGAAAATCCTGTATCCGCTGAAGAAGTTGCCAAAAAGATAAGTATGGGGCTTTATAAAAATGCTCTTGCTGCAAGGATAAACGGAGAGGTTAAAGATCTTTCTACAATAATTGATAAGGATTCAACTGTTGAAATATTAACTTTTGAAGACGAGGGTGGAAAAGAAGCTTTAAGACATACTGCAGCCCATATAATGGCACAGGCTGTAAAAAGGCTTTATCCAAATGTAAAGCTTGCTATAGGACCTTCTATTGAAAACGGTTTTTATTATGATTTTGATGCAGATTTTCCAATAACTCCTGATATGCTTGAAAATATAGAAAAGGAAATGAAAAAAATAGTAAAAGAAGATTATAAGATTGAAAGGTTTGAACTTTCAAGGGAAGAGGCTATAAAGTTTATGCAGGATAAAGATGAAACGTATAAAGTTGAACTTATAGGGGATATACCTGAGGGAGAGACTATATCATTTTATAAACAGGGAGAGTTTGTAGACCTTTGTGCAGGACCTCATGTTCCATCAACAGGAAAAGTAAAGGCCTTTAAGCTTTTAAATGTTGCAGGAGCTTATTGGAGAGGAAATGAAAAGAATAAGATGCTTCAAAGAATTTATGGAACTGCGTTTCCTAAAAAGAGTGACCTTGATGAGTATTTAAATCTTTTAGAAGAAGCTAAAAAGAGGGATCATAGAAAGCTTGGAAAAGAACTTGAAATATTTACAATAATGGAAGAAGGACCAGGTTTTCCATTTTTCTTGCCAAAGGGAATGGTTATAAGAAATGAACTTGAAAACTTTTGGAGAGAAGAACATCAAAAAAGAGGATATAAAGAGATAAAAACACCTATAATTCTTAATGAATCTTTATGGCATAGATCTGGCCATTGGGAGCATTATAAGGAAAATATGTATTTTACAAAAATAGATAACCAAGATTATGCAGTAAAGCCTATGAACTGTCCAGGTGGAATACTTGTTTATAAAAGTCAAATGCACAGCTATAGAGATTTACCTTTAAGACTTGGAGAACTTGGGCTTGTGCATAGACATGAGATATCAGGAGCTTTACATGGGCTTATGAGGGTAAGATGTTTTACTCAGGATGATGCTCATATATTTATGCTCCCATCACAAATTAAAGATGAAGTTTTAGGAGTTATCAATCTTATAGATTATGTTTATAAATTATTTGGATTTGAATACCATGTTGAACTTTCAACAAGACCAGAAAATTCTATGGGAAGCGATGAAGATTGGGAACGTGCTACTAATGCATTGATTGAGGCATTAAATGCAGCAGGTCTTGATTATAAGATAAATGAGGGCGATGGAGCATTTTATGGACCTAAGATAGACTTCCATTTAAAGGATTGTCTTGGAAGAACATGGCAATGTGGAACTATTCAGCTTGACTTCCAAATGCCAGAAAGATTTGACCTTTACTACATAGGTGAAGATGGAGAAAAGCACAGACCAGTAATGATTCATAGAGTTATTTTTGGAAGTATAGAAAGATTTATTGGAATACTTATAGAACATTATGCAGGGGCTTTCCCAACATGGCTTGCTCCAGTTCAAGTTAAAATACTTCCTGTAACAGATAGAGCTAATGAATATGCAAAGGAAATAGAAGCAAAACTTAAAGATATGAAGATAAGGGTAGAATGTGATTTAAGAAATGAAAAGATAGGATATAAAATTAGAGAAGCACAGCTTCAAAAGGTACCATATATGATAATTTTAGGAGATAAAGAAGTTGAAAATAGAAATATTTCATTAAGATCAAGAAAAGAAGGCGACCTTGGAACTATGGATTTTGAAGTATTTGCAGCTAGAATAAAAGAAGAGATTGAAAAGAAAATAAGCAATATATAAAAATATATTGACAAACGCTTATATTAATGTTATTCTAATAAAGGTATAAGTAGAAGCCATCCGCTTCTCACCTTACGCCTATGGCAGTAAGGTTCTTCGTAAAAGCTATTGGTGTAACTATGCGGATGGGCTACCATCCGCTTTTTGTTTTGTAAAAAATTAGGAGGTGAATGTTATTAACAAACAATATTTAGTTAATGAGGAAATTCGTGAAAGAGAAGTAAGACTTATCGATTCTGACGGAACTCAGCTTGGGATTATGCCTACAAAGAAGGCTCTTGAAATTGCAGAGGAAAAGCAGTTAGACCTTGTTTTAATTGCGCCACAGGCAAAACCACCTGTTTGCAAAATAATGGATTATGGTAAGTTTATCTACGAACAGCAAAAGAAGGAAAAAGAAGCAAAGAAAAAACAAAAGACTATTACTGTAAAGGAGATTAGAATTACCCCTAACATTGATGAACACGACCTTAATGTTAAGGCTAAGAATGCAGAAAAGTTCCTAAAGGATGGGGACAAGGTAAAGGTAACAGTAAAATTTAGAGGTAGAGAGGCAGAACATTCCCATCTAGGAGAGGATGTTCTAAAGAGGTTTGCAGAAAAGCTCTCTGAAGTGGGTGTTATAGAAAAGCAGCCCAAGCTTGAAGGAAAGAATATGATAATGATACTTACTCCAAAGAAATAGTAAGCGAGAGGAGGAAGCACTATGCCAAAAATGAAAACCCATAAGGGTGCAGCAAAGAGATTTAAAAAGACAGGATCAGGAAAATTCAAAAGAGCTCATGCATATCATAGCCATATATTAACTAAGAAGGATTCAAAAAGAAAGAGAAGACTTAGACAAACAACTTTAGTTAATGCAGTAGAAGTTAAGAAACTAAAGAAATTATTGCCTTATGCATAAGGCTAGAAGGAGGTAGGAAATATGGCAAGAGTAAAAAGAGCCGTTCATGCCCATAAAAAACGTAGAAAAGTATTAAAACTTGCAAAGGGTTACTATGGTGCAAAGAGCAAATTATATAGAATTGCAAAGCAAGCTGTAATGAAGAGCTTGCAATATGCTTACATTGGTAGAAAATTAAGAAAGAGAGATTTTAGAAAGCTTTGGATAACAAGAATAAATGCAGCTGCAAGAGCAAATGGGCTTTCATATTCAAAGTTTATAAATGGATTAAAGCTTGCTGGTGTTGAAATAAACAGAAAAATGCTTGCAGATCTTGCAGTAAATGATGCAGAAGCATTTGCTCAATTAGTAAACTTAGCAAAAGAAAAATTAAATGCATAAAGTTAATTAAATTTGACAAAAAGAGGCCCAAAATTGGCCTCTTTAAGTTTTTTAAAAATATTAACGAGTGATATAATATAATAATGTATTGTTTTTACATTAGGAGGGTGTATGTATGTTTTTTAAAGAAGGAGAAGATGGAGTTAAGGTATATAGGCTTCAGCCTGTTCAAATCTTAGCTCTTGGGTTTGCTGCAGTAATTTTAATAGGAGCTTTATTATTAAAACTTCCTATATCATCTTCCAATGGGCAATCAACTCCTTTTATAGACTGCCTATTTACAGCAACTTCGGCGGTTTGTGTAACGGGGCTTGTAACTTTAGATACAGGAACTTACTGGAGTTTGTTTGGGCAAATTGTTATTTTAATTTTAATACAAGTTGGCGGATTAGGATTTATGACCTTTGCAACTCTTATTGCTATAATTTTAGGAAGAAAAATAACTCTAAAAGAAAGGCTTATAATGCAGGAGGCATATAATGCCTTTAATATTCAGGGAATAGTTAAGCTTGCAATATATGTAATGACGATAACTTTTAGTATAGAAGCTTTAGGAGCAATTTTTTTGGCAACACAATTTGTCCCTGAATATGGATGGAAAAAAGGTATTTATTTTGGAATATTTCATTCTGTATCAGCATTTTGTAATGCGGGGTTTGATTTAATAGGAGGTTTTAGAAGTTTAACTCCATATGTTGAAAATGTAGTTATGAATTTAACTATAATGTCATTAATAGTTATAGGTGGTTTAGGATTTGGAGTTATAAGTGAAATAATAACTAATAGGAATTATAAAAAGTTATCATTACATGCAAAAGTAGTAATTTTTGCAACCTTCATATTGATAGGGTTAGGAGCTTTATCTTTCTTGGTTCTAGAATACAACAATTCAAAGACGTTAGGCTCTTTATCATTAAAAGGAAAAATATTGTCAAGCTTATTTGCCTCTATAACTCCAAGAACTGCAGGATTCAATACTATTAATCTTTCTGACATGACAGTTGCAAGTAAATTTCTTACAATTATACTTATGTTTATAGGAGCATCTCCAGGTTCTACTGGAGGAGGTATAAAAACCAGCACAGCAACCCTTATACTTATGACGGTTTTATCGGTAATTAGAGGAAGAGAAGACACAGAACTTTTAAAAAGAAGGATACCTAAAGATCTTGTATATAGAGCTATTGCAATAACTTTTATAAGTTTTATTTTAGTTATAGTTGTTACTATGATTCTTTCTATAACTCAAGAAGGAGACTTTATGGAGTTTTTATATGAAGCAACTTCTGCCTTTGGAACTGTTGGACTTGATCTTGGACTTAGTCCAAGGCTTAATTTAATTGGTAAAATAGTTATAATTTTTACGATGTATTCAGGAAGGGTTGGACCATTGACGTTAGCCCTTGCTTTTGCAAGAAAGCAACTTTGTGTAAGTAAGGCTATAAAATATCCTGAGGATAAAATACTTGTAGGATAAAGGAGGGTTATAATGAAATCTAAACAGTTTGTTGTAATAGGGCTTGGCAGATTTGGTTCAAGCGTTGCAAAAACCCTTTATTCCTTAGGAAATGAAGTTTTGGCAATAGATAAAGATGAGAAAACAGTTCAAAATATATCTGATTATGTAACCCATGCAGTTCAGGCTGATGCCACAGATGAAGCTACAATAAGTTCCCTTGGAATTAGAAACTTTGATGTAGCTATCGTTACTATAGGATCTGATATACAATCAAGTGTTATGGTAACTTTACTTTTAAAGGAACTTGGAATAAAACATGTGATAGCTAAAGCTCATAATGATCTTCATGCTAAGGTTCTTTATAAAATAGGAGCTGATAGGGTTGTATTCCCTGAAAGGGATATGGGAGTTAGAGTTGCTCACAATCTTTGCACATCAAACATACTTGATTATATAGAGCTCTCACCTGATTATAACATAGTTGAAATATCTGCTATAGAAGAATGGTATAATAAAACTTTAAGGGAGCTTGACATGAGAAATAGATATGGATTTAATGTTATGGCTATAAAAAGAGGAAAGGATATAAATATTTCACCTAAAGCAGATGATGTTATAAAATCTGGAGATGTTTTAGTTGTAATATCAACTAATGAAAGTATAAAAAAATTTGAACATGATAAGTTGAGGTAGGGGAGCATGATTTCAAGAAATAATAGTTTAATTAGGGAAGCTTTGAAATTAAAACAAAAAAAATATAGGGATGAATTTAAAAAGTTTTTAATAGAGGGAGCAAGGTTTGTAGAAGAGGCAATAAGGGAAAAACAGGCAGAATGTATTTTTTATTCTAAAAAGTTTTTACAAACAAAATATAAAGACATTTTAAGTTGTGATGTAAAAAAATATGAGGTTGATGAGGAAGTTATAAAGGAGCTTTCAGATACAGAGACGCCTCAGGGAATAGTTGCTGTGTGCAAAAAGAAAGATTTTGATTTATCTTTTATAAAGGATTTTGTCGTAATAGTTGATGGTCTTCAAGATCCGGGAAACCTTGGAACCATAATAAGAACATGTGATGCGGCTGATGTTGATGCTTTAATATTATTAAAGGGAACGGTAGATGCTTATAATCCTAAAACTTTGCGCTCAACGATGGGGTCTATTTTTAGAGTTCCAATGATTTATTTTGATAGCTTTTATGATGCGATAGAATTTTTAAAACGAAATGATTTTAAAATATATGCAACTTGTCTTGAAGCTTCTCAATTTATATATGATTATGATTTTAAAGAAAAAACGGCGATAATAATTGGCAATGAAGCTAGTGGTATACCCTATGAACATATAAGTTTGTCTACTTATAAAGTTAAGATCCCTATGTTAGGAAAAGCTGAATCTTTAAATGCTGCTGTAGCTTCTGCTGTGATTATATATGAGGTAGTAAGGCAAAGATTGACAAGATAAAAATTAATTAATATAATTTTTAAAAGATAATTTAATAGTTGAAACGGTGAAGGAGCAGAGTAGGTCGGTGATGTGCACAGGGAGGGCTTGCCGCGACTGAGAGCATGCCTGCAATGTAGCCGATTGAAAATTCCCTCTGGAGTTCCTCAGCTGAAAACAAGTAGGCTGAAGGCGGCATTGCCGTTATTCAAAGGAGAGGAGCTTTTAGCTCAATTAGGGTGGTACCGCGGTTTCCCCGTCCCTATATGGGACGGGGATTTTCATATATTAACAAAGGAGGTAAAAGAATGAAGGAACAACTTGAAAAGATAAAACAGGAGGCTTTAGAAGAGATAAAAAATGCTGAAAATAGCCAAAGAATAGATGAAATTAGGGTTAAATATCTTGGAAAAAAAGGAAGTTTAACATCTATATTAAGAGGTATGGGAGCTTTACCGTCAGAAGAAAGACCAATAATTGGGAAGTTGGCCAATGAAGTTAGGCAATTTTTAGAAGAAGAACTTAAAAAGGCTTTAAATAATATTAAACAAAAAGAACTGGAGCTTAGAATAAAAGGTGAATACATAGATATTACAATGCCAGGAAAAAGGATAGAGTTTGGGAATATTCATCCTTTAAACAAAGTTTTAGATGAAATAAAGGATATATTCTTTGGAATGGGATTTTCTGTTGCAGAAGGACCTGAAATAGAACTTGATTATTATAATTTTGAAGCTTTAAATGTTCCAAAGAATCATCCTGCAAGGGATGAACAGGATACATTTTATATAAGCGAAAATCTTGTTTTAAGGACACAAACTTCTCCAATTCAGATAAGAACCATGGAAAATACAAAACCTCCTATAAGAATTATAGCTCCAGGAAGAGTTTATAGATCAGATGCAGTTGATACTACACACTCCCCTATATTTTATCAAATAGAGGGGCTTGTTGTGGATAAAGGTATTACAATGGCAAACTTAAAGGGAACACTAGAAACTTTTGCAAAGAGATTTTTTGGTGAAAAAACAAAGACAAAATTTAGACCACATCATTTTCCATTTACAGAACCTTCTGCTGAAATGGATGTTTCATGTTTTGTATGCGAAGGAGAGGGTTGTAGGGTTTGTAAAGGTTCAGGTTGGATAGAAATATTAGGTTGTGGAATGGTTCACCCTGATGTTTTAAGAAAGGGTGGAATAGATCCAGAAAAATATAGTGGATTTGCTTTTGGAATGGGACTTGATAGAATTGTTATGATTAAGTATGGAATAGATGATATAAGGCTTCTTTATGAAAACGATATAAGGTTTTTAAAGCAGTTTTAAGGAGGGATAGGATGAAGGTACCATATAGTTGGTTAATTGAATATGTAGATATAAATAAAGACATAAAGGAAGTTGCAGATGCTCTAACTATGTCAGGTTCAAAGGTTGAGGAAGTTATAGAATACGGAAAAGAAATAGATAAAGTTGTTACAGGTTATGTTGAAAAGATAGAAAAACATCCTAATGCTGATAAACTTAGAATTTGTAAAGTTAACGTAGGAAGTGAAATTCTTCAAATAGTAACTGGAGCAGAAAACGTTCAAGAGGGGGATACTGTTCCTGTTGCTCTTCATGGTTCAACTTTGCCTGGTGGAGTTAAAATTAAAAAAGGAAAGTTAAGAGGAGTAGAATCAAATGGAATGCTTTGTTCTGAAGAGGAACTTGGTATTGCTAATGAATCTGATGGTATCATGATACTTCCAAAGGGAACACCAATTGGAGTAGATATTAAAGAAGTATTAGGATTAAAGGGAGGAATATTAGATTTTGAAATTACATCAAATAGACCTGATTGTTTAGGAGTATATGGAATTGCAAGGGAAGTTTCAGCTACATTTAGACTTCCACTAAAGGAGATTAAAACAAACTTTAAAGAAAATAAAGAAGATATAAAGGATTATATAAATGTTGAAGTTAAGGATATGCTTTGTAGAAGATATTCAGCAAGGGTTGTTAAAAATGTAAAAGTAGGTCCTTCACCGGAGTGGATGCAGCAGCGTCTTATGGATGCAGGGGTAAGGCCTATAAATAATATAGTTGATATTACAAATTATGTGATGCTTGAATTAGGTCAACCTATGCATGCTTTTGATTATAGATTTATAAATGGAAAAAAGATAGTAGTAAGAAAAGCTAAGGATGGAGAAAAATTTACAACATTAGATGGAGTTGAAAGGGTTTTAGATTCATCTATGCTTGTAATTGCAGATGAAAAAGAAACTCTTGCTGTTGCAGGAGTTATGGGAGGCCAAAATTCTGAAATAAAAGAAGATACTACAATTGTTGTATTTGAATGTGCAAACTTTAATGGAACGAATATAAGATTAACATCTAAAAAGCTAGGGTTAAGAACAGAATCATCATCAAGGTTTGAAAAAGATTTAGACCCTAACCTGATAGATATAGCATTAGATAGAGCTTGTCATCTTGTAGAAGTTATTGGAGCTGGAGAAGTTGTAGGTGGTAAAATAGATATTTATCCACATCCTGTAAAGCCTTATAATTTAGAGGTTGATCCAAACTGGATAAATGAATTTATAGGAATAAATATATCAAAAGAAGAAATGGCAGAAATGTTAAGATATCTTGGAATGAAGGTTGAGGTAAAAGATAAATTAAATATTGAAGTTCCAACTTTTAGACAGGATATAAAAATCAAGGAAGATATTGCAGAAGAGATAGCAAGGCTTTATGGATATGATAAAATTCCAAGCAAGAAAATAGAAGGAGAATTGGTTGAGGCAGTTTTAACAAAGGAACAAAGATTAGTAAATATTGTAAGAAATGTAATGGTTTCAAATGGATTTTTTGAGATAAATACATATTCCTTTGTAAGCCCAAAGGTTTTTGATAAAATAAGACTTAAAGAAGATAGTCCTTTAAAAAATGCTGTTAGAATATTAAATCCTCTTGGAGAAGACTTTAGTTTAATGAGAACGACTTTAATTCCTTCTATTTTAGAAACATTAAAAATAAATTATTTGAGGGATAATAAAGAAGTAAAAATATTTGAAGTTGCAAAGGTATATTATCCATCAGATAATATACCAGTAGAGGTTTTGAAATTGGGAATTGGAATGATTGGAAAAGTTGATTTTTATGATTTAAAAGGAGCTATAGAAAATATTTTAAATGTTTTTGGAATAGATAAAGTTGATTATGAAAGAGATGAAGAAAATTTAACTTTCCATCCTGGAAGATGCGCAAAGCTTATGGTAAGAAGAAAGCAGGTTGGAGTATTTGGTGAGATTCATCCTTTAGTTGCTGAAAATTATGAAATAGAAGATAGGGTATATGTAGCTGAAATTGACCTTGTTCCTTTATTTGAAGCATATAAAACTGAAAGAAAATATAAGCCTTTACCAAAGTATCCTGCTGTTGATAGAGATATAGCAATATTAGTTAAAGATGAAGTTGCAGTTGCTGAAATAGAAAATATAATATTAAAAGTAGGAAAGGACTTTGTAGAAAGCGTAAAATTGTTTGATGTTTATAAAGGAAAACAGGTTCCAGAAGGAATGAAGTCAGTTGCATATTCTATAATTTACAGAAGAGAGGATAGGACATTAACAGACGAAGAAGTAAATGTTATTCATGAAAGTATAGTAAAGGCTTTAGAAGAAAAGCTAGGTGCTCAACTTAGATAATTTACCCCCACATTATTGTGGGGGTTTTTAATTAAAATGTATAGATTTTGAATTAGTTTTATGATATTCTAAAATTAAACTAGTTTGTAAAAAAGTAATTAACACAGCATTTGAGAGGGTGCTTGATATGAAAAATAGAGTAAATGTTAGAATAAATGGCTGTGAATATACGCTTACAGGAACAGAGCCTGAAGAGTATTTATTTTCCCTGGCTAATTTTGTTGATAAGAAAATAAAGGAAATAAGAAGTTCTAATATAAATCATAATGATACTTCAGCAGCAGTTCTTGCAGCTTTGTTGATTTGTGATGAGCTATTTAAATTAAAAAAGGAATTAGAGGAATTAAAAAGTTATTATAATGATTCAGTTCAAAGATTAGAAGGGCTTCAAGAAGAATTTCAAAGATTATATAGTCAGTATAATTTACTAATTGAAGAGAATACTAAATTAAAAGAGGAAAATAAAACTTTAAAAGAAAGCCTTGAAGAAGCTAAAAGGCAGTATGAGGACTTAGATGCTACCTTTGAAGCTTTTGACGATGAATATCAAAAGATGCAGTCTGAAGTAAAAATACTTTTAGAAGAAAAGGAAAAACTTGAAGAGGAACTAAATGAGCTTAAAAGTAAACTTTTAGAAAGCGAATTTGAAATAGTAAGATTAAAAAAGGACTTAAATAATAGAAAAATTTATAGGGGTTAACTCCCCTATTTTTTATGGGAGGGAAAGTATGGTAGAACTTTTGGCTCCAGCTGGAGATTTTGAAGCTTTAAAGGCAGCAGTATTAAATGGAGCAGATGCGGTATATTTAGGAGGAAAAGAATTTTCAGCAAGGCAGGAGGCAGGAAATTTTGATAAAAATGAAATTGTAAATGCAATAAAATTTTGCCATGCTTATGGCGTAAAGGTTTATGTTACTTTAAATACATTAATTAAAGATGAAGAAATGGAAAGAGCCTTAGAATATGCATCCTTTTTATATGAACAAGGAGCAGATGCATTAATAATTCAGGATTATGGCCTTTTGAAGCTTCTTAAAGAAAACATTCCTGATTTTGAAATACATGCAAGCACTCAAATGTCTGTAAATAATTTAGAAGGGGTAAATTTTTTATATTCTCAAGGAGTAAAAAGGGTAGTTCTTCCAAGGGAGCTTAGCTTAAAGGAGATAGAGTATATAGCTAAAAATACTCAAGCAGAAATAGAAGTTTTTGTGCATGGAGCGTTGTGCATATCTTTTTCGGGTCAGTGTCTTTTTAGTAGCATCTTAGGAGGAAGAAGTGGTAACAGAGGAAGATGTGCACAGCCTTGTAGGATGTTATATTCCTTTGATGGAGATAAAAAGTATATTTTAAGTCCTAAGGATTTGTCGACAATAGACTGCATAGATAAAATTGTAAAGGCAGGGGTTAAATCATTAAAGATAGAAGGAAGAATGAAAAGGCCTGAGTATGTTGCTACAGTAGTTTCTGCATACAGGAAAGCAATTGATGGAATAGCAGATGAAAAAGATAAAGAGGACGTTGTAAAGATTTTCAACAGAGGTGGTTTTACATCAGCATATTTGTTTGATAACATTGGGCCTGAAATGATGTCTTATGAAAATCCAAAAAATTGGGGAGTATATTTAGGAAAAGTTGTAGGCAAGAAAGGAAAATTTATATACATAAAACTTGAAAGGGACTTAAATATCGGAGATGGAATTGAAGTTTTTGGAAAAGGAGTAGGTGTTCCTGTAAATACGATATATGATGAAAAAGGTGCGGAAATAAAAAAAGGTCAAAAGGGAGAAATTGTAAAAATTTATTTTGAAAAGGCTCAAATAGGAGATATAATTTATAAAACTTTAGATATAAAGCTTATAGAAAAGGCTAGGAAAAGCTATGAAGGAAAGGATGTAAAAAAAGTTCCGCTTTTAGGAAGATTTAAAGCTACTTTAAATGGTATGGAATTTGAAGTTGAAGGTTCTAAAAAAGTTAAAGTTACAATGGATGGGGTAGAAAAAGCTATTTCAAAACCTACAACCAAGGAAAGGATTATTGAAGCTTTATCAAAAACAGGGGATACACCTTTTTATTTTGAAAATATAGATGTTTTTATAGAAGATAATTTAATGATTCCAATATCAAAACTAAATGCTATAAGAAGACAGGCTATTGATGAACTTTTAGATAAAATTCAAGGAAAAAGGGATAAGGTAAATATAAATATAAGTTTTAAGAATAAAGAGTTTAAAGTCATTCCTAAGATTGTAGTAAAAACGGGAAGAATGGACGTTGCTTTAGCCTCTTTAAAAAGCGGAGCAGATTTAGTTTTTTTTGGATCAGATTTAAGAATTGACAAAGGAGATATAGAGAATCTTTTAGAATATAAAGAAAAGGTTTTTCCACATTTTCCAGATGTAATAATAGAGGAGTATGATTTTTATAAGGATAAAGCCAAAAGGCTTTATGCTTTAGGTTTTAAAAAGGCTCTTTGTGGAAATTTAGGGCTTTATAAAGATTTGATTGATATAGGATATGAAGTTTATTTAGATAAAAGCTTTAACATATTAAACTCCTTTTCAACCTTATTTTTAGAAAATGAGGCTTCATATTTATCCCATGAATTAAATATGGGGGAGCTTAAAAACCTTATATCAAATACAGATAGAAAAACCATGGTTTTTGTTTATGGAAGAACAAGGTTAATGATAAGCAGACACTGTATAATTGGAAGCTCAAAGGGGTATTTTAAGAAGTCTTGCCCTAATGCCTGTGAAAGTAAAATACATTATATAAAAGATAGATTAGGTGAAAAGTTTTTAGTAGTTACCGACTATTATTGCAGAAGTCACATTTATAATTCCAAAAAAACTATCATGCTTGAACATATAAAGGATCTTTTAAATTTAAATGCAGATTATTGGATTTTAGAATTTTTAGAAGAAGATAAGGATCAGGTTGAAAGTATAGTGTATGCCTATAAGGACGCTTTATTAAGAGGTATAAATAAAGACTTTTCACTAAGTAAGAAAGCAAAGGAAATACTAGAGATAAATAAAAACAATATAACAAAAGGACATTTTTACAGAGGCATACTGTAAAGGAGATGGTCTTATGAATCAAAAAACTTTAAGGATTTTAGAATACAACAAAATAATAGATATGCTTTCAGAAAGAGCGGTATCTACAAAAGGCAAAGATATGTGCAAAAATTTGCTTCCAACTTCAGATATTAAAGGGGTTGTAAGTAGGTTAACAGAAACTAAGGAAGCCTATGATGTAGTTTTAAAATGGGGAAGTCTTCCTTTAGATGGAGTTAAAGATATTGAAGATATTGTAAAAAGAGCAAAAATGGGATTTATATTAAGCCCTAAAGATTTTTTGTATGTCAAAGATTCTTTAAAGGTCGTAAAAAGGTTAAAGTCTTTTTTTTCTGATGGTTCTAAAAGAGAAAATTACCCTATAATTAATCAAATAATAGAATCTTTGTTTTATATTAAAAATCTTGAAGAAGATATAGAAAAAGCAATACTAGGCGAAGATGAGATAAGCGATAGAGCAAGTGAAAAGCTTTTTAGTATAAGAAGATCGATAAAGGATAAAAATTTAAAGGTAAAAGAAAAACTTCAATCTATGCTTTATTCCCTTTCAAAATATCTTCAAGAGCCTATAATAACAGTAAGAAATGGAAGGTATGTAATTCCTGTAAAATCTGAGTTTAAAGGATATGTTCAAGGACTTATTCATGATCAGTCGGCAAGTGGGTCAACGCTTTTTATAGAACCTATGCCTATTGTTGAGCTTAACAACGAGATTAAAGAACTAGAATTGAAGGAAAAGGCGGAAATTGAAAGAATTTTAAAGGAGCTTTCAGTAAAAGTTTCAAATTATGCTGATGAGCTTTTGTATGATAATGAAAGTTTAGCTTATTTAGACTTTTTAATGGCAAAGGCAAAATTTGGGCTTGATTTAAATGCTTCAATTCCTAATGTTAATGATGAAGGAATAATAGATTTAAAAAGTGCAAGACATCCTTTAATTGATAAAGAAAAAGTTGTTCCTATAGATATAAGGCTTGGATATAAATATAAAGTTCTTGTTATAACAGGGCCAAATACAGGAGGGAAAACAGTAACTTTAAAAACAACAGGGCTTTTAACCCTTATGGCAATGGCGGGGCTTGCTGTGCCCTGTAAGGAAGGATCTCAAATATCAGTTTTTAATAAGATTTTTGCTGATATAGGTGATGAACAAAGCATTGAGCAAAGTCTTTCAACATTTTCATCTCATATGAAAAATATAATAGACATAGTAAATCAAGCAGATGAAAAGACATTAGTTTTAGTTGATGAGCTTGGAGCTGGAACGGATCCAACTGAGGGAGCAGCCCTTGCTATGTCGCTTCTTGAGTACTTTTATCAAAAAGGATGCAGGGTGGTTGCAACTACCCATTACAGCGAAATAAAAGTTTTTGCTATGGAAAAAGAAGGATTTGAAAATGCAAGTGTCGAGTTTGATATTGAAACTTTAAGACCAACTTATAGGCTTTTAATTGGAATTCCAGGAAAGTCCAATGCTTTTGAAATTTCAAAAAGATTAGGTCTTGATGATGCTATAATTAAGAGGGCTAAAGAATTTATTTCAAAGGATGTTGCAAAATTTGAAGATGTTATTCAAAAACTTCAAAATAAAACCCTTCTTATCGAAAGGGAATTGGATGAAATTCAAAAAATAAAAAGAGAAACTCAGGATATAAAAGAAGAATATCTGGAGAAAAAATACAAATTTGAAAATCAAAGGGAAAAAGAGATAAGAAAAGCTCAAGAAGAGGCAAGAAAAATAATATTAAAGGCAAAGGAAGAGGCTGACAGTATAATTAAAGAATTAAATGAGCTTAGAAAAAAGGCCCTTGAATCTCAGACAATAAAACAAGCTGAAGAAGTAAGAAAAAAGCTTAAAGAAAAGATTAATAGCATGGATAAAGAAGAGGAAGCTCTCATTATTAAAGATGGAATGATTCAAGTAAAAGATGTAAAAGTAGGAGATGAGGTCTTTGTTTCAACAGTTGGAGCAAAGGGAATAGTTTTATCTAACGTTGATAGCAAGGGAGAAGTTTTAGTTCAAATAGGAGTTATGAAAATGAGCGTTCCTTTAGATAAGCTTTTTATAGAACAAAAGTCTAAAAAGGAAGCTGCAAAAATAGGGGCTTCTAAAATTATAAAAGAAAAAGCTAATAATATATCAACAAGCATAGATTTAAGAGGACAAACTGTTGATGAGGCCCTTTATAATCTTGATAAATATCTTGATGATGCATTTTTATGTGGTCTTACAAAAGTAACGATAATTCATGGTAAAGGAACGGGGGCTTTAAGGGAAGGAATACAAAAGGCTTTAAAAAATCACAGTCATGTAAAAAGTTTTAGGCTTGGAGATTTTACAGAAGGTGGAAGTGGAGTAACCATTGTGGAAATAAAGTAAATAAAATATATTTACTAAATTTAGATTTTAATATATAATTTATAATTGTCGAAATATAGGGGGATTTGCAATGATTTTGGTAAGTGCTTGTCTTTGTGGTATAAATTGTAAATATAATGGAGGAAATAATTTTAATGAATACATTTATAATTTGTTAAAACAAGGCAAGCTAATTCCAGTGTGTCCAGAGCAGTTAGGAGGCCTTCCGACTCCTAGGCTTCCTTCTGAGATAGTAAAGGGAGATGCTAAAGATGTATTAGAAGGCAGAGGTCTTGTTCTAAATATTCAAGGAGAAGATGTTACAAAGTTTTTTGTAAAGGGAGCCTATGAGACATTAAATATAGCAAGGGCTTTTAATTGCAAGGCAGCTATTTTAAAATCGAAGAGCCCATCCTGTGGTAAAGGTTTTGTATATGATGGAACTTTTTCCAACAAGTTAAAAATGGGTAATGGGATAACTGCCCAACTTCTTCTAATGAATGGGGTTGAAGTAGTTGATGAGGATGTTGTCGCAATAAAAAAACTTCTAGAAAGGATGGTATAATGGAAGCAAGAAAGCTTGAAACTTACGAAGAAAAAGAGAGTCTTAAAAAGGAGCTAGGGCTTTTAGAAGCTATTGCCCTTGTAATTGGTATAGTTATAGGTTCAGGAATATTCTTTAAACCAGCTATAGTTTCAAAGAATGCTGGTGCTCCAGGTCTTGGAATCTTAGCATGGATAGTTGGTGGAATTATAACAATAGCTGCAGGTCTTACTGTTGCAGAAATTGCTGCTGCAATACCAAAAACAGGAGGACTTTATGCATACTTAAAGGAATTATATGGAGATATTTGGGCCTTTTTATTAGGATGGGTTCAGGTTATGGTTTATTTCCCAGGTGGAATGGCTGCTCTTGCAATAGTGTTTGCAACACAAGCAACTACATTTATTCCTATGACAGAAGTTCAACAAAAGCTTCTTGCAATATTCATGGTATTCTTGCTATCAGCTGCTAATATAATTTCAACTAAGTTTGGAGGAAAGATACAAACAATTGCAACAATAGGAAAGCTTGTTCCAATATTTGTTATAGCCTTCTTTGGACTTGTAAAAGGAACAGCCCATGGATTTACTCCAATGGTTTCACCAGAAAGCACAGCAGGTGGATTTGGACTTGCAGTTCTTGGAACTCTTTGGGCTTATGATGGTTGGATAAACGTAGGAAGCATAGCAGGAGAGCTTAAAAATCCTGCAAGAGATCTTCCAAGGGCTATAATAATAGGACTTGGTTTAGTATTGGTTGCTTATCTTTCAGTTAATCTTGCAGTTTTAAATGTATTGCCATTTAATCAGGTTGTAGCTTCAAAGAAAGCTGCATCTGATGCAGCTCAGGTTTTATTTGGAGGTTTTGGGGCATCATTTGTTTCATTAGGTATATTAGTATCAATATTTGGTGCTTTAAATGGTTATGTATTAACTTCATCAAGAGTTCCTTATGCTATGGCTGAAGAAGGGATGTTCCCATTTAAGTCTTTCTTTGGAAAGTTAAGTGAAAAATCAGGAACTCCTGTAAATTCAATAATATTTATGTTTGTGTTATCAACTGTGTATATATTAACTGGTTCCTTTGATACTTTGACAGATCTTGTGGTATTTGTTCTTTGGATATTCTTTACTATGGCAGTTGCAGGTATATTTGTTTTAAGAAAGAAATTTAGTCACATAAAAACATCATACAGAGTTCCTCTATATCCAATAACTCCTATAATAGGAATTGCAGGAGGATTATTTATACTAATTAGTACTATAACATCAAGCACTCAAAGAGCACTTTTAGGAATTGCATTAACTTTAGTAGGTATTCCAGTTTATATGTATTTAAAAAAGAAAAACTAGCAAATAGGCAGGTCTTCTGACCTGCTTTTTTGTTATAATTTTAAAGGGGTGATTTTATGTTAAAGGGAGAAAAGACTTTTATAAGAGCAATTGAAATGGAGGATTCAAGAATTCTTTCTGCATGGCTTAATGATAGAGAAACTAATTATTTTTTAGATATAGTATATCCATTATCTAAAAGGTATTGCGACAACTTTACTTTAGAAGGGGAAGAATATAACAAAAGAATTTTTATTGTAGAAAATCAGGATAGAAAACCTATAGGCCTTGTGGTTATAGATAAAATAAAATGGGAATATAGAAATTGTGAGATAGGTATAGTAATATATGATAAAGCTCATAGGGGAAAGGGATATGGGAAGGATGTTTTAAATGTTATTTTAGATTTTATATTTAATGATATGAATATGCATCTTGTTTATTTAAACGTTGTTGAAGAAAATATACCTGCTATTAACCTTTATAAAAAATTTGGATTTAAGGTTGAAGGAATTTTAAAGGATAGGTATTATAAAAATGGAAGATATTACAATGTTATTGTTATGAGTAAAATAAAAGGGGAGTGATAATATGAAAATAGGAGTTATAAGCGATGTTCATGGTTATCCTGAAAAACTTGATAAGGCTTTGGACTATTTAAAGGATTGTGAAGTTATATTGTGCACAGGAGATGTATTATATCATGGTCCTAGAAATCCTATACTTGAAGGTTATAACCCTTTAGAGGTTGCTAATAGGATAAACAATTCAAACATCCCAATTATAATAGCCCAAGGAAATTGTGATTCTGAGGTTGATGCCATGGTTCTTGACATTCCGTTTTTTTCACCTTGTGTTTTTTATGAAAAAAATGGCTTAAGAATATTAGTTTTACATGGGCATGATGTAGAAGATGAAAAATTATACAAGCTTTCAAAATTTTATAAAGCAAATATAATTATAACAGGACATACGCATATAAGAAGATATGAAAACAAAAATGGTGTTATATACTTAAATCCAGGAAGTATTTCCGTTCCAAAGGGAGATGGAGTGCCAAGTTTTATAAAAATAGAGGATAATGAAATTAAATTTTTAAATTTAAATGGAGAGATTATTGAAAAATTTAAACTATAAGGGGGATAAATATGAATTTTAAAGATGTTTTAAAAAATGCACGGGAAAATTTAAACGGAAGTTGTAGAGTTTGTAAAGAATGTAATGGAGTTGCATGTGCAGGAGAAGTGCCCGGCATGGGGGGAAGTTTAACAGGTTCTGCTTTTATTGAAAATTATGAAAGCCTTAAAAGGATTAAACTTAATATGAGGCTTATACATGATGCAAAATCTCCCGACACTTCAATTGAACTGTTTGGGAAAAAACTTAGAATTCCAGTTTTAGCAGCTCCTGTTTCAGGGACGATTCTTAATATGGGTGGAAAATTTACAGAAAGAGAATATATTTCTTGGGTAATAAGGGGATGTTTAGATGCTGGCATATATCCTATTGTTGGAGATACTGCTGTTGATACTTTTTTGCCAACAAATTTAGATGAGCTTAAAAAAGCAGGTGGAGAAGGCATTGCTATTATAAAACCTTGGGAGAATAAAAATGTTATACAAAAGATAAAAATGGCAGAAGAGGCAGGGGTTTTTGCTGTTGGAGTTGACATAGATGCTGCAGGACTTATAACTTTAGCTCTTCATGGGAAACCTGTAGGACCTAAGACTTTAGAAGAATTAAAGGAGCTTGTTCAAAGTACAAAACTTCCATTTATATTAAAAGGAATCATGACAGTTGAAGATGCTTATCTTGCTATAGAAGCCGGTGCAAAGGCTATAGTTGTTTCAAATCATGGAGGAAGGGTTTTAGACCATACCCCAGGTGTTGCAGAGGTTTTGCCTAAGATAGCAAAAGAAGTAAAAGGAAAGATAACTATATTAGCTGATGGAGGAGTTAGAACAGGGGTTGATGTATTAAAAATGTTAGCTTTAGGTGCAGATGCTGTTTTAATTGGAAGACCTTTTGTTGTAGCTTCCTTTGGAGGCGGTGCAGAAGGAGTAAAACTTTACATTGACAAAATAGCAGATGAATTAAAATCAGCCATGATTTTGACAGGATGCAAGGATATAAAAAGTATTGACTCAAAAATTATATATAATTCATAGGCAGGTATAACCTGCCTTTTAATTTTGTCAAATTCTTGCCATTTTAGACATTTTAATTTATAATTTAATTAAACTTAAACTATTTTGTCTAATGGGGGGATTTGGTTGAAGTTTTTAAGAAGGTTGTTGTGCTTTTTTATATTATTTATAACTTGTATTAACACTGCTTTTGCAAGCTCTTTAAGTGGAAAATGGATAGTTATAGATCCAGGACATGGAGGTAGCGATCCTGGTGCAGTTTCAGGAGATGTTAAGGAAAAAGATATAAATAATTCTGTTGCTCGAAAGCTTGGAGACCTTTTAAAAAGTTTAGGGGCTGAGGTTGTTTTTACAAGGCTTCCTGAAGAGGATATTTATATAACTTTACAAGATAGGGTTAATATATCAAACAGTGTAAACCCAAGCCTTTTTATAAGCCTTCATTGTAATGCAGCATCTTCTGATGCCAGTGGAGTTGAGACATATTACAGCAAAACAAGACCTAATATTTATAGCGATAGATATGTAGAATATGAGGGAAACAAATATGAATATCTTTGGGAAGAAAAGGAAAATGGTATAGATTATGTTTATATACTAGTTGATAATAAAGAGGCAAAGGTTGAAAAAAGTAAGGTAAAAATAGTTTATAGCCAAGTTTCATGGCAAGCTATTGAAAGCCAAAAAATAGCAAAACTTATAGTAGATAATTTAGCATCTTTAGGATTTAAAAATAGAGGAGCAAAGGATTCAAACCTTTATGTTACAAAATATACAACTTCGCCATCTGTTTTAGTTGAGCTTGGCTTTATAACAAATGAAGAGGAAAGAAAGAAACTTTTAGATCCTAACATGCAGGATAATATTGCAAGGAAGATAACTGATGCTTTGTTAAGTTATTTTGAAGTTTATGAGAATAATAAATTAAAAGCCTTTGGTCAAAATGAAGGGGTTGAACTTTTACTGTCAAAAGAAAATTTACTTTTAGGACAAGCATTGGATATATCCGTAAAAAAATCACAAATTTTTAGTTATAATTATAAACTAGAAATAAAATATTTAGGAAAAGTCGATGTTGCTTTAGAGGATATAAACAAAAGCTTTACTTATCTTCCTCAAAAAGAAGGAGATTATGAGGTTGTTCTTTATGTAAAAGGTGAAAACGAAAGCGATTATAAAAGTGTAATTAGTAAAAAGTTTTATGTTTTTAAATCTCCAAATATAAAATCAATAACTTTAGATCAGAAAAATCCTGTTGTAAACAAAAGTTTAAAAATAACCGTTGAAAAAAATTATGGAAGTGCAAAGGGATGTGATTATATATTTGAAATTTATAAGGATAATAAACTTTTAGAGGTTAAAAAGCTAGATGGCAACCTCTTAGAATTTATTCCAAGGCAAGCTGGAGAATATAATATAAGTGTAAAGATAAAGGATAAGCTTAGCACAAAGCAAGTAGATGATGAGGGAAAGATAAATTTTATAGTAAGGGATGATAGTGCTACTTCAAGGTCTAATACCTTACCTAATGTATTAAAAATAACAAGGATATTAAAAAGAGGAATGATAGGGGAAGATGTAAGGAATCTTCAAAGTGCCTTAATAAAACTTGGGTATTTAAATATAAAAAGTCCAACAACAAGTTTTGGAGCTTTAACAGAAAGTGCAGTAAAGGCCTTTCAAAGGGCAAACAATTTAAAGGCAGATGGTATTGTCAAAAAGGATACCGTTGATAGAATAAACTTATTATTATCAAGAAGTGCAGTGACAAATACAAACATAGCAAATAGGGGAATTTTTAAACTTACAATAACAAGGACATTAAAAAGAGGAATGATAGGGGAAGATGTAAGGAATCTTCAAAGTGCCTTAATAAAACTTGGGTATTTAAATATAAAAAGTCCAACAACAAGTTTTGGAGCTTTAACAGAAAGTGCAGTAAAGGCCTTTCAAAGGGCAAACAATTTAAAGGCAGATGGCATTGTTAAAAAGGATACCGTTGATAGAATAAACTTACTTCTTATAAGATAAAGTGCGGTTTTAAAACCGCACTTTACTTTATGACAAAAAATGTTTCACATGGAACATTTTGTAAATCAGATAATATTTTTTCGGTAAACTTATCGGAGATTATGCACATTATTTTTATAAGCTTTTCAGGAGATTTTTCCTTTGCCCACTCTAGTTTTTCATTAAATAGTTTTTCTATAACTTCTGATAATACTATTCCCGTTCCTGTTATTGAGATAGTTCTTTTATCTTTATTTTGACAGCCTTCTTTTATTGTGCAATTTTTACATTCTGTGCAATGTTCTGGAGATAAAAACTCAACGGCATATTTTTGTTTAAAATATTTTCCTATGCCTTTTAAAAATTTATTTAATGTAGTATCTGTTTTAGCAAATCTTTCTTTTGAAAAATTTTTTGTTTTGGTTTTTGCTATTAGTAAAATAAACTTTTTATTTTTAAGAAGAATATCTGCTGTTGGTGAAAAAGGAGGGCACCCTCCGTTTATTCCATAATTTGGACAACCTTCTTTGCATAAATTTCTAACTTTTTCTACATCAATGATTAAATCGTCATATTTAAATTCACAAAATTTTAGTTCAATAAAATTATTGTTAAATTGGATGTTTATCTTATGCATATATATCCCCCTAATTTATTATAACAAAAATCCCCTTAAAAAGGGGATTACAGACCGTCGACAAACCCCACTTTTCAAAAAACGAAAAGTGGGGTTTGAGTATTTTTACAAGCATTTTTGATAAATATTTTATAAATACAAAGAAATTTTTGCCCTTTCCAGGGCCGTTTTGTCCCTTCTTCCACATCCAATTTGCCATCTTCTTTAAGTTAAAGCAAGCACAAACAAGCATCGCTTGCATGGACACTTTTTCTATCCCTCTTAGTGTTGTCCATCGCAAACCATGCTTCTCCTTCAAGTCAGCAAATACCCTCTCTATGGTTTTGCTTCTATCTTTATATAGTTCTTTGCATTCGTATGTATGTCTCAAATGTTCTACTTCTTCTAG
>NZ_FNUK01000012.1 GCF_900108045.1 Caloramator fervidus | reverse complement strand
ATCGAATTCTTCATTGTTGTGTATAAACTTGTTAAACTATTAAATCTACAACAATTTTTAACGGCCTCGCGCAAAAAATTTAAGAAGAAAACCTTAGTCGACCTAAGTCAGTCTTTAAAGGTTTTCTTCTTAAACCTATACCAAACTACGTGCAAAAATAAACAATACGCTGAGCTTTTATAAAAGCCAACCTTTGATTGGCCTTTTTGTCATGCCCATTTTTAAAGCTTTTGCTTAAATTAATCTCAATTACATAAAAACTCCTTGGAAATTAGCAAGGGCGGGCATCTGAATAATTTGCCCACCCCAACTATTGACATAGAACCTAAAAATAAAGCTCCTAAAAGGTAAATACCTTTTAGGAGCTTTATTTTTAAAATCTTTGTATTCCATCTTTTGTTACAACACCAAATATCAATGGTCTTTTAGCAGGTTTTTCATCTGATATTTCAAATGCTTTTCTTAATCTTTCTTCACAATCTTTTAACTTATTTAGGTCATTTACATGTATGTAAGCAAGAGGTTCTCCTTTTTCTACATAGTCTCCAACCTTCTTATTTAAAACAACACCGACAGCTAAATCTATTTGGCTTTCTTTTGTTTCTCTACCTGCTCCTAAAACTAGAGCAGCTAAACCTACTTCCATTGCAACTATTTTGTTTACATAACCACTCTTTTCTGCTTTAAATTCAATAACATGCTGAGCCTTCGGTAAAAGATCAGGATTATCGATAACTTGTGGATCTCCACCTTGGGCAGCAACAAATTCTTTAAATTTATTAAGAGCTGCTCCTGTTTTTATTGTATCTTCTAATATTTTTCTTGCAGTTTCTACATCATTAGCTTTTTTAGCAAGAACAAGCATATAGGAACCTAAAGTCATGCACAATTCATATAGATCCTTTGGCCCTTGACCCTTTAATGTATCTATAGCTTCTTTTACCTCTAAAGCATTACCTACAGCATATCCAAGTGGTTCATCCATATCTGAAACAATTGCAACTGTATTTCTACCTACGTTTGTTCCTATATCAACCATTTCTTGAGCTAAAGCAAAAGAATCGTCTAAAGTCTTCATAAATGCACCAGCACCAGTTTTAACATCTAAAACTATAGCATCTGCTCCAGCTGCTATCTTTTTACTCATTATGCTTGATGCTATAAGAGAAATATTATCAACAGTAGCCGTAACGTCTCTTAAAGCATAAAGCTTTTTATCAGCTGGTGCAAGATTTGCAGTTTGACCTGCAACTGCTAACTTTATTTTATTTACATTTTCAATAAATTTTTCTTTTGGTAATTCAGTATTAAATCCTCTAATAGATTCAAGCTTATCTATAGTTCCTCCAGTATGTCCTAATCCCCTTCCTGACATCTTTGCAACTGGAGCACCGGCTGCTGCTACCATAGGTCCAAGCACAAGAGTAGTTGTATCTCCTACCCCACCTGTTGAGTGCTTATCAACTTTTATGCCTTCAATAGCTGATAAATCTACAACTTCCCCTGAATTAACCATAGCCATCGTAAGATCTGCTGTTTCTCTCTTATTCATCTTTTGGAAATAAATAGCCATAAGTAATGCAGCAACTTGATAATCTGGAATTTCTCCTTTTGTATAGCCGTTAACTACAAATTCTATTTCTTCTTTTGTAAGTTCTCCACCATTTCTTTTCTTTAAAATAATATCATACATCCTCATAATTATTACCCCCATGTTACATTGATTTTACTATTTCCTTTACTAAAGCCACAAATTTTTGTGTTGCCTTTGCTGCGGTAGCAACTACTCTTTCATGATCAAGTGGTTCAAGATTGTCTGGAATAGCCATATCTGTTATACATGAAATTCCTAGCACCTTCATTCCACCATGGTTTGCAACTATAACTTCAGGTACAGTTGACATACCAACTGCATCTGCCCCCATAAATCTAAGCATTCTAAGTTCTGCTGGAGTTTCATAGTTTGGTCCTGAAACGGCAACGTAAACTCCTTTTTGGACTTTTATATTTAACTTTTTAGCACATTCTTCAGCTAATTTTATCAACTCTCTATTATATGCTTGAGACATATCAGGGAATCTTGGCCCAAGCTCCTCATAATTTCTACCTATTAATGGGTTTGTTCCTATCATGTTTATATGGTCAGTTATTATCATTAAATCTCCTGCTTCAAACTCAGGATTCATTCCACCAGCCGCATTTGTAACTATTATCTTATCTATTCCAAGTGCCCTCATAACTCTTATAGGTAAAGTAACATCCTTCATATCATGACCTTCATAGTAATGGAATCTTCCATTCATAGCCATTACATACTTATCTCCTATGTATCCAAAAATAAATTCTCCTGCATGCCCTACAACTGTTGATTCTGGGAAATGTGGAACTTCATTGTACTTTATTACCATTTTGTTTTCAATTTCATCTGCTAGTTTTCCAAGGCCTGAACCTAATATAATTGCAACATCTGGGGTTTTTTCTATTCTTTCCTTTATATATTCTTTAGCCGCATTAATTTTTTCTAAATAGTTCATCCTAATCCCTCCTACATTTCTTTTACAATACCTTTAACAAGTCTTATAAACTTTTCTCTAACCTTCATTGATGTTTCAATTACTTCTTCATGGTTTAAAGGTTGATCAAGTATTCCAGCTGCCATGTTAGTTATACAGGAGATACCTAAAACCTTTATTCCACAATGATTTGCAACTATAACTTCTGGAACTGTTGACATACCAACAGCATCTCCACCAAGCTTTCTTATTGCTCTTATTTCTGCAGGGGTTTCATAGTTTGGTCCTGTTAACATAAAGTATACTCCCTCAACAACAGGAACCTCAACCTTTTGAGCTACTTTCTTTGCTAATTCAACTAATTCTTTATCATATGCATTTGACATATCTGGAAATCTTGGACCAAATTCATCAATATTTCTACCTATAAGAGGGTTAGCCATAGAAAAATTAATATGATCCTTAATAATCATTAAATCTCCTGGCTTAAAGTTTGTATTAACTCCGCCTGCTGCATTAGTTACAATCAATTTTTTAACTCCTAACATCTTAAATACCCTTATAGGAAGAGTTACTTCCTTCATTGAATATCCTTCATAAAAATGGAATCTTCCATTCATTAATAATACATTTTTGTCTTCTAGCTTACCAAAAATAAATTTACCTGCATGCCCTTGTACAGTTGATACTGGAAAATGTGGTATTTCACTATAAGGAATTTCAATCTTTTCTTCAACTTCATCTGCCAAAATTCCAAGGCCTGAACCAAGGATGATGGCTACATCAGGAATGAATGGAATCCTTGCTTTTATAAACTCTGCAGCTTCTTTTATTTTTTGTAGTTCTTGCATATTATCACCCCTTTATTTTATTTTAATATTTCTTTTGCAAAGCTTTCTCCATATATATCAGCTTTAATATTTAACATTTCTGCTATAGTCTTTCCTATATCTGCAAAAGTTTTTCTTGTTCCTAAATTAACACCTTTTTTAATTTGTTTACCATAAATTAGTATAGGTATATATTCCCTTGAATGATCTGTGCTTTCTGTTGTTGGATCACATCCATGATCAGCTGTTATTATTAAAACATCATCATCTTTTAAATTATCAATTATCTCAGGTATTCTATTATCAAACTCTATTAAAGCCTTAGCATAACCTTCAACATCATTTCTATGACCATAAACCATATCAAAATCAACAAGGTTTGTAAAAATAAGGCCTTTGGTGTCCATTTTCATATATTCTAATGTTTTATCCACACCATCCATATTATTTTTTGTATGAACAGCTTTAGTTATTCCATAACCATCATATATATCTTCTATCTTTCCAACTGCACAAACATCCATTCCACTTTCTTGAATATAATTTAGCAATGTTTTTCTAAAAGGCTTTAATGCAAAATCCCTTCTATTAGCAGTCCTTTTATAATTTCCTGAAGTTCCTATAAATGGTCTTGCTATTACTCTCCCTACCGCATGATCTCCTACTAACATTTCCCTTGCTATTTTACACATTTCATACAATTTTTCTAAAGGAATAACTTCTTCGTGAGCAGCGATTTGGAACACACTGTCTGCTGATGTATAAACTATAGGATATCCAGTTCTAACATGCTCATCGCCTAGCTCTTGAATTATAGCAGTTCCAGAAGCTGGCTTGTTTCCTAAGACTTTTGTCCCTATTCTTCTCTCAAATTCTTCTATAAGCTCTTTTGGAAAACCATTAGGGTATGTAGGGAATGGTTTATCAAGTATTAGCCCTGCAATTTCCCAATGTCCTGTTGTAGTATCTTTTCCTTTAGACATCTCAAGGGATCTTCCAAAACATCCTTCAGGTTCTTCTACAGCCTCAATACCCTTTATTCCGTCTATATTTCCAAGTCCTAATTTCTGCATGTTGGGAAGGTGTAATCCTCCTAATACCTTTGAAATATTACCTATTGTATCGCTTCCTTGATCATTATATAAATGAGCATCTGGTAATTCGCCTATACCAACGCTATCCATAACTATCAAAACAACTCGGTTAATCATAAAAAATTTCCTCCTTTTTAAAATATTCAGGAATAACATTATATCATATTTTCAAAAAAATAAAAAGGGCTTTATGCCCTTGGATGTGATTTTTTATATATCTCTCCTATTCTATTTTTTGAAATTTCAGCATATACTTGAGTCGTTGAAATATCTGAATGTCCAAGAAGCTCTTTAAGAGATTTTAAATCAGCACCATTTTCAATCAAGTGAGCTGCAAAGGAATGCCTTATTATATTAGGAGTTATTTCTTTATTTATTCCTGCTAACTTAGCATAATGTTTTATAATCTTCCAAAAGCCTTGCCTTGTCATTCTTTCACCATGTAAATTGACAAATAAAGCTTTTTCATTTTTATCACCAATCAATTTATTTCTAAAATTAAAAATATAAACTTGCAAAGCCTCAATAGCTACTTTTCCTAAAGGTATAATTCTTTCCTTGTAGCTTTTACAATATAAATATCCTAACTTTAAATTTACATCTTCTAAATTAAGATTTACAAGTTCAGAAACCTTTATTCCTGTAGCGTATAAAACTTCTAGCATTGCTTTATCCCTTGCTCCTTTAAAATCATCTTCTTTTGGAATAGATAAAAGCTTTTCGATTTCCTCTATTGATAATATACTAGGAATTTTTTTTTCAACTTTTGGAGTTTCAAGCTCGAAGGTAGGATCAAATTCAACTAATCTATTTTTATATAACATTTTATAAAAAGCTCTTATTGAAGCCAAACTACGTGAAATGGAAGATATTGCTCTACCTTCTTTTTGTAAATTTAAAAGATAACCTATTATATTCGTCTTTTTTACGTTTTTATAATCTAACCCGTTATATCTTAAATATGTTAAAAAACTTTTTATATCCCTTTTATAACACTCTAAAGTATTTTCCCTCAATTTTTTATTTTTTAAAAAAACTTCAAACTGGTTTAATATTTCCTCCATTGTAATATTCCCCTTTAGTTATTTTGGAATATTTAATATTTTCTTTATTGTATCCATAAAGTTTTGCTCATCAATTCCATAATTTACAACAAAAATTGCATCATCCTTATTTTTATTATAATTTTTTGAAAGAAAAAACCTTATAAACATAGGTATTAAAAAGCCTAAAACTAATATTACAATAAAAATCTTTATAAATAATCTAATCTTTTTATTCATACCAACACCTTTATTGAATTGCTAAATATGTAGATAACAATTTAATAATATAAGGTGAAATAAAAGATTCTACAACATTACCTAAAAATACAAATAACAATAAAAATAGCATATTAAAAGAAAAGTTTAAAAAATTACCATTAACTGTTAAATTTTTAGGTTTTTTAAACAAACTTAAACTATAAATAAAGCTTATAGAACATATAAACAAAAATGCAGGAATATAAAACAGATTTTGAGGTAATAACGATAATATTATAAATAAAAATCCCTTTAATCCAAAACTTTGCAAAATAAAAGCTATAGTAAAACCTAAAGAAAACCCCTTATATAATAAAATTAATATAGAAAATAAAAATCCAAAATATGTAAAACTCAAAATCCAAATAAGTATTATCATTAATAAGTTATTTTTTAAAATTCTTATAAAAATGGAAAAACTATTTATTTTTTCATTGTTTACCACTTGAAAAAAATTATTTAAATAGATAAAAAGATTTTGTTTATCGCTATAAGTCATTCCTTTAACATTCAAAGCTCCTAAAGCTATCCCAACGGAAAAAATTAAAGTTATTATAAAGTAAATAAATAAATTTTCCTTTAAATTAAAATGCATTTTATAATTTATCCTTCTGTTCGTAATTATACCCCCTTTGTTTATAATCTTTTTACTACATTTATATGAAAAACAAAGGGATAAAATGATTAAATATAATTTTTAGCTAAAAGAATGCCAATTATGGTTTTAGCATCCTTTATTTCTCCTTCTTTAATCATTTCTAAAGCTTTATCTATTGAAACCTCAAAAACCTCTACATTCTCACCCTCATCAAGATTTACTTTACCATCTTGTAAATCATCAGAATAATAAATGTATAAAACCTCCGATGAATATCCTGGAGATGGATAAAACTTTGTTAAAAGCTTTAAGGATTTGGGGACTTTCCCAGTTTCCTCTTCAAGTTCTCGAGCTGCACACTTTTCAGGCTCTTCTCCTTTTTCTAATTTCCCCGCAGGAATTTCAATTAAAACCTCCTCCGCTGGTTTTCTAAATTGCCTAATTAAAATAATGTTTTTTTCATTCGTAACTGCAACTATTCCAACTCCTCCGTTATGTTCTACAACTTCTCGAGTAGTTTGTTTTCCATTCGGCAATAAAACAAAATCCTGCCTTACTTTAATTATTTTACCATTATATTTTTGCTCTGATGAAATAGTCTTTTCATATAAATTCATTAACTTCACCTCTCAAAATTATTTAGGCCATTCCCTAGGGAATAGCCCAATCATTAACCTAATTTTTGTTTTAATCTAAGTTTATCAGCAATCATAGCTATAAATTCAGAGTTTGTAGGTTTACCTTTATCGTTATGAATAGTATATCCAAAAATCTTATTTATAGTTTCAACTTTTCCTCTTGACCATGCAACCTCAATTGCATGCCTTATTGCTCTTTCTACTCTGCTTGCAGTAGTATTATACTTTTTAGCTATTGAGGGGTATAATTCCTTAGTAACAGCACTTAAAAGTTCTATGTCATTAACAACCATTTGTATAGCTTCCCTTAAATATAGATATCCTTTTATATGAGCAGGAACTCCTATTTCGTGAATAATATTTGTAATTTCTGCTTCAAGAGAATTTGAACTGTTAATACTACGCAATGATTCAGGTATGTTAACAGATGTTCTTCTTACTTCAGGTAAATTATTTGTTGATGCAAAAAGCTGTCTAATTCTTTTACTAAATATATCCATGTCAAAAGGCTTTACAACATAATATTCTGCTCCTAAGTTTATAGCCCTTTGAGTTATCTTGTCTTGTCCAACAGCAGACAAAATTATTATTTTGGGCATTGTGATATCATCCATAGAATTTAATTTTTCTAAAACCCCCAGCCCATCTAAGTGAGGCATTATTATATCAAGAACCAGAACATCCGGTTTATTGGCTGTAACAAGTTTTATTGCCTCTATACCATCTTTTGCAATACCAACAACTTCAAAATCTTCTTGTGTTTTTAAATATTCGCTAAGAATTGATGTGAATTCTTTGTTATCGTCAGCAATTACTATTCTTATTTTTTTATCCTCCATTAAATTACCCCCTCATTTTTCCATTATCTAACAATAATATTATTCGACAAAGTAGCTTAAAATTCCTTCTAATAAAAACAAATTTTTTTAAAATTAAAATAACGTAAAATTAAAGAAAAATTGGGTATTACATATCATACCCTTGTTGTTTTAACATCCATTCAATATAAATACCATATCCCATATCGGGTTTATTAACAAATACATGAGTTACAGCACCTACTATTTTCCCATTTTGAATGATAGGACTTCCACTCATTCCCTGAACTATTCCACCAGCTTTTTTTAAAAGCTCTTTATCTGTTATCCTTATTATCATACTTTTAGAACTTGGTTTTGTTTGTTGAATTACTTTTTCTATAACAATATCATATTCTTTTACATTAGTTCCATCTACCGTTGTCAATATTTTAGCTGGACCTTCCTTTACTTCATATTGATAAGCTATAGGTATAGGCTTTTTATATATATCATTATTATAAACTTTTAACAATTTTCCGTAAATACCACATAAAGTATTTTTTTCTATTTCTCCAATAGCGCTATCGTTTAAAAATATACCTTTAAGTTCACCCGGTCTTCCTCTTTGACCTTGTTCTATACCTACTATGCTAGCATCAAATATTTTTCCTGATCTTATAGGAAAAAGGATTCCTGTATCCACATCGTTTATAGGATGTCCCAGTGCTCCGAAATTATTATTTTTAGGATCATAATAAGTTAAAGTTCCAATTCCTGATGTTGAATCTCTAATCCAAAGACCTATTTTGTATTCATTATTTTTATTTTTAATAGGTTTTAAATATATAACTTTTATGTTTTCTTTCCTTTTTAATTTTATTTTTATTTCCTTTCCATTAGAACTTTTTACTATATCAAGCATATCATAAACGTTCTCTAACTTTTTATCTTGTGCCTCTAAAATTATATCTCCTATCTCTACTCCACCAATTGCAGCAGGGCTTTGTTTATATCCTTCATCTACCTCAATATCTGAAAACCCAACCACTATAAGCCCATCACTTTGAATTTTTACTCCTATAGGCTTCCCTCCCGGAATTAATTTTATTTCAGGCACTACATTTACCGTCATCTTTTTTACAGGTATAAGCCCAAGGAGCTTTATATTTAAATCTACTTTTTGGCTTTCTATTTTCTTTTCAACTTTATATAAAAATTCATTTTTAACAAAATTTCTTATAAATGAGCTTGTATTTATATCTTTTTCATTCGCATTTATATTTGAAGGCAAAAACAAAATTTGACTTAAAGTAGTTAAAAATAAAAAAACAGATATATATATATAATTTACGGCTTTCCTTTTAAATTTCCACTTCAAGGTAATCACTCCCTATTCCTTTTTATACCAGTCACCTTCCTTTCTCTATATCTAAATTAACCTGTTTAATGTCCATATATACTAGAATAAAACTTCGCTAATGGCCAATAATGTATTTAAACTAATAATTATTCCATAAAAACAAAAAGCCAATGGAAAATTATATTAATTTCCATTGGCTTTAATAGTAGACTTTAATTGATTTGCTATACTAATCATTTCATTTGCATGCTTAAAAGTTAATTCAGTTACAATTGCTCCACCTACCATTCTTGCAATTTCATTTATTCTTTCTTTATCGTCTAGTTTTTTAACAATAGTTTTGGTTGTATCTTCATCAAGTATCTTTTTTATCATAAAATGATTATCCGCCATAACAGCAATTTGAGGTAAATGAGTTACGCACAATATCTGATGATCCTTTGAAATTAAGCACATTTTTTCTGCCACTGCTTGCGCTGCTCTTCCACTAATTCCAGTATCTATTTCATCAAAAATAAGTGTAGGTATTTCATCTACTTTAGCTATAACGGATTTTATAGCTAACATAATTCTTGAAATTTCTCCACCAGAAGCTACCTTATTAAGCTTTTTAAGCTGTTCTCCTGGGTTTGCGCAAAACAAAAAATTTACAGCATTTTTACCATTTACAAAAAATTTATCTAGTTCTAAAACTTCAACATAAAACCTTGCCTTTTCTAACCCTAAATACCTAAGTTCATATTCTATTTTTTCTGACAGCTTTTTTGCCGTTTCTCTTCTAATATTTGTAATTTTACCAGCTAAATCGTTTAAAATTTCTAAACATTTTTCATGTTCCTTTAAAAGATCCTCTAATATTTCCTCACTTCTTTGAATATTTTCATATTCAATTTTTATTTTGTCATAAAAATTTAGTATGTCTTGTATGTTATTGCCATATTTTCTCTTTAACTTACTAATCAAATCTAATCTTTCTTCTATGATATTAAGTTCTTCAGGATTGTATTCTATTTTGTCTTTAAAGTCCCTTATTCTTTCTATAACATCTTCAAGTTTATAATAAACTTCTTCTAAATCTTCTTTTATTTTAACAAATTCTTCATCAAATCTTGCTATATTTTCTAGTTGACTTAAACTTGAGGATATTTCATCAAAAGCTGAATATCCTTCACTTTTTTGGTATAATCTTTCATAAACATTAGCTAAAGTTGAATAAATTTTTTCAGAATTAGCAAGTAAATTTCTCCTTTTTGTTAATTCTTCATCTTCTCCAATTTTTAAATTAGCCCTTTCTATTTCATCTATTTGAAATGACAATATGTCTAATTTTTGTAATTTATATTGCTCATCACGCCTTAAATCTTCTATATTTTTCTCTATTTCATTTAGCTTTTCAAAATAATACCTATATTCTCTCTTAATAGGCTCTAGTTCAAAATTGCAAAAAGCATCAAGAATATGAACATAATTATCTTCATCTAGTAAAGATTGATGCTCATGTTGTCCATGAATATCTATAATAAACTTTCCTATTTTTTTTAAAAAACTTGCTGTGACGGTTTTGCCGTTTACTCTAGATAAACTTTTACCACTACTATTTATTTCCCTTGAAATTATAAGAACATCATCAACATCAATCCCTGCTTCTTGTAAAATTTCCTTTAATTTTAAATTAGTACATTCAAAAACACCTTCAACATAAGCAAAATCCTTTCCCTGTCTTATTATATCCTTACTTTGTTTTTCTCCTAATAAAAAATTTATGCTATCTATTATTATAGATTTACCCGCTCCAGTCTCCCCAGTTAAAATATTTAAACCTTTTGAAAACTTCAAATCCACCTCATCTATTAAAGCAAAATTTTTTATATTAAGCTCAAGGAGCATCAAATTACCTCCTTATCCATTAAACATCATCTTCATCTTTGCAACTATCTCCAAAGCCTTTTCTTCACTTCTTGCAAGAGCAAAGATTGTGTTATCCCCCGCTATTGTTCCTACCAAACCATCAAATCTTAGATGATCTATAGCTTCTGCTGCTGCAGAAGCTGAACCTGATAAAGTTTTTATAACTATCATATTTCCAACACAATCTATATTAAGAACAGTTTGTGAAAATATATTAACTAATCTATCATAAACAACATTGTTTTCATTTGATAAAGGAGCATACTTATATCGTCCATCTTTTGTTTGTACCTTAATAAGTTTCAACTCCTTTATATCCCTTGAAACTGTAGCTTGAGTTACATCAAACCCAGCTTTTCTTAATTCATCTACTAATTCCTCTTGAGTCTCAATATCCTTTTGAGTAATTATTTCTAAAATTTTTGAATGCCTAGTAATTTTCATAAAAATAACCCCTTTCAGGTAGAAAATTCCTTTAATTTCTTTTGTAATACATCAAAAAAATTCCTATTGTATACCCTTACAAACTGAGCCATATGCTCAGACTTTGATATAAATACTTTATCTCCCCCTCTAAGCTTTAATCCAAACTGCCCATCAGTAGTCAAAAATACTCCTTCATTTTCATCCAAAACCCTTACCTGTAATTCTTGTTGACTTCCCAACACAATAGATCTTGAATTTAAGCTATGTGGGCAAATAGGTGTTACTATTATAACCTCCAACTCTGGATAAACTATAGGACCTCCTGCTGAAAGAGAATAAGCCGTCGAACCAGTAGGAGTTGAAACAATAAGTCCATCTCCTCTATATGTTTCAACATGAGTAGAACCAATAAACGTATCTAATTTTATTATTCTTGAAATAGCTCCTTTGGTTATACATATGTCATTTAGACAAAACAAAGTTTTTTCTATTTTTTCATCTCTATAAATATCCGCCTTTAACATCATCCTTTTTTCAATTGTAAAATTTCCTGATAAAAGTTTTTCAATAGCATCAAACATACCATCTTTTTCTGCTTCTGTAATAAAACCTAAGTTTCCAAAATTAATTCCTAAAATTGGTTTGTTGTAAGGTATCTGCATCCTTGCAACTCTTAAAATAGTTCCATCTCCACCTAAAACAACAATAAAATCAGACTTTTTAAACACATCTTCTTGAGAAACTCCTTTTATTTCTAGAGAGTCTTCATTAATAAAAACATTGCAACCTTTATTTAAAAGAAATTCAATTAATCGTTTGGTGGTGGTTAAATTTACATCTTTAGTTTTATTTACAACAACCCCTATGTTATACATATTTCTCACATCTTTCATCAACTTAAATTTTTATGAGCTTGTTCAACCGTTTTTACTATTAAATCATCTAAATCATTTATTTTAGCCTCATCTTGTTTTTTTGAAAGATAAATAAGGTATTCAATATTCCCTTCAGGTCCTTTAATTGGTGAAAAATCCAATCCCTTTATTGTAAATCCCTTTTCTAATGAAAAATGGGCAATCTGTTTAATAACTTCCTCATGAACTTTTGGGTCTTTAACAACACCTTTTTTCCCAACTTTTTCTCTTCCTGCTTCAAACTGAGGTTTTATAAGTGCAACTATTTCTCCATCTTCCTTTAACAATTCCTTTACAACAGGAAGAACTAATTTTAATGATATAAAAGAAACATCTATTGATGAAAAATCAGCAAGTTCTCCTATATCATCCCTCTTAACAAATCTAATATTTGTCCTTTCCATCACTACAACTCTAGGATCGTTCCTAAGTTCCCACGCTAATTGACCATATCCAACATCAATAGCATAAACCTTTCTAGCTCCATTTTTTAACATACAATCAGTAAACCCACCAGTAGAAGCTCCAACATCAATTGCTATCTTATCTTTTAAATCTATTTTAAAAGATAAGATAGCTTTTTCAAGCTTAAGCCCTCCACGGCTTACATATGGAATTGCATTTCCCTTTACTTCTATATGAGCATTAACATCAATTTTTTCACCTGCTTTATCAATTCTTACACCATTTACAAAAACTAACCCTGCCATTATATTTTTTCTTGCCTTTTCACGAGTTTCAAAAAATCCTTTTTGAACTAAAAGAACATCAAGCCTTTCCTTTTCCATAGTCACCTAACCCTTTGCTTTAAATTTCTTTTAAAATAGTATTATATAATCCTTCAACATCCAAGTTATACTTCTTATAAAGAAGAGCAATATTCCCATGAGGAATAAATTCATCTGGATAACCACATAAATAAATTTTTCCCTTATAATTCCTTTTAGCTGCATATTCTAAAATAGCCGAACCAAACCCTCCGGCTATATAGTTATCCTCTACTGTAAATATAAAATCATGTTCATTAAAAACTTCATCTAACATTGAATAATCTAAAGGTTTTATAAATCTGGCATTTATTAATGTAGCATCTATCCCGTTTTTTTTCAATTTATTTGAAACAAGCATAGCATTTTGAGTAAGCCTTCCTGTTGCAATTATACAAACTCCTTTACCTGATATCAATTTTTCCCATTTACCTAAGTTTATTTCATCATACTTCATAAAATCGACATCAAAATCTCCGCCCCTTGGATAACGCAAAGCAACAGGCTTATCATAATTTATAGCCCATCTTATCATCATCCTAAATTCAGCAATATCTTTTGGAGACAATATCACCAAATTAGGAATAATCCTAAGAAAAGATATATCAAATACACCTTGATGGGTTTCTCCATCTTCTCCAACCACTCCTGCTCTATCAATAGCCAAAACAACTGGTAAATCTTGAAGACATATATCATGTATAACTTGATCATATGCCCTTTGAAGAAATGTTGAATACACAGCAAACACTGGCTTAAAACCCTGAGTTGCAAGCCCCGCTGCAAAAGTTGCTGCATGCTGTTCTGCAATTCCAACATCAAAAAATCTATCTTTAAAAATTTGTGAAAATTTTTTAAGTCCCGTTCCATCGGCCATAGCTGCTGTAATAGCCACAATTCTTTTATCTTTAGATGCTAAATCTACCAATTCCTCACCTAAAACTTTAGAATAAGTAGTATAAGATTTAAAAAAACTATTCCCTGTCTCTATTTCAAAAGGACCTACTCCATGATATACATCTGGTTTATCTTCAGCATATAAATATCCTTTTCCTTTTTTGGTAACTACATGTATCAATATAGGTCCTTCCATATTCTTTGCCCTTTGAAAAACATCTATTAAATTTTGCATATTATGTCCATCTATCGGCCCTAGATATGTAAAACCTAATTCCTCAAAAAGCATACCTGGAATTACTAGATGCTTTACTCCCTCTTTAATTTTTTCTATTGATTTATATATGTTATCCCCTAATGCAGGTATTTTTTTTACCAAAACCTCAATATCATGTCTTAAATGTAAATACTTTGGACTTGTTCTTATTTTACTTAGATACATTGCTAAACTTCCTACATTTTTTGATATAGACATCTCATTGTCATTTAAAACAACTATAAGATTAGTTTTTGAAACTCCTGCATCATTTAAAGCTTCTAAAGCCATACCTCCAGTCAATGCTCCATCCCCAATAACTGCAACAACGTTAAACTTCTCTTTCTTTAAGTCCCTAGCTTTTGCTATTCCCAAAGCTGCAGAAATTGAAGTGCTGCTATGTCCCGCTCCAAAAACATCATATTCACTTTCTTTTCTTGTTGTAAAACCACTTAAACCTCCATACATTCTTAATGTATCAAATTTGTCCTTTCTCCCCGTCAATATCTTATGGGTATAACACTGGTGTCCTACATCCCATATTATTTTATCCTTAGGCAAATCAAATACTTTATGTAACGCCAAAGTCAATTCAACAACACCTAAATTTGATGCTAAATGTCCTCCAGTTTTTGAAACCTTTTCTATTAAAAAATCTCTTATTTCTTGTGCCAGAATATTAAGCTCTTTTAATGACAAATTTTTTATATCTTTAGGATAATTTACTTTTTCTATTATAGCCATCACCCTTACCTCTTTTACTTTTTTTAATTTTTATAAATTTTTCTAAAAAACGTGAAATATAAAAAACTATATTATTAGCTTGAACAAATGCAAAATTCTTCCCTAAAGCTTTTCCTCCTATTGTTAAGGTAGCAATAATAGAGCTTATAGTTAAAGCTAAAAAAGTCTTATTTAAAGAAGTATAAAGACTACTTATGTTAGAAGCTATAACTGCTCCCGTTGCTCCACTTATTATTCCAACTATATCTCCTATTACATCGTTACAAAAGTTAGAAACTTTATCAGCATTTCTAATCAACCTTACCGCAAGCTTTGCTCCATTAATTTTTCTAGAAGCTAAAGAGTGAAAAGGAACTTCATCAGCTGCCGTTACTGCAACACCTATTATGTCAAAAAAAATACCAATAAAAATAATAAAAAGCAAAATTGCTATAGCACTTATCAAATTAACATTTGGAATAATCCATTCTGTTAAGGTATTAATTGAAAAAGATATTACTAAAGTCCAAATAATTATCATAAATAACCATTTTTTATTATTCTGACCATTAGATTTTTTCTTATATAACTTTATCTTTTTATTTCCCATATACTCACCTTTTTTAATTTAAATTGGGTGGCAGCAGGATGAGTTAAGTTTGCGGCTTAGGTCTAGCAGGATTTCCCATTTTCAGACCTAGGCGTCGCCGCCCAGGCGGTTTCCCTTTAACTGAAAATTCACACCGTCGCCGAGTGTGAGGCTAGATTACCACTTAGTCCACACTGCAATCCCCATCCTGCCTCTTTACGAACAGTCTAGGAGCTTTCCTCAACGGCATCGTCTATTCCTAGCCTCTTTTGCAGAAATGGTTTCCTATAGCAATAATCCATATTCGTGGGCCCATTTAGAATATGGATCTGATCTATCCTCCACCATTTCCGCTCAAGGCAGGCTACACTGCACGCAGCTTTGAACCGCCTTGCAGGTTTAATCCCTTGCCGTAGATTACCCACGAACAAGGGTCTCCGCGGAGGTAGGGTCGATTCCGCATGCCATTGCGGTCGCCCCAGCCCCCTTACTCCCAGCACCAACCCACTACTGGGCGTAGCGAGCCAGCACAAGGAACTTCATCGATGTGCCCTTTAGCGGATTTTTAGCCCCGCCTTCGGAATAGACTAGCCGACTAGAATACTGCGCCACCCATTAATAGCAAATTCCAACTATTAAGCCTATAATAGCTCCAACGAAAACTTCTATAGGAGAATGTCCTATAAGCTCTTTTAATTTTTCCTGTTTAAATTTATGATGCATTAAATCATCAACTATCTTATTTAATATTTCTGCTTGTTTTCCAGCAGCTCTTCTTACACCTGCAGCATCATACATAACTACAAGTGCAAAACATAAAGATATTGCAAATTCTATGCTATCAAATCCCTTTAAAAGTCCAACCTTTGTAGAAAGCGCTACAACAAAAGCTGAGTGGGAACTTGGCATTCCTCCAGAACCTACAATTCGCGAAAAATCTAGTTTGCCTTTTTTTATTGAAACTATTAAAACTTTTAACCCTTGAGCAATAATCCAAGCTATAAAAGCTGTTATAAGGATTTCATTTTTAAAAATCAAGAAAACATCCACCTAATCTTCACCTAACTTTCTCGATATAAAAGATATTCTGTCAAAGCATGTAAAAATCCTGTATTATCTATTTTAATAGCAAGTTCTGCAGCTTTCAAACTATATTCTTTGGCTAATTCCCGTGATTTTTCTAAACCATACAAGCTTACAAAGGTAGGTTTATTGTTTTTTGCATCTTTTCCCACGCTTTTACCCAATTTTTCGCTATTTCCTACAACATCTAAAATATCATCTACTATCTGAAAAGCAATACCTAGGTTTTTACTATATTCCCTTGTCAAAGGAAGAGCATCGTATCTATTTGCAATTATTGCTCCAACATTACATGAGGCTTCAATAAGTTTTCCTGTTTTTTTCTCATGCATATTTTTTAATAAGTTTTCATTTAATAATTTTCCCACATTAGTTATATCTATTACTTGACCTGCTATCATTCCCATTACTCCACTTGCCCTTGAAATTTCAAAGGCAGCATCTATAAATCTTTTATCATAACTATTTTTTGAAGATAAAAGAAGTATTTCAAATGCTAAATTAAGCAAAGCATCTCCAGTTAAAATAGCAATAGCTTCTCCATAAACCTTATGATTTGTAAGTTTTCCTCTTCTATAATCATCATTATCCATGCAGGGTAAATCATCATGAATTAGTGAATAAGTATGTATCATTTCTATACTACAAGCAACATCTAAAACTTCTTCAGTATTTCCTCCTAAAGCTTCACATATAGCTATACTAAGAATAGGCCTTATTCTTTTTCCTCCTGCAAGCAAACTATATTTCATAGAATCAATAATAATTTGAGGAGCATCTAAATTAGAAACAAGCTCTTTAAGCCTTTCGTTAACCCTTTTTTGCTTATCTAATAAACATTTTTCAAATTCCATTTTACTCCTCCTCAAAATTAAACTCTGTTTCAATTAATTCTCCATTGCTTCCCTTTAAAACTATATTTATCTGTCTTTCTGCCTCGTCAAGCTTTCTATTACAATAATCTGAAAGTTCAATACCTTCCTTAAACAATTTTAAAGATTCATCTAAAGATAAATTATCACTTTCCAATTTTTTTACTATTTCTTCCAATCTCTTTATAGCTTCTTCAAAATTTAAATTTAACTGTTCCTTCATAAGTTTACCTCCATTTTCTCTAAAACATTACATTTTACATTTCCATCACAGAAATGCAAGATTATATCATCTCCAATATCCAACTCATTAACACTTTTTACTATACCTTCATCTTTTTCAACAAATGCATAACCCCTCTTAAGTATTTTTAATGGGCTTAATGCATCCATTTTTCCAACCAAAACTGAAAAATTACTTCTTCTTTCTAAAACAACATTAGAGCCTATATTTAAAAGCTTTGTTTTTAAAAGTTCCACCTGGCTTTGAGAAGTAGTTAGTTTTTGTAAAACAGTATGTTCTAATTTATTACGAAGATTGTCTAGATATTGCATATTTTGTAGTATTATATTATTAGGAGAATAATTCATAAGCCTTTGATGTAAACTACCTAAGTATAATAAATCCTTCTTGATCTTATTATTTAAACATTTATATAAAGTCTCTTGATAACTATTTATTTTAAACTTTAATTCATCAAACCTAGGAACTGCCATTTCAGCAGCATGAGAAGGGGTAGAAGCTCTAACATCTGCAACAAAATCTGATATAGTATAATCAGTTTCATGTCCAACAGCAGAAATTATAGGAATTTTGCTATCGTATATAGCCCTTGCAACTATTTCTTCATTAAAAGCCCAAAGCTCTTCTATAGACCCCCCTCCTCTTCCTATTATGATAACATCAATATCATCCCTTGAATTAAAATATTTGATTCCTTCAACAATAGTTTCAGCGGCTCCTTCCCCCTGAACCTTTGCTGGATACAAAATTATTTTTACTCCACTAAATCGTCTTGTTGAAACATTTATAATATCTCTAATAACAGCTCCCGTGCTTGAAGTTACAACTCCAATTTTCCTTGGGAATATAGGTAATTTTTTTTTCCTTTCTTCACTAAACAATCCTTCTTTATATAACTTCTCTTTTAATTTTTCAAAAGCAAGATATAAACTACCATATCCCTCAGGCTCTAGTTTACGACAGTATAATTGATACTGACCATCTCTTTCATATACAGTAACACATCCATAAGCTATTACGCTCATACCGTCCTCAGGAATAAATTTTAATTTTGAACTATATCCTTTAAAAAGGACACATCTAATTTTAGCATCATTATCCTTTAATGTAAAATACATGTGTCCTGAAGAATGAAGCTTAAAATTTGATATTTCTCCTTTTACTATTACATCGTTTAAAACATCATCATAATCAAATATTTCTTTGATGTATTTTGTCAGCTGACTTACACTAAATATTACACTATCCATAAATATTCGCTGCCTCCAAAACGTTTTCTATAAGCATAGTAGTTGTCATAGAACCTACACCGCCAGGAACAGGAGTTATCATTGAAGCTTTATTTAAAACATTTTCAAAATCCACATCGCCAACTAATTTTCCATCAACAAGCGTTGTTCCTGCATCCACAATTACTGCACCTTCTTTTATCATATCTTCTGTAATAAGCTTTGGCTTACCGACAGCACTTATAATAATATCAGAATTTAATAATATTTCTTTTAAATTTTCCGTTTTAGAATGACATATAGTAACTGTTGCATCATTATGCAACATAAGTGCTGCTATAGGTTTTCCAACTATATTGCTTCTTCCAACAACAGCAACTTTCTTACCACGTATTTCAATATTCATTTCCTTTAATATTCTTAAAATCCCCTTTGGAGTACAAGGAAGCAAACATTTTTCTCCCCTGTATAATTTTCCTACATTTATAGGATTAAAGCAATCTACATCTTTATTAACATCTATAATTCCCGCAATCTTATTTTCATCTATATGCTTTGGAAGAGGAACTTGAACAAGTATGCCATGAACACTTGAGTCATCATTTAATTTTTTTATAAGCTCTATTAAATCCTCTTCTGAAGTATCTTCAGAAAGTTCATATGTAATGAATTTTAATCCTGTTTCAATACAAACCTTTTCTTGATTTTTTACGTAAGATAAAGATGCTGGATCTTTTCCAACTATTATAGTAGCAAGACAAATTTTTTGACCATTTATATCTTCATATTGCTTGGCCTTTTTAGAAAGTTCCTCTCTAATCTTTTTGGCAATTTCTTTGCAATTAATCACGTAGGCTGCCATTATAATCCCCCTTTAATAACTTTTTAAGGCCTATATAAGCAACCCCAACAGCATTATCGGTTGCAAACTCCTCTTTGGAAAAATAAACCATGCCATCAAATTTATTTTTTAGGTATTCTCTAATAAATTTACTTGAAGAAACTCCTCCAATTAAAATTATAGGTAGCTTGTAATATTTAATCAAATTATTTATGAGTTTTTCCAAGGTTTTAGCCGCACACAACATTACAGCATAAGCTATTTCATCACTTGCTTTTCCTTCATTTATATACCTTAAAGCCATAGTTTCTTGCCCTGAAAAATTAAAAAAGTATCCATCTACCTTTGATGGAATTCTTAAATTTTTGTTTGTAGAATTTAAAGCCAATTCATCAAGTTTTTTACCTGATGGAAAATTATATCCAAGAGCTACTCCTACTCTATCTAAAAACTGCCCTATACTTATATCTTTTGTTCCACCTATTTTAGTTATATAGTAATCATCTTTAAATTGAACATGTAAAACCTCTGAAGTTCCTCCAGATAAATGTAAAGCAATAAATTCAGTATAATTAAAATCTATAGATCTTACAGCTGCTTCGATATGCCCCTCTTGATGAGTTGTTAAAAATAATGGAATAGAATTAGTTAAAGATATAACTTTTGCAAAGGACTCTCCAGCTCTAAAAACCGGCATGTATGAACCTTCAACAGGCCTTGGCTTTATGCTTACACAAACAGCATCCATTTTCTTGCCTTTAAAATTTTCAAATAACTCAGGTAAATTTATAACATGTTGAAAAAGGGCTTCAGATTGCCTCAAGCCCTTTTCTCCTATCTTTACAAATAATGCTTTTCTTAAATCTAATATAACCTTATCTTCAGATACTAAAGAAACAGAAGTTGTATAGTTGCTAGTATCAATTCCTAACACTAACATAATTAATCTAACTCCTCTATAACTCTTCCTAATATTCCATTTATAAAAGCTGGAGATTGATCAGTCCCATATTTTTTAGCAAGTTCAACAGCTTCATTTATAGCAACTGGATTTGGAACATCTTCTCTTTTTAACATTTCATAAATTGCTAGCCTCATTATTGATAGGTCAACCTTAGCAATTCTATTAAGCTTCCAACCTTGAGAATATTTTTCTATGTAAGAATCTATAACATTTAAATTCCTTTCAACTCCATAAACACAATCTTTTATATATTCAATATCCTCATCTGAAAATTTTACTTCATTATTTTCATAAAAATCCTTAATAATTTCATCTGCAGTATAATTTGTAATTTCCATTTGATAAATTAAAGTCATAGCTTTTTCCCTTGCATTTTTTCTTCCCATGACCATTCCTCCATAGTTTTATTTCCAATTATTATTCAATATATTTTTTATAAAATCAAATAAATCTTCATTGTTATCTATCTTCTTACCTATATAATAACCAAAATAAATACAAATAACAATAAAAATAGTTCTAAAAAAACCTATAATTAAAACAAAAATGGAAAATAAAAGCCCTAAAAAAGCACCTAGAAACTTTCCTTTATTAGCCTTAATTATATCAATTATATACTCCCTCAACATTTTAATCCCTCTATTCTACTTTAAACTTAGTACTACTAGCTATCTCATCCACCATAACTTTTACCTCTCCAACTGGTATTTCAGCAATACTCTCTAGATACCTTTTTACTGAACGTTGAACCTCTAAAACTAAATTAGGGATATTATGATCGGGATATACCAACGCTTTAATCAATATATTTAATTTATCTTTATCAGTTTTTAATAAAATCTTTACATCCTTCAATCCTTTTATATCTTTTAAAGACTTTAATATCAAAGACTTTATGGCATCGTTAGAAATAATAAGTTCTCCTTCAGAGGTATATTTAGATACCCCTAATCTAAATTTTTCCCTTTTTAAAATATTTATAAGAATTATACCATTAACTACAACTATAAAAAAACAAAATACAGATGTATAAAAATCTAATCTATTAACTAATAACAATAAAATATTCTTAGCTACAGAATAAAATGGAGCTATAGCTAAGAATAATGCTAAAGCAATAACAACTATTATATATATACATAAAAAAAACTTCGTAAAGTTTTTCATATGTAACACTCCTTATTTCATAAATTAACCTAAATTAACCCTCTGTAAACAGAGGGCTAATTTAGGTTACTTTTTCATATCCTCTTTTGGTTCTTTTTGGAAATTTATACCTTGAACATGAACATTTACTTGAGTTACATTTATACCTGTCATAGTTTCAACAGAAAGCTTTACCTTTTTTTGAACTTCTTTTGCAACCTCAGGAATAACTACTCCATACTCAACAATTAGATAAACATCTATTAAAACTTCATTTTCTCCAAGTTGAACTTTTATTCCTTTGCTAGGTGATTTAACACCAACCTTTTCTAACATATCCCCTGTAAACCCTGCAGTAAGATCAGCAACACCTGATACTTCACTAGCAGCCATTGAAGCTATAAGAGAAATAACCTCAGGCGCTATCTTAACCTGCCCCATTTCATCTAATTTCATGTCTGGTTCCATTTATTACACCCCCTGTAGAGTCCATCCTTATCTTTAGTTTATTACTAATATATGAAAAAATCAAGTAAAAATTATTTTTGTCTTACCGTAATTCTTGACGGAGAAATTCCTGTAGTTTTTACAATTATATCCTTTATTTGATTTGCCTCTTCACTTGTTAATGGATTATCTGATTTTACACAAACCTCAACTCCATTATCATCTATAAAGCATAGAGCATCTTCAAAACCTTTTTCTTTAACTAAAGATTCTATTTTATTTTCCTTTAAAGCCCTATCATTTAATTGCATCAATTTAGTTGTAGCAGCTTCTTTAGCTGATTTTGCTGCATCTTTGCTATTTATTATCTTTTCTAATTCTTGTTTTACAACACTTCTTTCTTGTTCCCTAGCAATTCTGCTTTCTGCAAAGTAATTCACTGCCTCCTTATTTTCCACACTTTTGCTTATGGTTGTCAAATCTGCAGAATCGTTAAACTTTTTAGCTGCCCAACCAGCAACTGCTATAAGCATAATCAAAACAGCAATAATAGCAGTTTGTCTTTTTACATCTGACATTTAAATCCCCCTCCTTAAATTTTCTAAATTTATCTAATAAATTTATATGATAAACAAAGAACTTATATTAATTTTTCATAGGTAAAACAGATACTTTGCTAGCAGGAATATTTAAACATGTTTTTACAGCGTTAATTATTTGCTCTTTTACAACAGGATTTTTTGCTCCTTCAGCCACAACAATAACACCACCTATTGTCGGATTTACTTGTTTTACAATTAGAGGTTTGTTGCCTGAACCTTCGTTTACAATTACTACATTCAAACTTTTGCTGTTTTCAGTAGTAGTTCTTGTTCCCCCTTGATTATCCTTCTCTTCTATTTTTCTTGTGCTGTTATTTTCGTTATATGCAGGAACTGAAATACTTCCACCTTCAAAATAAATCATTGCATTAACTCTTCCAACCCCATCTATCTGCATTAATATATCTATTAACTCCTTTTTTAGTTTTTCTTCATATGGAAGCTGAGGAGCATATGTAGTCGTAGAAACTTCAATTACAGATCTTTCTTCCTTTCTTTTTTTATCAGTCATTTTTATACTTTTATATGTATCAACAACCAATATAATAAACACCCCTAAAAGAAAAAGTATAATCAAATTTAAAATAAACTTCTTAGGATTTTTCTTTATATCATCAACCTTTTCTAAAATTTTTCTTATATCCATCCTCATCCCCTCACTTTATAACCCTAATATTTTCTTGACGTATTCCTAAATTTTCATGTAAATACTTTTTAATTAAAATAGTTTCATAGTCTTCCTCCTTTAAATCTCTTCCTATAGTTACTTTTTCAACAGGCTTTATAATTTTACTATAATTCTTTGACAAAGTTATACTTTCTATTTTCCCAAAGCCTAATGAATTCATATCTTCGTTAATTTTTATATCTTCAACTGTAAATTCCTTATTAAGTTTTTGTCTTATATCATTTTCAATTCTTTTTTTAAGATTATTCTTAAATTCATCTACAAGCTGCCGATTATAAACTTCAAGGTTAAAAGATTTCGATGCATCACCGTAATACTTGTTATAATACTCAGAAACTGTATTTTCCACATTTATGCCTTTATCAAAAAATTTAAATACTGGAGTTAAAATAGCTACCAAAACTATAAACCCTAACACAAACTTAACATATTTTTTAAATTTATTAGAGGGAAGTAATATCTCAACTAAAGCTATAAAAATATAAACGCTTAATATAATTTTTATCCAAGAACTTAAAAAATCTATCATAACCATCACCCAATGTTAACAATAACTTTACCAGCTGAAGCTAAAATTGTTATCATTATAAAAAACATTACACCTACAGATAATACTGCAGCAAAAATCATAACTAAAGATTTACTTGCAGCATTTAATCCATTTATAATTTTTCCATCTGCAATAGGCTCTAAAACAACACAAGAAAACTTGTATATTAAGCTAAGTATTAATATTTTTACAAGAGGAAATATACATATACCAGCAATTACAATAAGCCCAAATATACTAACAGCATCTTTTAAAATTAAAGAATAACTAGCAACAGTTGCAACAGCATCAGAAAGGGCCCCTCCAACTATAGGGACTAACTTATCTACTGCAAACTTAGTACTCTTTAAAACAACTTCATCAAAGGTATTTGCTGTTATTCCTCTTATAGTTATTATTGCAATAAAAATAGTCATTAAAAATGTTAAAACCAAAGTATTAATAGAATTAATAAAATCACCAAGCTTAGTTATCTTTATATCATCACTAAGATTATCAACAATATATATAACAACAATTATTATAGTCGTAGGTAATACCAAATTTTTTATAACATCGCTTGAAAATTTAATGAAAAACATCATTATAGGATCAAGAGTTGTTGCAGTAGCTATACTTCCTGTTCCAACAAGAATGCTAACAAGAGCAGGAATCAACGCGTTCATAAATTCCACCATTTCAGTAATAGCTTTTGTTGCTATAGAAATAGCCTGCATAAAACTTTTTATAATTATAGTAGTTATCAAAAGAAAAATAGCAAAATTAGATACTCTATATATACTATTTTCTTCAAAAGCCAACTGCAAATTATGTATTAAAGCTGCAATTATCCCAATAGCTAGAAGTTCAATAAGCAGCTTATAATTTATTAAAATTTCTTTAAAAGAAAATCTTATTATGTTTTTTATAAAATCCATAATAGTAAACTTTATCGTTCCTGAACTTTTATAATCCTCTATTATTTTACTTAAGCTAACATCTGGAAAATACTCATTTGTCTCCTGAAGCATTTTTGCTGAGTTTTCTAAATACGAATAATCTGCATTTGAGGTTTCTCTATTCATTGAAAAAACGCTAAAATTTATAAGCAACAAAAATACAACTACAAAAGACATTATTTTAAATCTCATATGTATCACATCCTAAGGTAGTATTTTTATAATAAGATCAATAACGGCAAGCATAATTGGAAGTGATAGTAATACAATTAAAACCTTCCCTGCAAATTCAATCTTACTTGCTATAGAATTTTGACCTGAATCTTTGCAAATTTCTATACCAAAAGAAGCAATATAAGCTATTCCGATTATCTTAAATACAATATTAAGATATGTATAATCAATATTAGCCTTTATAGCTATCTGCTGAATAGCCTGTATAACTACCGTAAGCTTTGAAATCATCATAAAAAATATAACCAATCCCGTAGCAATGCTAAGATGAACAGCATACTCAGGCTTATCTTTCTCAACAAACAATATTATTATTGAAGCAATTAATGCTATAGCAACAACTTTTATAATTTCCATTTAACCACCTTCTAAAATTGAAACATGGATTTTACTGTGTCAAATAATTTCATTATCATATTTAAAGTTAAAAACAAAATCATAACTACTCCTATCAAAGTAGTAATAGTTGCAAAATCCTCTTTTCCTTGGCTGTTAAAGATTTTATCTAAAATTATAATAAGTATTCCTAATGCACCTATCTTAAAAATTATACTTATATCAATCATTATATCCCCCCTAAATAAGAATAACTACAACAATGACCCCAAAGGAAAAACCTAAGTATTTAATCAATTTATCATTCTTCCTTCTTTTTTCTTCTGCTTGTTTTTCTAAAAGTTCAAGTCTTTTAATAGTTACATTAAAATTTTTCTTTTGCCCTTCTATATCGCTTGTCCCTAATTCTCCAAAAAATTTAGCCAAAACTTCTACTTCTTCTTTGTTTAGAAAAATCTTATCTCTATATTTTTCAAATAAGTTTATAAATATTTCATATACAGTATCTGCCTTAAACTCTTTTAAATCCTTTGACATATCTATAAAAAAACTTTTTAATGGTTCACGTAATTTTTTTGAAACTAACAAAAGAGCATTATACAAAGGTTCTGAAGAATATACTATCTCACCCTCTAAAACTTGAAGTGCGTATTGTATTTCTTGAATTTGCCTTACCTTTTCAGATAAAAGATAAGAAATATAAAATCCCATTGTAGTAGTAGAGGCAATAATCAAAATACACCCTATAAATTTCAAAATATCCCCCCTTTTATTTAAAGGTATATAATTTTATCTATTGTTCCTGGACCTTGTCTTTTACTTAAAACTATTACAACTTCAAAAAATTTATTTTCTAACATTTCTTTTATTCCTATTCTATTTTTTACTTCATCAAGGTCTTTTCCATGGGCAGTAGCTATAATTTTTACTCCTGATTTTAAAGCATCTTGAATAGCTTTTGCATCTTCTAAACTTCCTATTTCATCAACGGCTATCACCTCAGGTCCCATTGACCTTAATAATAAGTTAATTCCTATAACCTTAGGACACGAATCTATAACATCTGTCCTTATTCCAACATCTAATTGAGGAACTCCATAATAACAAGCTGCTATTTCTCCTCTCTCATCAACAACACCTACTTTATAACCTTTGATATTTAGTTCGTCATTTCCATTACTAATATTTCTTATAATATCCCTAAGAATAGTAGTCTTCCCACATCCTGGTGGAGAAACAATTAATGTATGCTTCAATCCTTCTTTATAGGCTAGTTTTAAAATTTCTTTAGAACATCCCTTTATTTCCCTTGCTATTCTAAGATTAATTCCTGAAATATTTCTTATAGTTTTAATGCTGTTATTATCTAAAACAACTCTTCCAACAATACCTACCCTATGTCCGCCAACTAGAGTAATAAAACCATTTCTTATCTCATCATCAACTGAATACAGTGAATAATTTGACATCCTTTTTATTGTCTTATCTATATCAAATACTTCAACAATAAAAGCATCTTTTAAACTCTTTGTTATCTGTCCTTTATCATCTAAAAAATAGTCCTCTGAATTTTTTACAACCATAAGAGGTTTTTTAGCTCTTAATCTTATCTCTTGGATTTTATTACACTCCTTATCTGGAATATTGCTTAAAACAGTTGATATCCTCTCTGGAAATACATTAATAATTTCTTTAGTAAACCCCACCTACCTCCCCCCTTTCTTAATATAAAATTTATTATTACATAATTATTTTTATGACAAAAAAAATTTGTCATTCAGTTAAATAAAAAAGCTCTGGAATAAATCCAGAGCTAGCAATTACAATCTTCACTATCACATTCACATTCTTCTTTAATAAAAATAGGCTCATTGCAATTTGGACAAATTATTTCTTCTTCCTCCTCATCTTCAAAGACCTCTTTATCTAAAAATATTTTTTCATTACAATGGGGGCATTCAACTTCTACAAAAGCATCATCTTCATAATCATCATCTTCATACAACTCATCTTCAAGCCTTGTTAAATCTTCATCTATTGCATCTACATATTCTTCAAGGTCAGCTTGCTCTCCATAAATTCTATCTATTTCTTCAGCAATTTCATCTAAAACATCAATAATTGCAATAAGCAGTTTTCCTTCTTTAGTATCTTCATTAATTCCAAGACCATCAGCTAAACCTTTAAGATATGAAACCCTTTCTTTAACTATGTTCATTATATCACCTCATTTTATATAATTTAAGCAGTGGTAGAAACCACTGCTTAGTTTTAGTATGCATCATACTCTTGACATATATTCGCCTGTTCTTGTATCAATTCTTATAACATCTCCTACGTTTATAAATAAAGGAACCATAAATGTAGCACCTGTTTCAACTTTAGCTGGCTTTAATGCTGTTGTAGCTGTATCTCCTCTTACACCTGGTTCTGTTTCAACTACTTCTAATTCAACAAATGTTGGTGGTTCAACTGAGAAAGCTTCTCCTTTATAAAATTTTATAATAGCTGTCATATTTTCTTTAAGATATTTTATAGCATCTTCAACTTTATCATAATTTAATGGTATTTGTTCATATGTTTGTGTATCCATAAAGTAATATAATGTTCCATCATTGTAAAGGTATTGCATTTCCCTTCTTTCAATAACAGCTTCTGGGAACTTTTCAGTTGGGCTGAAGGATTTTTCAATAACTGCACCAGTAACAACGTTTTTAAGCTTAGTTCTTACAAAGGCAGCTCCCTTTCCTGGCTTTACATGCATAAAGTCAATAACTGTAAAAACTTGTCCATCAAGTTCAAAAGTAGTTCCTTTTTTGAAATCTCCTGCTGAAATCATGAATGATATCCCTCCATCTTATGTTTTTTATTATTCAATTTCTATTAAATGCTTTGGTGAATGTGAAAGAACTCTAAATCCATCCTGAGTTACAACTACTAACTCTTCAATTCTTACTCCACCAAAATCTGGTATATATATTCCTGGCTCATCTGTTATTACCATTCCTGCTTCTAATACTTCATCGCTTCTAAAGTTAACCCTTGGTAGTTCATGAACTTCCATTCCAACACCATGACCTAATCCATGGCTAAACCTATCTCCATATCCTCTTTCTTTTATAATATCCCTTGCAATCTTATCTAAGTCAAAACATTTAACTCCTGCCTTAATAGCTCTTAAAGCAGCTTCATTTGCATCTAAAACTGCATTGTAAATTTCCTTTTGCTTTTCCGTAGCCTTTCCAACTACTATAGTTCTTGTCATATCTGAACAATATCCTTTATAAATACATCCGAAATCTAAAGTTACAAAATCACCGTATTCTATTTTCTTATCAGTTGGTGTTCCATGTGGTAAAGAAGATCTTGCTCCTGAAACAACTATGGAATCAAATGAAAGTCCTTGAGCACCATGCTTTTTCATAAAATATTCAATCTCAAGAGCAATATCTCTTTCAGAAACACCAACCTTTATATACTTTAATATGTGTTCAAAGGCTTTATCTGCAATAGCTGCAGCTTGTTCTATAAGAGCAATTTCATCTTCGTCCTTTATCATTCTTATCTTTTCTATAGTATGATTTAATTTAACGATTTTTATGTCCCCAAGTCTTTCTTTATACATTTCTAAATCTTGGAATGTAAATTTATCCTCTTCAACTCCTAATACCTTTACATTGTTTCCAATAAGTATTTCTTTAATAGCATCATATATTGGTGGCTTATACTCAATTACTTCATACCCTACAACTTCCTTATGAGCCTGTTCTATGTACCTTCCATCTGTTAAAAAATAAGCCTTATCTTTTAGAATAACTGAAAAACTTTCATGACCTGTAAAACCACTCAAATAATTTCTGTTATAATCACCAATTATAAGCGCAGCATCAATGCCTAGCTCATCAAATTTACTTCTGAAATTTTCAAGTCTTTTTAAAATGTTCATTTATATTCCCCCTTTAATTTAAAATAAAGTATAGCCCCAATATAAGAATAAACACCTAATCCACTTATCTGACCTATACAAGCAGGTGCTATTACAGACTTTTTTCTAAACTCCTCCCGTGCATAAATATTGCTTAAATGAACCTCAACTGCAGGAATTGAAATGGACTTTAAAGCATCATAAATAGCATAGCTATAATGAGTATAAGCTCCAGGATTTATAATTATACCGTCGTATAATCCTTCTGCAGAATGAATTTTATTTATTATTTCCCCCTCTATGTTGCTTTGAAAAAAATCCACTTCAATTCCATGGACTTTAGCAAAGTCTCTTATTACATCGCAAAGCTTGTTATAAGACATACTACCATAAAATTGCACTTCTCTTTTACCAAGCATATTTAAATTAGGTCCATTTAATACTAAAAGCTTCATATTATCACATCCTGATAAATAACAATTGTATTTTATCAAATTTATGGCAACAATGCAATTATTATATTTAACCATTATATTTTTTAAGCATTTCAATATAAATATTTTTTAATTTTAAAGCATCTTCCGCCATATGTTCTCTTGATTCACATATTATTCTAAAGGATAAATTTTTCTCAACTAACACTTTTGCAAGATCTGAGAATTCTGGGCCATAATCTAAATCATCTATTGTCCAATGCTTTTTTTCCCCTGCACTTGTATATTCTATCCTACTAAAGTGGCAATGCAAATCTTTAATCTTTTCCTTACCTAAAGAATCTTCTAATTTATCTATTATTACCTTAAAATCCTCAATGCTATTTAAAGCTCCTCTACCTAAAGCATGTATATGACCAAAATCTATAGTAGGGATAAGATTTTCATCAATGCCACAAATTTCAATTATTTCATCTAGAGTTCCAAGTTGATTTTGTTTTCCCATAGTTTCCGGACATATCTTTATCTTAGGATAAAGTCCATCCTTTATAAGTTCATCTATTGCTCTACTTATACCTTTTTTACAATTTTCAAAAGCTTTTTTTCTATCCATTTTTGCACAGGAGCCAGGGTGAAAAACTACTCTATCAGCTCCCATTATATTTGCAAAATAAGAGCTTTTTCTTAAATATTCAATTGATTTTTTTATTTTTTCATCTTCATCACTAGCAAAATTTATAAAATATGGAGCATGAACAGACATTTGTACTTGATACTTTTTAGCATTATCACCTATTTTCTCTGCAGTCTTTTCACTTAAAGTTATTCCTCTACCAAAGGAATATTCATAAAGCTCAAGTCCCATTCTATTTAACCACATAGGGTAATCAACAGATGACTTATATCCTTCTTCATAAAACGCTTTAGATATACCAGATGGTCCAAATTTTACTGTCATTTTAAACCTCCTGATTTTTTATAATATTTATAATAGACTTTACAACTTCATCTATTAATTTATTATCTACAACATAATGAGCACATTTTTCATATAGTTTATATCTTTGATTGTAAAGCTCATATATCTTATTTTTATTATCCCTAAGAAGAGGTCTATTTTCAAGATCTACATTCTTTAAAATATCTTCTATGTTTCTTTTTATATAAAATACTATAGATCTATTCCTTAAAATCTCTATATTCTTCTCAACCGTCACTATTCCGCCACCTGTAGCAATAATTTGTCCTTCTTTTTCTAAAACTTCTTTTAAACATTCTGACTCTATATTTCTAAAAAATTTTTCACCATAAATATCAAATATGTTACTTATGCTTAAGCCTATTTTAAGCTGTATGAATTCATCTAAATCTATAAAATCCATACCTAATTTTTGTGACAAAATTTTACCTATAGTGGTTTTTCCGCATCCTGGCATTCCAATTAAAGAAAAATTTTTTATCACAGCCTCACCCCTATTCATTAACTGTAATTTGATCATTAATAAAGCTACAATAATCAAAATAATAACTCTTTGATGATATATTAAATATTTTATACCCTATTCCAATAGTACAACTTATCTTAACGAAAGCATAGCTTTTGCCTAATGGCTTATCATAAATAAATACATCATCATCTTTAAATATAACATAAAATTGTGAATTGCCATTTATCAATTTGTTTTTTATTTTATAAATTGCATAATTCATACCCGTTTCAGCATAATATCTAGATTGAACTTTATTTTTTAAAATTAAAGGTATAGATAAATTATTTAAAGCAATATCTAATAAAAATAAACTAAAAAATATCAAGACAAAAAGAAAGACCAAAAAACTTATCTCTATAAATCCTTTTTTCATATAATCACCGCTTTTGAATTATAATCTTTTTAAAATCATGTTTAGATTCAACACTTATTTCATAAAGACCATTTCCTAAATCTAAAACAGTAAAATTTTTTATCTTGTCAACAACAGGAGTAGAACCATATTCATATATCAAAACATCTTTATTTAAATAAATCTTTTTACCATCAACATATAAAATTCCATTTTGAAAACTTATATTTTTTGAATTAGTTATTTTATCAATTAAAAATTCCATTGCAATTTGTGTGTTTATTCTTGAATCCATAGAATCAATAATATTAAAATAAAACTTACTATTAAATATAAGCATATCAAAAAAACAAATAAACATCACAGATATAAGAAACATCCAAACAAAGACTTCCATCAAAACATACCCTTTATGTCTAAATCTCATAAGGTTTTGCAAAAATAAGTTCTATACCTCCTTTTTGATTCATACATCTAACTTTTATAATATTAAATTCATTTTTTATATAAAACTTCATAATAACTTTATACTTTTTATGTTCAACTTTTTTATCCATAAGTATTATGTATTCATAAAAACCTCTTTTCAATATTTCTTGTTTAACTTCAGAAAAATCATCGAAATCAATTTCTACTTCTATGTTATCCATCGTTCTATTCTCAGCCTTAAAAAACTCTATTATACTTCTGCAAACATAAAGTTCATATTCTAAATCATTACTACGCTGAACTTTATTTAAAACATTTGTATTAACATCAAAAATCAAAATAATAATCATGCTAAATAAAGAAAAAACCAACAAAGTGTTAATAAGAATAAATCCTTTTTTCATTACAATCACTACTTTTCTGTTATTCTTGTAAAACCTATAGTTAAAGTAATTTTTTTGTTTTTTCCACTGCTTTTATTTAAAACAACTATGGAACAAGCATAAGGCGAAACACTTCCATTAGGATTAAAAGTCAAAATACCTGAAGATGAGAACGTACTTAAGCTTCTTGACACGACTATATTTTTAGGAAACATAACTTTTTTTAAAGTTTTTAAATTTTGAGATATGGAGTAACCAACGTAATCGGAAGATTGGTTATCTTTTATAAAGTAAAAACAAACATCAGCCCCCTTAGAATATGCATTTAATTTGCTCCACTTTAAATCGCTTACAAGACCTTTTGCTACAAATTCCAAACATAAGTTATTATAAAAAGCAGAAGGACTTACATACAGAAAACTAAAAATTATAAAAACTATACAAAATCCAATTATAATTTCTAAAAGAACATGCCCTCTTTTCATAATCACCCCCATAAGAATTTAGTAATACAATCTCCAAAAAAAATTGCTATTATAGAAGCTATAGAAATAAAAGGTGCAAACGGAATATAATCTTTATGTGATTTAAACTTTAATACAACAAGAAAAATTCCAAAAATACCACCTATTATAAAAGATAAAATTAAAGTAATCAAAGTAAGTCCAAATCCTAAAAATAATCCTATAACAAATAAAAACTCAGCATCTCCCCAGCCCATTCCATTTGTTAAAAATATGATGACAGATATTATTCCTCCTCCCATCAATGCTCCTAAAAAATAAGTAATAATTTTTACTTTTAAAAAATATTCAAGCAATATAAAAATTACTCCTGTTGCTATTCCAAATATGATAGTATTAGTATATATATCAGTAGTATAATAATCTATAAAACCTATTACTATAGCAAGGGAAGATAATACAGCATATTTTAAAAACAATATTGTAAAATCATATTTAAGATAAAGCAATAAATACAAAGTTGCATTTAAAATTTCAACACAAGGATAAATCAAAGATATTTTATTTTTACAAAATCTACACCTCCCCTTTAAAAATATATAACTTAATATAGGTATTAAATCCCTCCATTTTATTTTCTGCTTACAGTATGGGCAATAAGATCTTGAAAAAATAATTGATTCTTCTTTAGGTATTCTATATATACAAACATTTAGAAAGCTTCCAATAATAAGTCCAAGTATAAAAACTAATACAGGCATAAATTCCCCCCAGATTACAAACCTATCTTTTCATAAATTTGAAATATAGGAAACAAAATCGAAAGCATAGTTATAAAAACAAATAATGAAATAATAATTATTATAAAGGGTTCTATTAAAGTTATTAAAGAATTAAGCCTTATTGTTACCTCCTTGTTTAAAAAATCCGATATTTTAATTAAAGCATCATCTAATTCTCCAGTCTCCTCGCCTATAGAAATAAACTCAACAAAATAATTAGGAAATATTTTTCTTTTTCTAAAAGCTTCAGAAATTCCCTTACCTAACATTATTTCATTTAAAGCATTCATATATTCTTCATAAACTATAACGTTGTCTATTAAGGAAGCTGCTAAATTTAAACACTCTACAATAGGAACTCCACTTATTATCATAAGATGTAAACACTTTCCTAATCTCGACATTAAAATATCCATCTTTAAACTTTTGTATATCGGAATATAAAGTAATATAAAGTCTATTTTTCTCTTAATACCATTTTTAGAAAATTTATACATAAAAACTAAAATAAAAAACAAGAAGGAAAAAAACAAAATTAGTTTACTAAAGCATTTAGAAAAATCAAGAATAAACAATGTTAATTTAGGAATTTGAGTTATGTTAAATTCCTTAAGTAGCCTTATTATTTTAGGTATTATATAATTTGTAATTAACAATATAGAAATTAATGCTGTTGATGTTAAAAAAAGCGGATAATATAATGAACGCATTATCTTTCTTTCAAATTCATATTCATTTTCATAATAATTAGAAAGCTCTAAAAAAACATCTTCAAGCCTACCGCTTTTTTCTCCAACTCTTATAAGAGCAACAGCTAAACTTGGAAAAATTCCTACTCGTTCTATTGAATCACTAAAACTATTTCCTGCGGCTACTAGATCAAACAATTCATTTATAAATACATTTAATTTTTTATTATTAGTCATGTCCTTTAATATATTTACACCCTTTATAAAATTTATACCTGAAGAAGTAATAAAATATATATAACTAAAAAACTTTGCAATTTCTTTTTTATTTAATCTATATAAACTAACAGAACCCCCCTTAAGGATTCTTTTATTTAAATCAATCTTAAGGGGCAGCATATCAAACACCTCTTTAAAGTCTCATAAGTCTCTCCATTATATCCTTATCTACAGCAAAAGCTAAAGCATCTTCTTGCGTTATTAATCCTTTTTTATATAACTCAACTAAAGATGTATCCATGGTTTTCATACCATATTTTCCACCTGTTTGAATAATTGAATCGATTTGATGAGTTTTTCCTTCTCTTATTAAGTTTCTAACAGCTGGAGTGGTTATCATAATTTCCATAGCACATACTCTTCCTACTCCATCTGAACGAGGAATAAGCTGCTGAGAAATAATTCCTTCTAACACTGAAGCTAATTGTATCTTTATCTGCTGTTGTTGATGAGGCGGAAACACATCTACAATCCTATCTATGGTCTTTGAAGCACCAATTGTATGTAAAGTTGAAAGAACAAGATGTCCTGTCTCTGCTGCAGTTAAAGCAATAGATATAGTTTCTAAATCTCTCATCTCTCCTACCAAAATAACATCTGGATCCTCCCTTAACGCTGCTTTTAAAGCACTAGCATAGGATTTTGTATCATATCCTACCTCTCTTTGATTTACTATACTTTTTTTATGTTTATGTAAATATTCAATAGGATCTTCAAGAGTAATAATATGGCAATTTCTTAAATTATTTATTTCATTTATCATTGCAGCTAATGTAGTAGATTTTCCACTTCCTGCAGGACCTGTAACTAAAATAAGTCCTCTTGTCTTTGTACAAAGTTCCTTTATAACTTTAGGCATATCAAGTTTTTCCAAAGTAGGAACTTGTAGAGGAACATTTCTAATAGCTAATGCATCACTTCCTCTTTGTTTAAAGATGTTTATTCTAAATCTTCCAATTCCTTGTAAAGAATAAGATAAATCTATTTCTCCTTTTTCATTATATAATTCATATTGAGATTCATTTAAAACATGTTCTACAAACATCCTTGTATCATCTGATGTTAACTTTTTATCTCCTATTTGCTGAAGCTTCCCATTTATTCTAAATGTAGGAGGGATACCAACAGTTAAATGTATATCCGATGCTTCAAGTTCAACTGCTTTTTTTAGTAAATCATCAAAATTGAACAAAATTCATTCCCCCTTACATAAATAGATATGATACTTTCATATATTCTTCAAAGGTTGTAACACCTTTTTTAACTAATATCCTACAATGTTCCTTTAAAGTTTTAAAATCATTTAATTTTCTAATTCTATCTTCATTAAAGTCCTTCATAATAATTTCTCTATGTTTTTCATTTATCTCTAAAACTTCAAAAATACCTGTCCTTCCCTTATAGCCAGTATAATTACACCTGCTACAGCCTTTGCCTTTAAAAATACCATCATCTATTTCAAGAAAACTTTTTTCAAATTCTGATGGATAATATTTTTCTTTACAATACGGACAAATAGTTCTTACTAATCTTTGAGATATTATTAAATTTAATGACGCTCCAATTAAAAATGGTTCAATTCCCATATCTAAAAGTCTAGTTATTGTTGAAAAACAATCGTTAGTATGAAATGTTGATAAAACTAAATGTCCCGTAACTCCAGCTCTTATAGCTATCTCTGCTGTTTCTTTATCTCTTATCTCTCCAATCATTATAACATCAGGATCTTGTCTTAAAATAGCCCTAAGTCCATTTGAAAAATTTAAATCTACCTTATAATTAACATTTATCTGGTTAATCCCTTCTATTATATATTCAACAGGATCTTCAATAGTTAAAATATTTAAACTTTCTTTATTTAACATTGTTAATATAGAATAAAGCGTTGTAGACTTTCCACTTCCTGTAGGACCCGTGATTAGTATCACACCTCTTTTTCTTTTTAAGGCCCTATTTAAAATTTCTAAATGTTCCTTTAACATTCCAATCTCATTTTTTTCAATAAAAGCATTATTTCTATACAAAATTCTAATAACCATCTTTTCTGCATAGTAAGTTGGAACAGTAGAAATTCTAAGGTCATATTTAATTCCTTCTATTTCCCAAATTATTTTACCATCAAGGGGCAATCTCTTCTCTGCAATATCCATATTTGCTAAAAGTTTTATTCTATTAATTATCAAATTATAAGCATCATAAGATATCCTTATAATTTCACTTAACTCTCCATCTATTCTGTATCTTATTCTAACATATTTTTCAAAAGGTTCTATATGAATATCGCTAGCTTCAAGCTTTGTAGCATATTCAATAATCCAATTTAAAAGGTTGGAGGCTGAAGAAAGATCTAAACGGTTATATTTATTCTTAACCTTTAACTTTATTATCTCCTTTTCTAAATTGCTTTCTATGTTCCTTAAAAAATCTAGATTAGAATTCTCATTTATGCCTAAAATAATTCTTTGGCTATTTTCATAAATAGGATAAATATTATTCTTTATAAAATCATGATTTGTTGAATCAAAATAAAATAAATCTAAACTAATAAAATCATCATATCCAAATTGAAATTCCATACATACCACCTGTAAAAATTTTTCATTAATAATTTTTACAGGTTTTTTGTAGTTTTAAACATATATGTTAACATTTTTAATTATGCGATCTACAAATTCATCACTTATATAAATTTCATTCCAAATTTCTTGAGATTTAATAGCTTGTAAAAGTAACATATAAAATCCATTATAACAAGGAATATTAAATTCCTTGGCATACTTCATTAAAAGAGTCTCGCTAGGATTATAGATTAAATCGAATACCTTTTCAAATTTAATTATATCTTTTTTATCTAAGGGTGAAAAATTAACATCTGGATACATACCTAAAGGAGTACAATTAACTAAAATATCAGCTCCTTTAAAACTAGAAACATCCTCATAATCTATAACCTTTACGCCATCAATAACTTTTCCATTTTTTTGTCTTGTTACAACAACAATCTCCCTTGCATTTAAATCCTTAAAAACTTGAATAACAGACCTTGCAGCACCTCCAGAGCCTAAAACACAAACAGTTTTATTTTTTCCCTCTATTCCATACCTTTCAAGAGAATATTTAAAACCATAATAGTCTGTGTTATATCCTATTGCATATCCATCTTTAAATTTTATCGTATTGACTGAACCTATAAGCCTTGCTTCATAGGATAAATCATCTAAAAATTCCATTACTTTTATCTTATATGGAATAGTGACATTAATTCCCTTAACCTTTAAAACCTTAAAAGCTTCAAAAGCTTTTTTTAGATTTATTTCATCTACTTCAAAAATATAATATCCACCTTTTATTTTCAGTTCATTTAAAATAGCAAAATGAATCTCCGGAGATTTGCTATGGGAAAGTTTTTTACCTAAAAGTCCAAAAATATTATTCATACTTCATTATCTCCTTTGAATAATTTAGATTTTTTCTTATTTTATCTTCTAATCTTCTTAAATATCTAGTAGCAATAAATTCCTTTTTAAAAATAGGATCAACTAATATAGTTCTTATTCCACACCTTTTTGCCCCTAAAATATCAGTAAAAATCTGATCTCCAATACAACATACCTCGCCTGGTAAGGAATTTAAAATATTCAAAGCTCCTTTAAACATCCTTTTCATAGGTTTTATACCTATTCCAGAATAATACTCAATTTTAATATTACCTATAAATTTTTTAATTCTTCTTTTTGAACTATTAGACAGTAAACAAATTTTAAAACCTCTTTTAAAAAGACTATCAATTAAAATCTTTACGTTATCATCAGCCTGTTTAGCTCCCCAAGGCATTAAAGTGTTATCTATATCTATTATTAAAGATTTTATACCCTTTTGTTTTAACTTATCAAAATCAATCGAATAAATGCTTGGCACATAATAATCCGGTTTTAATCTATTAAACATACCTCACCTCTTTATAAAATTTTTCCTTACAATAACATTAATTATATCAAAAAATTATAAAAAGTGCATTTCAGATTACTGAAATGCACTTAAATCTTCATAGCCTTAGCCAACTTTTTTAAAGCTTTTTTTTCTATTCGCGATACATAGGACCTTGATATTCCAAGAATTTTTGCAATCTCCCTTTGAGTTAAAGGTTCGCCAGATATTCCATATCTAAGCTCTATTATGATTTTTTCTTTTTCATCTAAAACTTTATTTAAAAGGGATTTTAATTTCCTTGTAGATATTTTATTATCAACTTCATCAACTATCTTTTCGCTATCTGTTCCTAATACATCTATAAGACAAATTTCATTCCCTTCCTTATCAACTCCTATAGGATCTTGAAGGTAAACTTCAGATTTAGATTTTTTAGAACTTCTTACATACATTAAAATTTCATTTTCTATACACCTTGCCGCATAGGTTGCAAATCTATTTCCCTTTGATTTATCAAAAGTTTCAATGGCCTTAATAAGCCCTACAGTTCCTATAGATATTAAATCATCAGCATCTTTAGGACTAGGATTAAACTTTTTTATTATATGAGCAACTAATCTTAGGTTCCTTGTAATAAGTTCATTTTTAGCATTTTGATCTCCATTTTTATATGCTAAAAACAACTCCCTCTCTTCTTCTTCAGAAAGAGGTTGAGGAAACGATTTTCCATTAGTTAAATAACCTATAAAGTTTCTCGTTGTTTCAATAATCAAAATAATAATGTCAATCAACAAAAGTTCACCCCCCAGTTGGCTATGTATTATAATATGCCAACTAGGGGGTTTTTGTTACTTATTTTTAGATAAAATTTGTTTAATTTTTGCTATTAAAATATCTATAGCTACCTTGTTGTATCCACCTTCTGGAATTATTATATCAGCATATCTTTTAGTTGGCTCTACAAACTGCATGTGCATTGGGCGAACAACATTCATATATTGCTCAATAACAGATTCTACTGTTCTTCCTCTTTCCTTTATATCCCTTTGAATTCTTCTTATAATTCTAACATCAGCATCAGTATCCACAAAAATCTTAATATCTAATAAATTTCTTATCTCAGGTTCTGCTAAAATAAGTATGCCTTCTAAAATAATTATATCCTTTGGCTCTATCCTTACAGTTTCTTTTTTGCGCGTGTAAATTTCAAAGTCATATAAAGGTTTTTCAATAGCTTCACCGTTTAAAAGCATCTTTAAGTGTTTAATCAAAAGCTCAGTATCAAAAGCATCTGGATGATCATAATTTGTCTTTTTTCTTTCCTCTAAAGTTAGATGGCTTTGATCCTTATAATATGAATCCTGCTCGATTACTGCTATGCTTTCTCCTGGTAAGCTTTTAAAAATCTCATTTGCAACAGTACTTTTTCCAGAACCAGTTCCTCCTGCAATACCAATTAAAATAGGTCTATTCATCTTTATCCCCTTTCTCCTTAACTAGCATATCATATGGATTTAATTTTTTATTTGTTTTTATTTTATATATCATCTGTGGATGTGGAGTAGAGTCAATCTCCTCTCCCTCCAAATTCCACATATAATCCAAAGTTATTTTAAAATTTTCACCTTTATAAGTTAATACTTCAACAGTATCCCCTTTAAAAATTTTATTTCTTTGCTCAATAGTTGCAATGTTATTTTCTTCGTCATAATCAACAACAATTCCCACAACATCATGGGTCCTAATATATGAAGATGTTGAATAAATCTGCTTTTGAGGTTTACCAAAATAAAAGCCTGTTGAAAATTCCCTATGGCTTGCCTTTGAAACTTCTTCAAGCCACTTAGGATTAAATTTATAATTTTCTTTATCCTTTAAATAAGCATCTATTGCTTGCCTGTATGCTTTAACAACCGTCGCAACATAATAAGAACTTTTCATTCTTCCTTCTATTTTAAAACTTGTAATCCCACTTTCAACAAGCTCAGGAATATATTCTATCATACACAAATCGTGAGAATTTAATATATATGTTCCCCTTTCATCTTCAAAAACTGGAAAATATTGTCCAGGTCTTTTTTCTTCAACTAAATAATATTTATACCTACAAGGATGGGCACAAGCTCCCCTGTTTGCATCTCTATAAGTCATATAATTAGATAATAAACATCTTCCCGAATAAGATATACACATAGCCCCATGAACAAAAGCTTCAAGCTCTAAATCCTTTGGAGTTTTTTGTCTTATTTCTTTTATCTCCTTTAACGAAAGTTCCCTTGCTAAAACTACCCTTTTTGCTCCAAGTTTATACCAAAACTCACAGGTTTTGTAATTTGTATTATTAGCTTGAGTGCTAATGTGAACCTCCATGTCAGGTGCAACTTCCTTAACTATAGAAAAAACCCCTGGATCAGATACTATTATAGCATCAACACCTATTTCACTTAAAGATTTTACATAACTAGGAATACCCTTTAAATCATCATTATGGGCAAATATATTAACCGTTACATAAACCTTAACTCCATGCTTATGTGCAAACTCTAATGCTTCTTTCATAGTATCTATATCAAAGTTATCTGCCATTGCTCTTAGGCTGTAAGCTTCCCCACCAATATATACAGCATCAGCTCCATAAAGAACAGCAACTTTAAGCTTTTCTAAATTTCCAGCAGGAGCTAAAAGCTCTAATTTCATTTTGCACCTCCTATCTCTTTAAAGTAATAGCAACACCATCTCCTAAAGGAAGAACAACCGTCTCTAAAACTGGATTATTAGAAATATCGCTTAAATATTTTCTAAGCCTTTTTACAATTGTTATTTTTCTTCTTTTAACTAGGTCGTTTGTTGCAATCATGCCTCTAAAAAGTACGTTATCAGAAATCAAAAGTCCTCCTTTTTTTAACAACCTTAAACATTCTGGAAGAAAATGTATGTAATGTCCCTTAGCTGCATCCAAAAAAATTAAATCAAAACTTCCCTCCAAACTTTTTAATACCTCAAGGGCATCTCCCTTTAGTACCTGTATCTTATCCTCCATGTTAGCTTTTCTTATATTATCCACTGCTTTATTTACCATATCTTCATCTCGCTCAATAGTAACTATTTTGCAATCTCCTGCTGCATCAGCCATTAGTATAGAAGAATATCCTATTGCAGTTCCAACTTCAAGAATATTCTTAATACCATGAAGCCTTATCAATATCCTAAGCAGCTGACCAACTTCCTTATGAATAATAGGAACTTTATTATTCTTGGCATACTCCTCTAGCTCCTTCAAAATCCCTTTGCTCTCAGGAATTAAATTTCTTATATACTCTTCAATATAATCATAAACAATTGCACTCATTTTTCCCTCCAGCAACATAAAATATTCTCAATTTATTTTATCACAAATCATGTAGAAATATTTTGTAGAATCTTGTTGTTTTTTAACCTACAAAATTATAACACTTTATAATGTTTTCCTCAAGCGCAAAAATAGCACTTTATTCAGCTTAGCTGAATAAAGTGCTATTTTTGTATTCTTTCATATATTGTAAGCAACATAATCCCAAGTATACCCGCAGTTACAAACTCTCCAAATCCAATAGTTCCTACCGTAATCCAATACGGACTTAATCCTTTTATCTTAACTTCTTGTCCTATAAACTGTTGAACCCAAATTGCTACAACAAATGCATTTAAAAATATGGGCGGCAAAACAGCTAAGTACTTATTTGGCATCTTTGAAGTAAGATAAGCCGCAACAAGGGTAGTCAAACTTCCAAAAACTATATCCACCCATCCAAGACCTCCAAAGTAGTTAGCAAAAATACATCCTATAAAAAGCCCCCAAATTGCAGCAGGCTCAACAAAAGGTAAAACAGTTAGGGCTTCTGATATCCTAAATTGAACTGGCCCATAGGATATAGGCATTAGAAAAATAGTTAAAACAGCATAGATAGCAGCTATAATACCCGCTTTTGTTAAATATTTTATTCTATTCTTATCCATAATACCCTCCATTATAAGTTAGGATTTATATTAATTCCTATAGTATCAGTTATTATTTTAAAAATATCCTGCCATAAAGTTAAAAACCTCATTTCAGCTTCTAAAAATTCTTTTACTTCAGGGTTTAAACTTATAATATTTGAGATATTTTCAAAAGCCTCCATTTGCTCTTTTGATGGTTGTTTTCCTTGAAGTTGCATTGAATAAATCTCAAATTGCATTTTTCTTAAATCTTCAACCATCTTTTTATGCTTTTCATTAGCATTGATTTTTTCAAGTGCTCTTTTATAATTAACTACCTCAGGAGCATTTTTAAGTTCCCTTGCAAACTCATAAACTTTGTCATAAATATACATAGACCCACCCCCTTATTAAATTTCCATTATAATAGGTAATATCATAGGTTTTCGTTTTGTTTTTTCGTATAAAAAGTCCCTTAAAACATCCCTTACATTAGCTTTAATTGTTGCCCATTCCGTAACCTGCTTACTTAAACATTCATCTATTGCCTTTTTAACTAGCTTCTTAGCCTCCTCTATCAAATCTTCTGATTCTCTAACATAAACAAATCCTCTTGAAATAATATCTGGTCCTGCAAGGATTTTGCCGTTTGATTTATCTATGGTTACAACAACCGTCAATATTCCATCTTGAGATAAATGTTTTCTATCCCTTAAAACAATACTTCCAACATCTCCAACCCCAAGTCCATCAACTAAAACTTGACCTGCTGGAATACTTCCATTAAGCTTTGCACCTTCCTTAGTTATTTCAAGAACCTGTCCTATTTCAGCTATAAATATATTTGACTTCTCCATTCCTAATTTTTCAGCCAAGAAAGCATGTTGTTTTAAATGTCTAAATTCTCCATGAACTGGCATAAAATACTTAGGCTTTGTTAAAGTATGAATAAGTTTTAACTCCTCTTGGCAAGCATGCCCTGATACATGAACATCTGCAAGAGATTGATAATATACATTAGCTCCTTTTTTAAATAGTTGATTTATAACTCTTGAAATAAGCTTTTCATTACCAGGTATTGGAGTTGCTGAAATTATAACAAGGTCTCCTTCTTTAATTTCCACCTTTTTATGTTCAGATGTAGACATTCTAGCAAGAGCCGACATAGGCTCTCCTTGACTTCCAGTAGTTATAATAACTATTTGTCTATCATTATATTTATTAATATCATCTATGCTTATCAGTAAACCTTCTGGTATATTTAAATATCCTAACGAATATGCAACTTCTAATATAGTTTCAACGCTTCTTCCTGACACAGCAACTTTTCTATTAAACTTATAGGCAGAATTTATTATTTGCTGAATTCTATGAACATTCGAAGCAAACGTTGCAACTATTATTCTACCTGAAGCTTCTGAAAATATATTATCGAAAGTTTCTCCAACAACTCTTTCTGACATGGTATATCCCGGTCTTTCAACATTTGTGCTATCAGCCAGTAAAAGTAAAACTCCCTTTTTCCCAAGTTCTGCAAATCTTGCAAGATCCATAGTAACTCCATCTATAGGAGTATAGTCTATTTTAAAATCCCCAGTATGAACTATAACGCCAAGTTCGGTATGAATTGCAAGAGAGCATGAATCAGCTATACTATGACAATTTTTAATAAATTCTACCTTCATATTTTCAAGCTCTACAACTTCTCCTGCTTTTACCACTCTAAGATCCACAGAACTTAGAATTCCATGATCCTTTAACCTCGTTTGAACAATACCCAAAGTCAGCATAGTCCCATAAACTGGAACATTAAGCTGCTTTAAAATATAAGGAAGTCCTCCTATATGGTCTTCATGTCCATGGGTTAAAAATATTCCTTTGACTTTTTCTTTATTTTTAACAAGATATGTAACATCAGGAATTACCACATCTATTCCAAACATCTCTTCCTCAGGAAACATTAAACCACAATCTATAACTATAATTTCATTCTTATATTCTATCATCGTCATATTTTTTCCTATTTCATTTACTCCACCTAACGGAACAACCTTTATTTTATTTTTTGTCAATCATATTCCCTCCTTTGTTAAGCCAAACACTTCTACTTGTATTTTACCACAAAAAACAAAATATATATGTAATTTAAAAAATAAAGCATGAAGAATTGCTAAAAGCAATTCTCATGCATTATTTTCTACATTTTTTACAAAAACCATAAAACTTTACATCATGATTTTTTATAAAAAAATCATATTTTTGAGCTATTTTGTCTTCTAAAACCTCTAAAAGATCATCTTCTACTTCCTCAATACTTCCACATTTTAAACATACAAGATGGTGATGTTGGTGATCAGCGGTGTTTTTAACAAGTTCATATCTACTTACACCATCATCAAAATTCATCCTATAAAGAACACCCATTTTTTCAAGCAATTGAACTGTTCTATAGACTGTAGCTAATCCTATTTCTGGACATTCTTTTTTTACAAATTCATATATTTCCTCTGGTGACAAGTGCCTTCCTTCGTTTTCTATTATGACGTTTAAAATTGCCCTTCTTTGAGGTGTTAATTTATAACCTCTTTCCTTAAGTTCCTGCTTAAACTTTTCTGTTTCTTCCTTTGTCATCATACCACATATGCACCCCAATGAAAAATATTTTCATTAGTTAAATTTTACATGCACTATTTGTATATTGTCAAGTAACATCAATATTAATTTTTATCCTTCCTGAGCTTGCACTTTAAACAATTACCACTGCAACCTAGACATGATATAAGTTTTGTTCTACATCTTGGACATATCATAGAGTCTTTAACTATATAACCGCAGGTTGGACATTTTATTTCCATATTATCACCTTCTAATTAAAGTAAAATAAAAGCCAAAATTCCGCCTACTAAAAAAGCAATTATAAAACTTCCTAACCAAATAGCTATAGCTTCTTGCTTGCTTCTTTCTTTAAACATAACCATAATAGAAGCTATACAAGGCACAAACAAAGTTATGGTAACCAAAGCAATTACCGTTTGTTCTTTATTTAAAGCAAGTTCTGTAAGACCTGCTGCGCCAAAATCTCTTCTTATTATACCCATTATAAAAGCATTTGTAGCCTCTTTAGGAAGCTTTAGTATATTTTGTGTAAAAGGTGCAAAAAGTATTTGAATATAATTAAGTAAATTGGTTTCATTTAAAAGCGTTATAATAAAAGCTCCTAAAGCAAATAAAGGAGTTGCTTCCTTTAAAAACATTAAAGTCTTAGAATACGTCTTTTTTAATACATTTAAAATCCTTGGAATTCTAACAGGAGGCAAATCAATAAAAAGATGTGAAGATTCTCCGGGCAATATTTTATTTAAAGTAGTTCCTGTAATAACAAAAACAGAAACAATAGTAATTAAATAAATCAATACATACTTAACTCCTAAAGGTGCAATCATTCCAGCTATAACACCAAGCTGAGCAGAACAAGGTATAGTTAACCCTAAAAGCGCTGTTGCTATTATCTTTTCTTTTCTTGTTCCTAAAAGCCTTGTAGTTATAGTAGCCATAGTTATGCATCCAAATCCCAATATTATTGGAATTATAGCCCTTCCATTTAATCCAAAGAAGGATAGCACTCTATCTGTAAGAGCTGCTATTCTTGGAAGATAACCTGAATCTTCAAGTAAAGACATAAAGAAATAAAAAGCCACTACAAGAGGCATCAAAAGTCCTAAAACGTAAGTTGGAGTTAGTGTTAATATTCCATACTCTCCTACAAGAAAATTATAAATAACTCCTCCTTTAACAAATTTTGATATAACACTTTTAATAAACGGCTCATAGTATCCTTTCATTATGGTTCCTTCCGTTATTTCAACTAAATTTCCAGCAACAAAAACTCCTATGACCTTAAATATAACATACAAAGTAATAAATAGTATAGGAATTCCAGTTAAAGGATTTAACATATAGTATCCTATTTTATTCCTTATAGAACTTTTACTGTAATCACTTAATACAACTTCTGAAACTATTTCATCAACTCTTTGTCTTCTTAACCTGTAAATTTCTTCTCTTAAATTAAAGGGTTTTAATCCATACTTTTTTAACATATCTTCATCATCTTCTAGAATCATTAAAGCTTCACTTTGATTTTCTATTTTATCCTTTATTGATTTTATATATTCTAGTATTTTAGGATGAGAATTTCCAACTTTAGCATTATATATCTGATTTTTAACTTCACTTATACCTTTTCCTTTAACTGCAACAGTTGGAATAACAGGAACCCCTAAAAGTTTACTAAGCTTATCTACATCTATTTTTATTCCATTTCTTTCTACATCATCCATCATATTAAGAGCAACTATAATAGGTTTACCCATATCTATAAGCTGCAAAGTTAAAAACAAATCTCTATCCAAGTGTAAAGCATCAACTACATTTAATATAATATCTCCATAAAGTATAACATCCTTTGCAACCCTTTCCTCATCATTAAAAGATGAAACTCCATAAACTCCTGGAGTATCTAAAACTACATCATTTCCAAATCTGCCGTGGGATATATCAACCGTTGTTCCTGGGAAATTTGAAACATCAACATACATTCCTGTTAAAGCGTTAAAAAAAACAGATTTTCCTACGTTAGGATTGCCTGCAAGAACAATTTTTTTAGCTCCTTTTGGAATATTTATCTTTAAACCTTGACAGCAGCTCATAACATCCCTCCTTAACTTACTATGTCTATTTCTATTTTTTTTGCAAGTTCCCTTCCTACAGCAATCTCCTGAAACTTATTTCCTACTATAATAGGCCCAAAAGGGATTTTAGCTGAACACACCACATTAGCTCCTTTATAAAGTCCTAATCTTATAGCTTGAACCCTTATATTTTCATCAAGTATATCCTTAATTACTATTTTTTGCCCAACCCTAGCTTTATCAAGAGTCATAGGTCTTACCTCCCAATGATAATGACTTTCATTATTATTATATTATTATTGAAAATCATTGTCAATATAAAAAACAACTTAACCTCATAACTTAAAACCAAATAAAAATTAGGCAGGCATTTCAATGCCTGCCTAATTTATTCTTCATCATCTTCAAAATCTTCAAATTCTTCAAAATCCTCTTCTTCAAGCCATTGTTCGTAAGCTTTAGCAACTTTATCGAATTCTTCATCATCTTCAATTGCTGCTAAAGTTCCTTCTCCATTCTCATCCTCTTCATACCTTAAAACAACTGCCTCTTCATCCTCTGAATCAAGTGGATATAACACATAATAAAGTTTATCATCAACTTCTAGTGATGTTATAATTTCAAATTCTGTTTCAACTCCATTTTCATCCGTTAAAACAACTATGTTTTCATGTTCATGTTCATGATGTTCATGTGACATAACTAACACCTCATTTCTTTTAATATATTGTTATTGTAAAATTAAATGCAATTTTTGTCAACTATAATTTTCTATTTCTATCAAGATATGTTTGAAGTATAAAAGTAGCCGCAAGTGCATCAACTATTCCTTTTCTCTTCTTTCTTGAAATATCAGCATCAATAAGTATTTTTTCAGCTGCCATAGTAGTTAGCCTTTCATCTTCATAGATAATTTCTATATTTATTTTTTCCAATAACTTATTACAAAAATTCATAACTTTTTGTCCAGATTCCCCTATCGTTCCGTTCATATTTTTAGGAAGACCAACTACTAATTTTTCAACCTTATGCTGTTCAATTATTTTTATTATTTCCTCAATATCGCTTTTAATATTCCTTCTTTCCAAAGTTTTTAAACTCTGAGCTGTCCAACCTAAAGGATCGCTTATTGCAATTCCAATTCTTTTTTCTCCTACATCAAGCCCTAATACCCTCACAATTATCCTCCTTAGATTATTTTTAAACAAAAATTTTTACAATATGCAGAACAATATCCACAAAGAAGACATTTATCTTCATTTACCTTTAGCTTATCATCAATATACAACGCATCATTTGGGCAGTGGCTTATACATTCACCACAAATCTCACACCAACTCTCTATATGAAGTCTTCTCTTTCTATTTTTTAATTTCTCTTTTATATTCTTATCAATTTCTCTTCCTTCAAACCTAAAAACATTTGCATAAACTTCATCAAAACTTTGCATTCCCACCGCTATAGAATGCAGATAAGGAAAACCTAAAACAAAGTCAAAGGCTTCATCAGCATACTTAATTAAATTCCCCCCACCAAGAGGCTTCATAGCTATTATACCTTTACCACTTTCATAAGCTTTTTTAATTGCAGCTTTCATATCCTCAATGCTTCCATCTATTATACCAATACCTTTTTTGTTAAATATAGGATGAATTACATCAACCTCTTCCATATCACAAACGGCATCTACAACCTCAACTGCATGAGTTGAAATTCCAACAGCCTTAATTATACCTGCCTTTTTAGCATCTATTAAACATTTCAATGCATCTTTGTGTCCCTTTAAAGTAAGCCTACTTTCTTGTTCATGAAGCATAAAAATTCCTAAAGATTCAACGTTTAACTCTTCTAAAGCCTCTTTTATGCTTTCTTTCATTCCATCATACGTATAATCATAGGATTTGCTTGAAATAATTATTTTTTCTTTATCACCAAAAAGCTCTAGTGCTCTTTTTATATAAGGGTATGTTTTATAAAGTTTTGCTGTATCAACTATATTTACTCCAAGTTCAAAAGCTTTTAAAATTATTTTTGCACCTTCTTCAATTGACAAATTAGCTTGTAAAGGTCCTATAGTCAAACTTCCAAAACAAAGCTTTGATACAAATAAATCAGTATTTCCAAGCCTTTTATATTCCATAAAAACCTCCTTAAGACAAAAATTTAGCATGCAAGATTCCTTGCATGCATTATCTTTCAAGATAAGATCTTAAAAGCTCTTCTAAAAGTTCATCCCTTTCAATTTTTCTAATTAAAGATCGTGCATTTTTGTAACTTGTAATATAAGTTGGATCTCCAGATAATATATATCCTACAAGCTGATTTATAGGGTTATATCCTTTTTCCTTCAATGCGTTATAAACCTCAGTAAGAATCTCTTGAACTTTTTTATTTCCTTCAAAATTAAATTTAAATTGCATTGTTCCTTCAGTCATATAAATCACACCCTTCTTAAGTAACTACATTAAGATAATTTCCAATGTTTATTATAATTATACCAAATAAGGATAATAAATCAATGTTTAATCAACTCCTTCTAACTTATTTTAATAATAAATTATGAGAAAACTCAACATATTGAGACAATTTTTTAAAAAAAGACCCAAAATGGGTCTAACTTAATATCTGTTCTACTAAAGCATAAACTGTATCTAGAGCTTCTTTAACTTTTGATTTATCCTTTCCTCCAGCTTGAGCCATATCAGGTCTTCCTCCACCACCACCGCCTGCAATCTTTGCAACTTCTCTTATTATATTTCCAGCATGAATTCCTTTAGATACCGCATTCTTTGTTGCCATTGCAACAAAACCTACTTTATCGTCCTTTGTAGATGCTAAAACAACAAGACAAGTGTCAAGTTTTTCCTTTAGCTTATCACCAAGCTCCCTTAAAGCCTCCATATCTAAATCAAAGGAAGCTGTAATAACCTTTACTCCTTTTACATCCTTTGCCTCATTTATAAGATTCATAGCTGCATCCTTTGCAATTTTAGATTTTAATGCATCTATTTCCCTTTCTTTTTCCTTTAATTCATTTACTAAAACTTCCACCCTTCTTGGAATATCTTTTACATTTGTTTTTAATATAACTGCAACATCCTTTAACATATTTTCAAGGGATTCAATATATCTTAAAGCATTTTTTCCTGTTACTGCTTCTATTCTTCTCACTCCCGAAGCTACTCCACCTTCAGATGTAATCTTAAATAATCCTATAACAGAAGTATTTAAAACGTGAGTTCCTCCACAAAGCTCCATGCTATAATCTCCAACTTTAACAACCCTTACAATGTTAGCATATTTTTCATCAAACAAAGCAGTTGCACCCATCTTTTTAGCTTCATCTAATGTAGTTTCAACAGTTTCAACTTCTAAAGATTCCATTATTTTACTATTTACTAGATCTTCTACCCTCTTTAAATCCTCTGTAGAAAGCGCATCAAAATGAGTAAAGTCAAATCTCAATCTATCTGGAGCAACTAAAGAACCTGCCTGATTAACATGATTCCCTAATACATCCTTTAAAGCCTTGTGTAAAAGATGAGTTGCAGTATGATTTCTTGCGATATCCATTCTTCTTTCCTTATCTACTATAGTCGTAACTTCTTTTTCTTTTTCTAATCTTCCCTCTATAACTTTACCAATGTGTATAACCTTATTATTTGCTGTCTTTTTAGTATCTTTTACTTCTACTTTGAATCCTTCTCCTTCAATTATTCCTGTATCTCCAACTTGCCCACCCATTTCTGCATAAAAAGAAGTCCTATCCAATATCAATTCAACATTATCACCTTCATTTGCAAAATCAACTATGTTACCATCTTTAACTATTACCAATATTTTACCTTTTGATATTGTATTGTTATATCCATCAAACACAGTATTTATTTCAGCAGGTAAAGTCATATAAACATCCATATCTGTTCCCATATAATTTGTCTCTTCTCTTGCAGACCTTGCTCTTTCTTTTTGAATTTCCATCTCTTTATTAAAACCATCTATGTCAACGCCCATCCCGTTTTCTTGTAATATTTCAAGGGTAAGCTCTATTGGGAATCCGTAAGTATCATAGAGTTTGAAGGCTTTTTCACCATCTAATATATTTTTGTTTTCTTTCTTAAGCTCAGCTATATATTCTTCTAATATATTCATTCCTTGATCTATAGTTTCGTCAAATCTTTCCTCTTCAACCTTTATAATTCTTTTTATGTATTCTCTTTTTTCTTCAAGTTCTTTGTATACATCCTTTGAATTTTCAATAACAACATCACAAATCTCCCAAAGAAAAGCACCATTTATTCCAAGAAGTTTACCATGCCTTGCCGCTCTTCTTAATAACCTTCTTAAAACATATCCTCTTCCTTCATTTGAAGGTAAAACACCATCAGAAACCATAAATACAACACTTCTTATATGATCTGTTATAACTCTAACTGAAACATCCTTCTTTTCATCAGTGCCATATTTATAATTTGCAATTTCACATACTTTATTTAATATATTCTTCATAGTATCTATTTCAAATATACTGTCAACTCCCTGCATTATAGTTGCTATTCTTTCGAGTCCCATTCCTGTATCTATATTAGGATTTTCTAATCTATGATAATTTCCTTCTTCATCTTTATCAAATTGAGTAAATACAAGATTCCAAAACTCAACAAATCTATCACAATCACATCCTATACCACAAGTTGGCTTTCTACAGCCCTTGTCCTCTCCCCTATCAAAATATATCTCTGAACAAGGTCCACACGGTCCAACACCTATTTCCCAAAAGTTATCTTCTTTACCCATTCTAACAATTCTTTCAGCAGGAACTCCAACTTTTTTATTCCATATTTCAAAAGCTTCATCATCATCTTCATAAATTGTTATCCATAATCTCTCTTTAGGTAGTTTTAAAACCTCTGTTACAAACTCCCATGCCCAAGGTATTACCTCTTCTTTAAAATAATCTCCAAAAGAAAAGTTCCCAAGCATTTCAAAGAAAGTTGCATGTCTTGCAGTTTTACCAACTCTTTCAATATCACCAGTTCTTATGCATTTCTGACATGTTGTTATTCTCTTACTTGGTGGAATTTCTTGTCCGGTAAAATATGGTTTTAAAGGTGCCATACCTGCGTTAATTAAAAGCAAACTCTTATCATTTTTAGGAATTAAAGAAAAACTTGGAAGTCTAAGATGCCCCTTGCTTTCAAAAAATGATAAATACTTTTCTCTTATTTCATTAACTCCCATATAGTTCATAACAACACCTCCTTATCCTTATTAACAAAAAACCCTCGTCCCAAAGGGACGAAGGTTAACTTCACGGTCCCACCCTAATTACCAATAAGGTCACTCTTTTAGGTAACGGATTGCCCGTCTCTGCCTACTATGATTCGGCAGGAAGCTCCGAGACTGCTCCCACATCCCTCTGTAAAGGCTTGCACCAACCGCCTTCTCTCTAAAATCAGAAAGGATGTGTACTCCTTCTCTTCATAGCCTTTAGATATTAACCTTTATCTGCACTAATAATAGTATATCCATTAATACAACATTGTCAAGAGATTCTAAACTTTCTAATAAAGCCTATTAACAACATAATTAAACGTAACCTTTATAATAGCAAATATAGGAACGGACAAAATAAGCCCCCATGCTCCAAAAAACTTACCTCCTAATATTAAAGCTATTATTACAAATATAGGATGAAGCCCCATAGTATTTTCTAATATTTTAGGAGCTATAACCCCACTTTCAACTTCTTGTATTATAAAAAAAGCTATAGCAACAATTAAAGCTTTTGAAGTAGATTCCGTTAATGCTGCTAAAAAGGCTGGAATAAATCCTAATATAGGTCCAAAATATGGTATAATATTGGCAAATCCATTTATTATAGAAATTATAAAAGCATATTTTATTTTCAGTAATAAAAGTACTGCTAAAGTTGAAAAGGTTATTATTATAGATAAAATAACCTGACCCTTTATAAAATTCCCTATTATTTTTTCATAATCCCTAAAAAGTTCCAACATCTTGTCTCTTATATTATAGGGTATTAAACATTTTAATAACTTTTTAAAATAATCTGCATCTGATAAAAAATAATATACAAAAATAGGTATTAGTATATAGGTTGGAAGATATGACAAAAACTTTAAAATATCTTCAATGAATTTACTTAACTCTATCAAAAGTCTTTCCTGAAATTTTTTCAAAGCATTATTAAACATACTTTTAATATAATTAGGAACCTGCATTTTATTTATAAAATCTATTATTTTTCTATACTCCTTCGAAAATTCTCCTACACTTGCCATAAGGTCCATAATTTCCTTTGTAATAACAGGTATAAAATAAAATATCGCCAAAACTATTACAACCAAGAATAAAACAATAGTAATAAAAGAACACAATTTATAATTTGAAATAAACTTATTTATATACTTAACAATAGGGTTTAACATGTAGGCTATAAAAATAGAAAATAATAACGGTCTTAAGTATAATACAGACATTATAAAAAACAAGACAATAATCAGAGCATAAGCTAAAGATATAAGTACCCTATAAAGTCTCATATCAATCCCTCAAACTATTGAAATCTCATTTATAATTTCTACAGAATCCTCTTTTACTATTATTTTATCGCTATTTAAAACATCATCTTTATTTAACATATGTATCTTTCTACCATTTACTAAATCATCAAAAATTCCAAGAGATATTATTATCGCTTTTATTATTCCCGTATTTTCATCAAATATAACATCTACTACGCTTCCTATGTCCTTTAAATTATTTTCATAAACGCTTTTTCCTAAAACAGAAGTTAATAAAAATTTTTCCGCTTTCTTGTATATGTTATTTTTTACTTTAAAAAACCTTTTTACAAAAAATTTTTCCTTCTCTATAAAAAAATCATTTATTTTTATAAAATATACTCCTTTATCATAACTAGGTTTTATTAAAAAAGATGAAATAACCTTTTTATCAAAGTTTACTAAAGCATTATCTACAAATCCGATAGAATTTCCTTTATAAACCACTTCCTTCCCTTTTACCTCCAAAAAACGCATTACATCACCCCACATTCTACAATTTATTATTAACAATTTTAAAAAAAAATAACAGCTTTAAAGTAAAACCTTTAAAGCTGCCAGACCGTCGACAAACCCCACTTTTCAAAAAACGAAAAGTGGGGTTTGAGTATTTTTACAAGCATTTTTGATAAATATTTTATAAATACAAAGAAATTTTTGCCCTTTCCAGGGCCGTTTTGTCCCTTCTTCCACATCCAATTTGCCATCTTCTTTAAGTTAAAGCAAGCACAAACAAGCATCGCTTGCATGGACACTTTTTCTATCCCTCTTAGTGTTGTCCATCGCAAACCATGCTTCTCCTTCAAGTCAGCAAATACCCTCTCTATGGTTTTGCTTCTATCTTTATATAGTTCTTTGCATTCGTATGTATGTCTCAAATGTTCTACTTCTTCTAG